>JBIILS010000153.1:0-2609 GCA_044232585.1 Ilumatobacteraceae bacterium
CACGGCAAGTCATTGCCCGGCTATCAAATGCTTCTTGGCGGCTATGTCGGTGAAGAGCAAATTCACTTCGGTGAAAAGGCATTGCGTGTACCTGCAAAGGCAGCACCAGAGGCTGTTGCTCGCGTGGTTCGTCGCTTTGCTGCGGAACGCTCGGCTGCTGAAACCTTCCAGGGCTGGCTTGCCCGCTCTGGTGGAGCAGTTGCAGTTGCAGACGGCTTGCGTGATCTTGATGAGATTCCAATGCCAGACGTATCACCTGAGTTCTTTGTTGACTATGACGAGACTGGCCCATTCTCTGGCGAAGTCGGCGATTCGGAATGCGCAGTCTGATTCAGTAACAAACTGACAGAATGGTGCGATGGCTCGAGACATTCGCACCGATACATACCTAGGCACAGTTGTGCATGTGGTGGCAGACCGCCAGAACAGACCGAACCTGCCTATTGCTGGCTGTCCGTTTTGTGTTGGCGGCCTAGAGGCTCCAGAACAATACTCAGTTCGTTCGTTTCCGAACCGTTGGCCAGCATTGGAAGAGGGCTACTGCGAAGTGGTGCTGTACTCCCCTAACCATGAAGCAACGTTTGGCACGTTGACTACCGACGAGGCGTTATCTGTTGTGAACCTATGGGCGCAACGCACGCAAGCACTGCGCGAACTGCCCAACGGTGAATACGTGATTGTGTTTGAAAACCGTGGTGCCGAGATTGGTGCAACTATTTCGCACCCTCACGGACAGATCTACGCGTTTGACCATGTTCCGCCTCGCCCTGCACGCATGATTGCTGCTGGGTGGGAACCTGTTGTTGCTTCAGCAGAACATGTGATTCTTGAGGTTGATGGGTGGCGCGTGTTTAGCGAATATGCAGCGGTGTACCCGGTATCAATTCGCATTGCGCCCATACATCGCATCGCAGACCTTGCTGATATGAATGCAGTCGACCGTGCAGTTCTTGCTGCAACGTTGGTGCGATTGTTTGCGGCTCTTGATGCATTGTTTGATGCGCCACTTCCCTACATGATGTGGATTAATCAGGCGCCACGTACTCGTGATGACTGGCCAGATGCCTGGTTCAATATTGAAATTGTGTCTCCGTGGCGCGCGCAAGGCCTTCCGCGATTTATTGCAGGCGTAGAAGTAGCAAGCGGCGAGTTCTTTAACCCTGTCGACCCTGCCGATGTTGCGGCACGTCTACGCGCTCTGCTGTGATGCGAGTAGTTGCGCCTGGGCGCGTGAACCTGATTGGTGAACACACCGACTACACAGGTGGGCTTGTGTTCCCGATGGCAATTGACCGGTGGACAACTATTGATTACGACGTTGCTGGTTCTGGAATTGTTCTTGACTCTGCTGATGAAGACGGCACTGTTTCTATTTCACTAGGCAAATCGTTTGACGCTGCAATGACGCCGTCATGGGGCAAGTACGTAGGTGCTGTTGCATCACTGTTGGATTCACCACGTGGAATTTCCGGCCATGTCAGCACCACGATTCCTGTTGGCGCTGGGTTGTCATCTAGCGCTGCTCTTGAAATTGCAGTGGCGTTAGCGCTTGGCTGCGAATTGCCTTCTTCAGAGTTGGCGCAACTGACACGACGCGCAGAACACGTAGCCACAGGTGTTCCAACCGGCATTATGGACCAGTTGTGTATTGCTAGTGCCCGAGATGGTCACGGAACAATGATTGATTGCCGCACATTGGAAGTGCAGCACGTTCCAATTCCTACTGATGTGAAGATTGTGGTTCGGTTTATTGCACACCGAACCTTGGTTGGTTCCGCCTACGCAGACAGGGTTGCCCAATGCGCCGCAGCAGAATCAATTATTGGACCGTTACGAGACGCATCGTTGACTGATATTGCGGCCATTACAGATGCAACCATTGCATCACGAGCTCGTCATGTGATTACAGACAATGCACGCGTTGTTTCTTTTGCATCAGCTCTGGCTAGTGGCGACTATTCGACTGCCGGTGAAATCATGTCTGATTGTCACCGCAGTTTGGCAGAAGACTTTGCAATATCGAACGACCAAATGAATGCAGCAGTTGAAGACATGTGTGCAACACCTGGGGTATTTGGTGCGCGTATGACTGGTGGCGGCTTCGGTGGTTGCATCGTTGCACTATGTGAACCAGATGCTGTTGTTGATGGCTGGCACGTGAAGCCAGTTTCAGCAGCACACCACGTGGTCTAGCGGTACGACACCACATAGGCGAATGTGTATTCGCCTGGTGCGATGAGATATTTCGCCAAAGTGTCTGGCCCACAACTAGCTGTTCCTACACCACGATGAGCAATATCGAGATGCACGTTTAGCGCCGGTTGGCGAACAAGTTCGGCATGTTCACTAGCGACATGCAAATCATGTGCCGAATGGTGCACAGCTGACATGTGCAAGAGGCAGCCGTCAGCTTCAACGCGAAGCACATGGCCCTTCTTTGCGTCTATGAATTCCATCCATCGACAATCAGTGCGTAATCCGAACTCTTGTGGAACCAGGTATGGCAATTCGTCTGGCTTACCTTCGTATATGCCCACCATTGCTGATGATTCACGATCTGGGTAACACTCATGCGGGCCATTGCCGTACCAACGCACTGTGGTGAAACG
>JBIILS010000154.1:0-2602 GCA_044232585.1 Ilumatobacteraceae bacterium
TAATACGGCATACGCAGGCGCGCAGAGTGCATCAGTCAACTTTTCTGCCGCTGCCATTTGTGCATGAGTAGCGTCTGTGATCGTCGGAGCATCTTCTGGTGTGTATCCGAATGCCGGCACCATGTCTGGACGCTTGATGTGGTGTGCGGTCTTCGTATCTAACCCGGAAGCGCGCAACGCAATGAGGTGAGCGGCGCCGCGGAATTCACGAACGAGAGCTAACAATTGCATTGCACGACCAGGTGCATCGGTTGCAAGAGTCTCTGTGCGCATTGCTGCATACAAACCGAGACCATCAGGGTCGGCTGCGTTGTTGACTGCATCGAGTGTTTTCACGATGGCGTCAAGGTTTGCCAAGCCAGTGAACTTCGCGCGTCCAAGAGCTGCTGCACATTCAAGGTGCGCACGACCAGCTGTACGCGGGTCACACTTTGCTTTGGCGTCTTCCCAGATGCCGCCGATCATTGCTGGCTTGAAATACCCAAAGGCTGCTGCAAGGGCTGCGCCGTCGCAGTCTCCAAGCGGGCCACCACGTCCGAGAACATAAAACTCCATACCGCGCAGGTTGAGTTCTTTGCCAACTGCTCCGGTCTCTGGGATGAAATAAAAGGCTGCACCAATTTCGTTGATGATGGGGCAGGCGGTTGCGAGAAGTTCTTCATTCGTCATAAGAGCGACTGTAGTGAAGGTCGTGCCACCTACGCTCATTGGGTGGACAAACGACTGCTGGAGAGAATGGCGCCTGGGCTCTTTGTTCTGTTGTGGAGCACGGGTTTCATCGTTGCCCGCTATGGCACAAAAGATGCGGGACCACTGACCTTCCTGACTATACGTACCGCTATTGCCTCGGTGATCTTGTTCGCAGTGGCTCGAATCATCCGCGAGGCCCGAATTTCTCGCAAGCAGGTACCCGTTCAGCTTGCCGTCGGTATCGGAATTCATGCCATGTATCTGGGTGGCGTGTTTGTAGCCATTAACCATGGCCTTCCATCAGGCATCAGTGCACTGATAGCTGCGCTACACCCTGTTGTCACAACAACGTTGAGCCGCTTATTGCTGAATGAGAAATTGTCGTCACGACAAGCCTTTGGTGTGGTGCTTGGTTGTGCCGGAGTTGTTGCTGTCGTTATTGAGCATGGTGGAGCTGGCGATGGCGTTACGTCGTTTGCATTGTGCTCAATGGCTGTTGCAGTAGTCGGCATGTCAGCTGGCACATTGATTCAGCGTAAATACGCACAAGGAACGCCGTTGTTGGCGGGAACTTCGATTCAATATCTGGTAACGGCTGTTGTGCTCGGTGCGTGCGTGGTCTTCAGCGAAGGGTGGCAATTCACGGTGACAACTCGCAGTGTTCTGTCACTTGCATGGGCAGTTGGCGTGTTGTCGATTGCAGCGATTTTGATCATGTTGTGGTTGTTGCGTAGACAAGCAGCAGCACAGGTCAGCAGTTTGTTTTTCTTGACGCCAGCACTTTCAACGATTGAAGGCGCAGTGTTATTCGGAGAACGCCTTGGCGTGCTTGCAATCGCAGGATTAGCGGTTGCAATAGTAGGTGTGCGGTTCGCTACTTCTCAACAAAAGTGAGGTCTGGGCCGATGATGATTTCACCGGTGAAGAACTCAGCAGCCATTGCGTGCCATTCGGCTTCGCCCCCTGGCTGAATTGCTGGAACGAAGTGAGTAAGAACCAAAGTCTTTACTCCGCACTTCGTTGCTGTCTGCGCAGCTTGTTGCACTGTTGAGTGGTAATCGATGATGTCGAGGAAACGCTCGCCAGTTGGAACCAATGGAGCCAACGCACGAACCTGGTCTTCACGAATCACTGTTTGAACGTAGAAGTCGGCGTCCTTGCACATGCCGTAGAGGCCTTCGCATGGAATGGTGTCGCCAGCAAGTGCAGCAACGGTGCCGCCGTGCTCAATGCGGAAACCGATTGTTGGTGCAACGGGACGATGGTCTGTTTCGTGAACTGAAATAGAAACGCCGCCGATTGCAAAGGTGTGACCAGCTTCAATTTCGTGAACTTCAAGTTTCATTCCGCCAGCCGCACGCAAGTCATCGTGATGTGCGAGGCGGTATCCCTCGTCTTGCGACAACATGGCAAGCAATCCGTCCACCATCTTCTTTGTGCCGATAGGGCCGTAGATAGGAAGCGGAGTTGCAGCCGGCGATGCAATCCAACGAGTAGTGATGACGTCGTTCAGATCAGAAATATGGTCACTATGCAAATGGGTCAGGAGAACTGCCGACACGAACGGAGGAGGGCAACCAGCTGCAAGAAGGCGCATAACAACGGAGCGACCAGCGTCAACAAGGATGTGTTGGTTGTCGGCTTGAACAAGAGTTGATGGGCCTGCGCACGTTGCGCTTGGCAGAGGACTGCCTGTACCGAGAAGGGTGATTTTCATTGTTGTCTCCGATGTAAGGGGTAGCTATGAAACTACTTCCAATGGTGTTCGGAGAAAATGAACAGAGGTTATTTCTCTGCGTTAGCGCCCTTTTGGCTTGAACATGTCGTGAATGAGTGGCTCGAAGTACGACAAGGGTGCGCTGACGTACTCGGTGTCGAATGCAGGCGAGTCGTACTTTGCACAGAACTCTTC
>JBIILS010000155.1:0-2578 GCA_044232585.1 Ilumatobacteraceae bacterium
CTATGACGGGCAAGAACACGCTGCTGAAGTCTCATAGACGGTTGCAACGACATGACATCGAAGAATCCATCGTTTGGATGAGCGCGAGGCGAGATATTTCTCTTTCCGATAAACCCACTGTTGTTCACACAGATAAAACGGCCACGCAACCAATGCCCGATCATCACATGCGAAGAAGCGAGCAAGGAAACACTCGACCCGTCACGTAAAGAGATATTCACCCGAAGTGCATCTATGGGAACTTCTATGCACTCTGCGCCGATTAGTGGGTTGACAGGGTCACCGAGACTATGAGCGATGTCTCCTGCCTTCACGATCAGACGTATGTCCTTTGGACGTGAAGCAAGGTCGCGATCTCCGTTGACAACAATGTCAGCGTGAGTCCGTGTTGTCGGAACGCCCCACTGTTCTCCACGCGTAATCATCGCGACGATGTTCCTGATGCGGCTGCCACTACCCCGCGATCAAGAGCGCGCGTGGCAGATTCAGCAGTGTCTCGCAATGATGGATTCGACGTTGTAGTCACAATCTGTCGCAAAAGATCAATTAGTTGACGCATAGAGCGTACGAAGTCTCCAGGTGTGAGATCCGGATCAAGAATTTTCGACAATGGTTTTCCGCTAGCCCATGCTGCAGTTTCGAATGCCAATCCCCCGTTCGGTGCACGGTGTTGATGAAGTCCACGCTGGCGTTGAATGTCTTGTACCTGTTCGCTCACACGTTCAATCCGCTTGAATCTTTGACGTACTTGCTCGTTTGGCCAACGTGGCGCACCGCCAGAGTCTCCTCCACGTGGTTCGTACACAAGCGTTGACAACACTGCCACCAAGTCATTGACGGACAAATTGTCGAACAACCCCTTGTTCATAACTTCAACAATCAATAGATCCGACTCATGAAATATGCCTGCCAGCATTTCGCCTTTTTCGGTCAATGTCCACTGTGAGATGTAGTTCATTTCTTCAAGCATGTGCACGACATCCATGAACCTCGACCCGACAGAACCAGCGCGAGTGCCTGCACGACTCTCCATCTGCTCGATTTCGTTTCGTAACTTGCGAATGCTTTTGTGCGACAAAGGTGAATCGACAACGCGCGGACCATTCTGCTCCTGCATTGCTCTTCCCATTGTCTCGTCAATCTTTGCCTTCACGAGTCGCGCAGCGGACTCACGTATGAACTCAGTTCGAGCTGGTTCAAAAGGAACAGGTAAGTCTGCATGTCCAGCCTTCAACGGTAATGAGCGCAAATCTTTTGCCATTACGTCGAGTATTTTGCGACTCGGTGTAACAACAGTAAGACGAATGCCTGAGCGTCGGGCAGCAGTACTGATAATCAATCCTCTACCTCTAATGTTTGATGCATCAAACATCACAATGTCGCCTGGACGTAATGAACGAAGTGCAATCTCTGCCTCGACAGAAGAGGCCATCTGGTCGCTTGCAGTGATGTTCTCTTGACCAAAATCTCTCTCCGCAAGAGCCTTCTCAAGAAGCACTAGTTCACGCTTGCGACCATCGAGGGAGGCTTCGGACGTTACAACATCTTTGTCAGCCTGAAACTGTGCAAACGAAAGATTCAAGATGTGATGCGCGCCATCGAGTGAGCGATTCCGAACCATATTGACAGCCATGTTGAAAGTTGGGCGGAATGCAGACGACAGCCGAAAACTTCTGCTGAGTGCAAGCCCAACAACTTGGTCGAAGTCGACAAAAGGATTCCACAGAGAGATTGCGTGCCCAATGTCATCGAGTCCTCTACGACCTGCGCGTCCAGTTAATTGAGTAAATTCCGATGCTTTTAACAACTGATGATGCTCACCCGTGTATTTGGTCAACTTCTCAATTACCACCGCGCGCGCTGGCATGTTGATGCCTACGGCGAGAGTCTCGGTTGCAAATACGACCTTGACTAGTCCCTGTACGAAGCATTCTTCTACAGCCTCTTTGAACATGGGAATCATGCCGGCATGGTGGCAAGAGATCCCACTCGCCACATCGTCAATAAAGTGGTGATATTCAAGCGCGTCTTTATCGTCTGCAGTGAGGTTCTCGCAATGACGTTCAACGATTTCGCGTATCTGAATCTCCTCTTCGAGAGATGTCAAGACCATTCCGGCGTTCATACAAGAGTGAACTGCATCCTCGCACTGGGCTCGGCTGAAAATAAAGACAATTGCTGGCAACATTGATTTGTCTTCAAGAAGTTCGACAATCTCAGGCCGAGTTGGCGGTGAGAAACGTCTCGGCTTCTTACCACCGTTGTGGCCAGAACGACCTCGAATCTGAGTTGCATTCGATAAGAGTCTTTGTACATGTCGGTTTGGCTCGCCAGCCACAACTGTTTCAAACATCTCGCATTGCTTAGACGCGTTATCAAAAAGCGCAAAGTGATTAACCAGTTCTATGGGGCGCGTTGTCTCAACAACTACATCAGTTCTGCCGCGCACTGTGGATAGCCAGTCACCAACTTCGTCTGCGTTCGAGACTGTTGCCGATAAACACACAAGCTGAACTTCAGGATCAAGCTGAATAATCACTTCTTCCCAAACGGGACCGCGATATGCGTCTTGCAGGTA
>JBIILS010000156.1:0-2564 GCA_044232585.1 Ilumatobacteraceae bacterium
TGGGCACCACCCTCGACGGTTACGACATGTACTCGGGTCTCGTACACGGTGCGCGTTTGTCAGTCTTCGTGGCCTTGGTTGCTGTGGTAGTCGGTGGAGCTATCGGCACGTTTATAGGCGTGGCTTCGGCCTACTTCCGCGGAAAGATTGACCTTGTCATCACCATGGCCTTCAACATCATGTTGTCGATTCCCAACTTGGTGCTTTCTTTGGCCCTGATTTCAGTGCTTGCGTACTCAGACGAGAACAACCCAGCGTCAACCACTCGTCGTGTTGGTGTTCTGATGTTGTCACTTACCATCGTCATCATTCCGATTCTTGGCCGAATCGCTCGTGGTGCCACGCTTCAATGGTCAAGCCGCGAATTCGTCCTTGCGTCGAAGTCAATGGGTACATCGAACTTCACCATTATCCGCAAACACATCCTTCCTAACGTTGCACCTGCAATTCTTGCTATCGGTTTCCTCGCCATCGGATCAGTCATCATTGTTGAAGGCTCCCTCGCAGTACTTGGAATTGGTGTTCCTGGTGGCGGCAGTTGGGGCTCCATGCTCGCTAACGGCCGAGGCAATATTGCGTTCTCTCCGTGGGAGGTCTACTTGCCAGCCGGAGCTATCGCCCTGACAGTTATCTCGTGTAACTGGTTCGGAGACTATGTACGTAAAGCCCTTGATCAGAGAGAGTCAAAGATATGAGTTCACTTCTAAAGATTGACGGAATGTCAGTCACTTTCGCCACTCCACGCGGAAATCTCCGTGCTGTCAACGACGTCACCATTGAATTGCTCAAGGGTGAGAGTCTCGGAGTCGTAGGTGAATCAGGTTCTGGCAAGACAGTTCTTTCGCGAGCAACAATGGGCCTTCTGCCAGGCACAGCAACGCGCACCGGAACAATCACGTACAACGGCAAAGTCATTTCAGAATTGCCAAAAGACGAGGTCCGCGAACTCTGGGGCACCGGAATGGCCATGATCTTCCAAGATCCCATGACCGCCCTCAACCCTGTTCGCCGTATCGGCTCTCAACTCACCGAAAGCCTCACAGTTCGTCTTGGCATGGACAAGAAGGCTGCAAAACTGAAGGCAATCGAGTTGTTGAAGAGGGTACGTATCCCCGATCCAGAGTCAATGTTGCGTAAGTTCCCGTACCAACTATCAGGTGGTATGCGCCAGCGCATCATGATCGCTATTGCAGTGTCATGCGAGCCAGAACTGCTCTTTGCCGACGAACCGACAACCGCTCTCGACGTAACTGTGCAAGCACAAGTGCTCGACCTCATTACAGAACTTCGTAAAGAGTTCAACATGGCCATGATTCTTGTTACTCACGACCTTGGTGTCGTGGCAGGTCACACAGACAAAATTGCCGTGATGTACGCAGGTGACGTCGTTGAATACGCACCGACTCGTCAGTTGTTCTCCAACATGAAAATGCCGTACACAGAGGCACTGCTGAAGTCAATCCCCCGTCTCGAAACTCCAACTGGTAGCCGCTTGCCGGTTATTGAAGGACGTTTGCCAGACCCAACCAAGAATGAGCCAGGGTGCCCTTTCGCACTCCGTTGTCCATATGTTCAAGACAAATGTCGCGCCGAGAAGCCACCATTGAAAGATGCTGGCAATAACCACTTTTATCGGTGCTGGTTTCCAATTGGGGGAGAAAAGTAATGGCTGGTAGCGGAAAAGCTCACATGCGCCCGGACGGCGACATTGTTCTTACAGTTGAAGACCTCACGGTTGAATTCAAACTTGGCAAAGACAAGATCGTTAAGGCTGTCTCTGGTGTCAGCTTCGACCTTGTTCGCGGTGAAACTTTGGCAGTAGTTGGTGAATCTGGTTGTGGAAAATCAACACTTGGAAAAGCCATCTTGCAATTGCCAAAGCCCAACAGTGGTTCGGTCAATTTCTTGTCGACCGAATTGACCACTCTTGGCAAGAAGGAACTGCGCGACATGCGCCCTGCAATGCAGATGATTTTTCAGGACCCCGTGAGCTCACTTGATCCACGTTTGCCAGTCAGCGAAGTACTCGCTGAACCGCTGCGCGTCTGGA
This sequence comes from Ilumatobacteraceae bacterium, assembly GCA_044232585.1. Lineage (GTDB taxonomy): Bacteria > Actinomycetota > Acidimicrobiia > Acidimicrobiales > Ilumatobacteraceae > UBA2093. Next base: position 2,051 of record JBIILS010000156.1, read on the forward strand.
AACGCGGCAATCAAGTCGAGATCGATGCAAAAATCGACGAGCTTTTGAATGCCGTGAACCTTGACCCGAAAGTGGTGAGAGATCGCCGCTCATACGAGTTCTCAGGTGGTCAATGCCAGCGCATCAGCATCGCTCGTGCACTCGCGTTAGACCCAACCATGATCATCTGTGACGAGCCAGTATCAGCTCTCGACGTTTCTGTTCAGGCCCAAATTCTGAACCTGCTTCAAGACATGAAAGATCGTTACGGCCTAACCCTGATGTTCATTTCTCACGACCTTGCAGTTGTGAAGGCAGTGAGCACCCGCGTCATGGTTATGTACCTGGGCAAGGTGTGCGAAGTCGCTCCTCCAGATGAGCTCTATCAGAACACTAAGCATCACTACACACGAGCACTGGTTGCATCTGTACCCATTCCAGACCCTGAGCGGCCAATCTCATCTGGTTTCATCCAGGGAGAGCCACCATCGCCGATGAACCCACCTTCAGGTTGTCGCTTTCGCACACGCTGCCC
>JBIILS010000049.1:0-8697 GCA_044232585.1 Ilumatobacteraceae bacterium
GCACGCCCAAGTTTCGACTAACAGTCTTCTAGTGTTGTCGGCATGAAAGTCGTTTACACCCCAGCGCACCTTTTGCATGATCCGCACACGGAAATTGAAAAGGGAACCGTTCATTCACCATTCGAACACATTGGTCGCGGTGAAATCATTCGCGAAGTATTGTCAGCTGATTCTCGTTTTGATTTGCAGTTGCCGACTCAATGGGGGATTGAACCAATCAATGCTGTTCACGACTCAGGGCTCGAGCGTTTTCTCACAACTGCATGGCAGGAATATCAAGACGCCATTGGTCCATGTCGCGAAGTAACGCCTGAAGTGTTTTATAGCCAAGCATTACGTAACAAGATGTCTCTCGGAGCCGAACCGGCTTCCATCAGTGGCCGTCTTGGTTGGTGGTGTTTTGAGACGACGACACCGCTAACCGAAGGCACATACGAAGCGGCTCGTGGTGCAGTGGATACTGCAATGACTGCGATGCAACTAGTGCTTGATGGTGAGAAATCTGCGTATGGTCTGTGCAGGCCCCCAGGACACCACGCCACAACATCGCTGTACGGCGGGTACTGCTTCTTTAACAATGCAGCCATTGTTGCTCATCACGTTGCAAGTACGCGCGGAGTCAAAGTGGTTGTGCTTGATGTTGATTATCACCACGGCAACGGCACGCAGGAAATTTTCTATGACCGCGATGATGTGATGTATGTATCGCTTCACGGAGATCCAGCTCGCGCGTACCCGTACACCATTGGCTATGCAGATGAAGTTGGTGCAGGCAAGGGCAGAGGAAGCAATATCAACATCCCATTTGCTGCCCGTACCGGTGACGATGTGTATGTCAACGCTCTCGCTGATGTTTTGAACAAGATCCATGCATTTGGTGCAGAAATGATTGTGGTTTCTTTAGGGCTCGACACTTTCATTACCGACCCAATTTGTGACTTGTCAGTAACCACAGACGGCTTTCGTCGGTGTGGTGAATTAGTGAAGCAACTTGGCCTTCCTGCAGTTGTTCTGCAAGAAGGTGGCTATGACGTAGACAAGCTCGGCATCAATGTGCAGAGTTGGCTTGTTGGTTTGGGCGTCTAGGCCTTCTTCAATGCATCAATAACTGGCAACCAACGTGTTGGGTCTGCCTTGTATGGCGCATAGAAGCTGAGACGGTCAATAACGTCTCCGTAGCGAGAAATGAGTTCCGGTGCCACGCGCTCTGGTTCAGCAACAACAGCGAAGGTATTCAGGATCTCATCGGTGATGAGATTGCCCATATCCACCCATTTGCCCTGCTTTGACAAGCCATTGAGTTCGTCCTGCAGGCCGTCCCATCCGTGAAGTTCCAAAACGCCCTTGTAGGCAGGTGTTGAGCCGTAGAACGCAATCTGTTGGCGTGTTCCAGCAGCGGCTGCTTCCATCTCTTTTTCGTTTGTACCAGTAACAACAAAGCTTGGCCCGACAATTTCGAACCCTTCCATTGTCTTTCCGGCTTTGGCACGACCACGCGCAAGTGCAGGAATGGTGACTTCGCGCAAGTAACGCTCGGTAGTGAAACCGTGGCACAAAAATCCGTCACATACTTCGCCAGCAACTTCGGTCATCAATTCACCAACACCAGCGAGGAAAATCTTTGGTGGTCCGTATGGCGCCATCTCTGATGGGTCTGGTGTGAAGAACGGTGTCATCAACGTGTGGGTATAGAAGTCACCGCGGAAATCAAGTTTTGTCCCGTTTTGCCACGTGTCCCAAATTGCGCGCATGGCCAAAATCATTTCGCGCATACGTGCAGCTGGGTGGCTCCATTCCATCGAGAAACGCTTTTCAATATGTGGCTTGATCTGGCTTCCAAGACCAAGCATGAAGCGACCCTTTGAGTAACTCTGAAGATCCCAACCGATGTTTGCAAGAGTCATCGGGTTACGCGCAAATGCAACGGCAATCGATGTTCCGATTTCAAGGGTCGTTGTGTGCTCTGCAGCAAGGAGCAACGGGAAGAAGGGGTCGTGCGATGTTTCAGCAGTCCATGCACCCGAGTACCCGGCTGCTTCTACTTCTTTTGCGCTCTGTGGCACCTGTGAAAGATTTGATCCGATTCCGCCGTCAACCTTCATGGTCAACCTCCTGTTTGTTGGTCGCGCAGGAACTGCTCGACTTCCGCTGCTATTTCATCAACTGTAGGGATTGCGGCGTCGTCAGGCTTCATTGCGCCGAATGAACCGTGTTCCGCGTCGTAGGCGGCTTCTAGTTTGCCCAGCATCTCTGCATGTTCAGGATTGCCCGACACCAATTGGTCAAGTCGTTCGCGCTGAACACCAGATTCCTTACGTAATGCCGATGTGTCAATGGTGAGCCCTGCCTCAAGGCATGCGGCCTCAACCAGGGCCGCACTGGCTGCGGGGTACGCCATCGTTGACACGTAATGCGGGATCTGGGCCCACAAGCCGATTGCTGTGATTCCGGCATCGTTCAATGAGTGTTCAAGGATTGCTTCGACACCTGCTGGTACATCAACAGTGCTGCGAGTAAGAGACAGTCGTTCAGCAATTGCGGCATCGGGTGATGTGGCAGACAAACCGACAGGCCGTGTGTGTGGCGCACCAAATGGATACGCACCCATGCCGATGGCTGTTTTCACTCCTAGTTGTGTGGCAAGTGTGGCGACTGTGTTTGCGAAATGACGCCACGCCATATCTGGCTCTGGTCCGGTGAGCAATAACACATCGCGGCCGTCATCATCTGTGCCGACTCGCATTTCAGGAACAGACCACACGATTCGCGTGTTGACTCCTTCACGCAATTCCATTAGCGGTCGACGTGCGCGATAGTCAACAAAAGTGTCACCATCAAAATGAATGAGGTCGCGTGATGCAGTTGCATTGATGAGATGTTGCATTGCGCCAGCAGCAGCACCGCTTGCATCAATCCAGCCAGTCATCATGATGATAAGAGTTGGGGAGTCAAGAATTGGTAGTTCGCCCTGCACTGTGTATGGCGAAGCGCCAGATGGCGTCATGTCATTCTCTCAAGCATCTGCACGGCCTTTTGCGTAGCGCCCTCAACCTGAACTTTGAATGGTTCAAGTTCGGCAGGGTCGCGGTCACCAAGTGCTCCGCCTAAGTAGCGGGCATACACACCTTCAATGATGCATGCGAGTTTCCAGTAAGCAAATGCAACGTAGTAATCAAGTTGAGAAATGTCGCGGCCCGAAGTTTCGGCGTAACGACGAGCGAGATCAGCACGATCCAAGAAACCTTTTGCGGTGCACACAGAATTCGACCATGCACTTGCATCATCGTTTGGTCCGGTCCAATAAACCATCAGCAGTCCGAGGTCAGCCATTGGGTCGCCCAATGTGCAAATTTCCCAGTCGAGAACGGCAATCACATTTCCCTTTGCATCAACCATGCAATTATCAAGGCGATAATCGCCATGAACAATGGTGGTCGAGGCCTGCACAGGAATGCGCGACATCAGTTCCTCGAACACGCTGTCGACAAGCGGTAACTCACGTGTGCGTTGTTCCACGATGTTGCCGTGCCAACGCTTGAGTTGGCGTGCAATGTAGCCGTCGTGTCGACCAAGGTCATCAAGCCCGACTGATTTCAGATCAACTGCGTGAATTGCAGCCATAGTGTCAACGATTGATTCGCTCGCACGGCGGCAACCATCGGGGCCAAGAATTGTCTCTGCTGTCGCCTTGTCACGAACAACATGTCCGTCAACGAAATCCATCACATAAAACGGCAGCTCGTTTACGTTTTCATCGGTGCATAAACCGCGAGCGGTTGCCACGGGCACATTGCTATTTGCAAGCCCGGCAATGATTCGATGCTCGCGACCCATGTCATGAGCACTAGCGAGTCGATGGCCAAGAGGGGGGCGGCGCAATACGTAGGAATGGCCAGCTGCGTCATCAACCTTGAACGTGAGGTTCGAATGTCCACCTGCAATTTGTGTGTAGGCAAACGGGGCTGTTGCTCCGTTGATGTTGGCGACGAGCCAACCCTCGACGTTGTTGCTGATGCCATGCGGAAGAGTCACACCACAAAAACTACCTGTATCGTGCCCCTATGTCCCTAGACGTCACCGATGCCACCTTTCAGACCGAGGTTGTAGAGCGTTCTCATACAGTCCCGGTCATTGTTGATTTCTGGGCTCCGTGGTGTGGGCCATGCAAGAGCCTCACGCCCATCCTCGAGCGTGCCACAGCCGCTACAGAGGGCCAGGTGGAGCTAGTGAAGCTCAATATTGATGAGAACCCCGGAGCCACTCAGGCATTTCATGTGCAATCAATTCCTGCGGTGTTCGTGATTAAAGATGGCAAAGTCATCCATAACTTCACGGGTGGGCAATCAGATCAATACGTGCAGCAGCTTGTTCAGGCCCTATTGCCAGACCCGATGCAAACCCGAATCATTGAATTGTTGGCCAACGGAACAGAAGAAGCATTGCGTGATGCAGTGGCGTTGGCGCCGGGAAATGAAGATGCAATCTGCACCTTGGCTGATCTGTTGATTCGCACTGGCAAAGCAGAAGAGGCTCTGACATTTCTGGTGCGACTTCCAGAAACTGACAGAGTGCGCAAGTTGGGTGCCACAGCGCGATTGGCCATGAACCCTGTTGACAACCTTGACGTCGAATTGAATGCCTTGTTGCTTCGTGTGAAAGATGATGAAGTTGCTCGACGAGAGTATTTGGACATCTTGGAGACCATGGGAACAAATGATTCCCGTACGAGCAAGTACAGAAAATTGCTGACTCAAAAACTGTTTTAGTTTTTCCAATCAGACCCCTGTGGTCGCCACATCACAGGTATGGAAATACCTAACTGGAATGTCACTAAAAAACAAGTGACCTACTGGGTGTCATTTATCGGCGTAACTCGACTCATCATCGGGCTGTTGACAACTGTTGTCGCAATTGCTGGTATCTGGCTATTGGTACGTCCATCTGCACCACTGGTTGAGTCCGTGGTGCCACATGCGTCCGGTGTTGGCATAGTTGCGCCTCTATCAACATTGCCAACACCGTTGACCGTGCGAATTCATGTTGCAGGTGCAGTCGTTCGCCCAGGCGTGTACTCCGTGTCATCTTCGGCACGAGTCGTTGACGCAGTCAAAGCAGCTGGAGGTGCCACATCGCGTGCAGATCTTGAACGCATCAATCTTGCACAGACCATCGTTGACACAGAGCAAGTGTTTGTACCCTTTCGTTCGTCTCGCACTACAAAAATTACGGTGGCGCCTCGGCTTCGTCCCTCGCGCACAACAGTTCCTGTTTCGGTGCCAGTTATTCCTGGCGCCGTGCCGATTATCGGAGCACCAATTACAACAATGTCGCCATTAATTAATTTGAATTCCGCAACATCAGATCAGCTCGATACGTTGCCTGGTGTTGGTCCGTCAACGGCGAAAGCAATTATTAGTTATCGCAATCGCAAGGGCCCGTTTACCAAAGTGGATGATCTGTTGAATGTTCCCGGAATTGGTCCAGCCAAAGTAGGGGCGTTACGTGATCAGGTCACTGTGTAACTAGAACGCACCAAGTACAAGAACACCAAGAAGTAAGCCGCCAGCTGCACCAATCCAGAGTCCGAGTCCGACCATGAAAAATTCACGAAGCCATTCACGCCAGCCAACGACAGGTCGCTTTGTCACTCTCCCAGCAACTACTTGACCAAGAATCCACCACAACACTGCACTGCTGGAAATTGCTACTAACAAACGCGCAGTTCCGCCTGCTGCTGGCATACCAAGAATTGGCATCACGGGAAGAGCCATCACCATCAGCACGAACGCCACAGAGCCGCCTTTTGGTCCGGAAACAATCCATGAGAACACAACACCAAGTAACCACAGACCAACGGCGCATCCGATGGCCATGAGACCGCCGCGACGTCTAATGGACCTGCGGGTAGATGCAACTCCACCAGGCAACATGAATCGTCCGCCTGTAGAAGAAGAAGATGTCACGAGTCAATCGTACGACGCCCCACCTGATGAAGTGAGCCATGGTGTCTCTGCGTCTATTGGGCTCACGCTTCTTGCTGTCGTGATGTGGGTCTCGGTAATAGTCGGCGAGCACGCGCCTCGCCTTCTGTCATTGCGAACTGCCAGTCACATCTTGTTTGTAGTGCTCTTTTTCTATTGGTGGCGTTACAAACGCTGGCAGGTGTCATGGCTGACAATGCTGGTCGTCGCGGCGGTGGGGTTAGTCGGGGGGTCGTCTGCATGGCAGGAGGTGCCGGTCATTGATGGCGCCTGTTCTGGCAACGCAACAGTGCGCACGGACCCTACGTGGGTTGGGAATGGCGTTGGGGTTGTGCTGCAGTTACATGGCAAGCGGTATCGGGTCATTGCACACGGGGCACCAGGGGCGCATCTGGCAAACCGTTTAGCCGGAGAACATGTGATGGTGACAGGCACATGTTCGAGAACAACAGGCCCGTACAGCAGGTATGACCGTGTCACACATGTTGTTGGTCGCATGACTGTGCAGTCGGTGTCAGAAGAATTCTCGGAAGGTTCAATGGCAGTGCGTGCTGCAAACCGAATGCGTGTTGCACTTCGTGACGGAGTCGCATTAATGCCGTATAACTTGCAGGCCCTCTTTGCAGGGTTAGTCATTGGTGATGATCGTGATCAGCCGCGTGAAATGGTGAATCAATTTCGCGCAAGTGGTTTGTCGCACCTGTGCGCAGTCTCCGGGCAAAATGTTGCCTACATATTGGCTGCCTTGTCGCCATTTTTGCATCGGTTGCGTCGCAATAGTCGATTCATTGCTGTGCTGATAATCCTTGCGTGGTTTGTACTGCTTACGCGTGGAGAACCATCTGTATTGCGTGCTGCGGTTATGGCCGGTCTCGTTGCAGTTAACGCAGCATCGGGAACATCTATGAATGCACGCACAATTCTCGCGTCAACAGTGATTGTGTTGTTGGTTCTTGATCCGATGTTGGCGTGGAGCGTTGGCTTTGCATTGTCAGTTGGAGCTACTGCTGGCCTCGCATGGTTGTCGGCCCGTCTCGGGAACATCATTGGTCGCCACGGAATGCTTGCATCAACATTGGCCGCACAAGTTGGCACCATGCCCGTGTCGTTTTTTGTCTTTGGGTACGTGCCTGTTGTGTCGCTGATTGCAAACCCGTTGGCATTGTGGGTGGCGGGAATGGTGATGATGGTTGGTCTTCCACTCGCGCTACTTGCAAGCCTGTTAACACCCCTCGTGCCTCTGGTGTCGTGGGCTATGACCATTCCTGTCGCATGGGTGGCTGGGGTAGCGCGTATCTGTTCCGAAGTGTCTCCGCATGGCTTACTCAACGTCGGTTTGTGGCTATGTGTGGCTGGCGCACTGTGGCGCCGGTGGCAACAAACAGAGGCATGACGCACTGATGTGGCAAGGTAGAGCCCGTGGCTGTGTACCTAATTTCGGGTGATGAAATACTCATCGGGCTAGAACTCTCATCGCTCGTAGACCGCCTGGTCGGCGATGCTGACAGGTCCATGATGGTCGATGATTTCGATTGCTCTGAAAGCAACTTCACAGTTGCACCAGTTGTTGATGCTCTCACCACCATGTCGTTATTCCTGGAGAGCAAAGTTGTTGTGTTACGACACTTGCAAGACCTTGAAAGTGTTTATGTCGACACGTTGGTTGCCGCAATTGATGCTGTGATCTTTGAAGTTGATTTCATCATCACTGTCACCGGGCGAATTCCTAAGGCAATTGCAGATGCGTGTAAACGCGTCAAGGCCGAAACAATTGGTGCCGCTGTAGTCAGTAATCAAAAAGATCGCATCGAATGGGTAGAGGCTCATCTGATCGAAGCCGGTTTTCTCTACTCAGCAGACGCATCACGGCTTATTGCTACGTGGTTTGGAGGCGACCAGGGTCGGCTTGCTGGTCTACTTGCCACCCTCACCTCTGCATATGGCGAAGGTGCAAAGTTGTCGCGCTCTGACATCGAGGTGTTCCTCGGTGAGGCTGGCAGTGTTGCGCCGTGGGATCTCACCGATGCCATTGATGGGGGCGACGTAAACAAGGCGCTCCTTATGCTGCATCGCATGATGAGTGCTGGCGAATCTCACCCATTGCAGATTTTGGCTTTGCTGTCGAACCGTTATGCCCAGATGATGAAGATAGATGGCAGGGGAGTACGCAGTTCTGCAGATGCCGTCGCCATTCTCGGCGGCAAAGAATTCACAGCAAAGAAAGTGCTCGAGCAGTATCAACGTCTCGGTAGTGCCGGAATCTCGCGTGCAGTCTCATTGCTTGCAACAGCAGACCTTGATTTGCGGGGTGGCAAAGACTGGGAGCCAGAATTGGTGATGGAAGTACTTGTTGCTCGGTTGGCTCGCCTTGGCGGAGCACCGGTGAAACGTTCGTTTGCGAAGCGCTAAAGGCTAGAAATTATTTAGCAGCGTTTGCTTGACGCATGAGGCGACTCTTGCGACGTGCAGCTGCGTTGGGATGAATGATTCCCTTTGCTGCTGCCATATCGATTCGTTTGATGGCAAGACGAGTATCGGCTTCACCTTCAGGTGTGCCGAGACTTGATGCCGCTGTACGAATACGGGTGCGCAATTCGCTCTTGACTGCTTTGTTGCGGTCTTGAGCTTTTGCGTTGGTAAGAATGCGCTTTTTTTGGCTCTTAATATTTGCCATGGCTTGAAAGGCTATCGCCACACACCCCCGTCCCCAACCGCC
>JBIILS010000050.1:0-8602 GCA_044232585.1 Ilumatobacteraceae bacterium
GACGGAATCGAGATTCCGGTTACTGATAACGACGTTGCAGTAGCCGAAGTAACCACGCGCGATATCGACCGTGGCGACGCACCACATTTCCTACTAAAGGAAATCACCGAAGCTCCTCGTAGCTTCCGCAAGACAATTCGTGGTCGCACTCTTGAAGTGAATGGCCGACTTGTGCCTGACCTTGATTCGTTCACAATGCCGAAAACAATCAAAGACCGTTTGGCTAGCGGATCTATTCGTCGTATTCGCGTTATCGGCCAGGGCACCGCTGCCGTTGCCGGTACATCGCTTATCCCAGTACTCGGCTCATTGCTTGACGCTTCCATTCAAGTAGAGGCACTCACTGCAACTGAACTTTCTGGTTTTGCAATGTCAACCGATATGTCTGACATGTTGGTAATTGCTGTCAGCCAGAGTGGAACCACAACAGACACCAACAGAACTGTTGACCTCGTCGCATCGCGTGGGGCAGCAGTACTTGCAATTGTGAACCGTCGGGGCAGTGAACTATCCAGCAAAGCCCACGGTGTGTATTACACATCTGACGGCCGTGACATCGAAATGAGTGTCGCAAGTACCAAGGCGTTCTATGCACAAGTTGCTGCAGGTGCAATCCTGTCGTGTGCAATTGCACAGGCAACAGGAAAAGTTGATTCCGACCGCATGCATCGCATCCTTGATTCACTTGTACATATGCCAGCTGCAATGGAAACAGTCATTGCGCAACGAAGCGAAATCGGCGTTATCGCACAGAAGTACGCACCTATGAAGCGCTACTGGGCAGTTGTCGGTAATGGTCCGAACACCGTTGCCGCACATGAAGTGCGTATCAAATTGTCCGAGCTGTGTTACAAGTCGATCTCATGTGATGTCACTGAAGATAAAAAGCACATTGACCTTTCATGTGAGCCAATGATTCTTGTGTGTGCTGCCGGCCTTAGCGACGGCACAGCAACCGACGTAGCAAAAGAAGTCGCAATCTTTAAGGCTCACAAAGCGATTCCTATTGTTGTTGCTACTCAAGGTGAAACCCGTTTTGACTCAGCAGCAGCTGCCGTTGTGTATGTACCGGTTGCTGACCCCGCACTTGCCTTCGTGTTGTCCTCAATGGTGGGACACCTCTTCGGTTACGAAGCAGCACTAGCCATTGATGCATTGGCTCGTCCGTTACGCCAGCTGCGTGAAGTAGTGGAACTTGTTGTCGGTAGGGGTGGCAGTGGTGACACTGCGCTTACGCAAGTAGAAGCACAGATCGTTCCTCTCACTCAGCAGTTCCTTCAAGTTCTGGCAACTGGCCAATACGACGGAAACCTCGAAGCCTCAACAGCGGTTCGTTTAGTTTCTCTTCTTCGTATTGTCACCGGACCACAACCGCTACAAGCGTTCCAGCGCCAAACTGGTCGCACTGCTTCACCATCGGCACTGCTTGATGATCTCATTGATGCACTCACGCGAAGCATTGATGAACTGACCCGACCCATTGACGCCATTAAACATCAGGCAAAGACCGTTACTGTCGGAATCTCACGAAGCGAAGAAGGTCTTCTTGATCGTGTCCTTGTTCGCGCAGTTCTTGAAGCTGGAGCATCACGTGACAATCTGTCGTATGCAACTCTCAAGGTGCTCGCATCACTTGATGCAGCAGTTGCAGCAGTTGAAGGTTTCACCAGGTATGCAATTGCCGGTGATGCTCGCAATGCCACAGTGTCCATCATTGATCGTGGTGGCGTAGCAAAAGATCTCACCTCACGAGTGACTACGAATGCAACTCTTGTGGGTACAAAGCACCGTGTAGCTGCCGACCAAGAAGTTCTCGTTGCTCGCGGGCGTAAAGATGGCCGCACCGTTGTGTTTGTTCCTGAAGTTCATGGTTCAACAACTGTGGGTATTTCATTAATGCACGTTGCATTCCATGACACAGTTGCTGCCGGTACTGCACGTCAAGTTCTTCAAGGGTACGACCGCCGCTATGACCGCCTGGTTGACTGGGTGTCTGAAACTGAAGGAACATTTCGCGAAGACAGACTTGCAGAAGTGTCAATTGCTGACTTGTTGATTAACCCAGTTTCTGATAGCGCCGACTTGTGGCGAACTGACGGTCAATAGAAATGTTGGGCATTGGTATCGACGCCGTTGATGTTGATCGCTTTCGCAAACTTCTTGAACGCCGCCCACACTTGCGCCAACGTTTGTTTACATCTGCCGAATTGACATCGCTTGAAGGCCGCACTGACGATGCTGCATCACTTGCAGCACGATTCGCAGTACGTGAGGCAACAATGAAGGCTCTCGGCGTTGGCCTTGGTGCTTTCGACTTCCACGATGTCTCGATTGAGAAGATGTCATCTGGGGCACCCCACTTACTTGTGTCAGGTCGAGCCGAGACCCTCGCTAATGCTCACGGAGTCTCCACATGGCATGTCTCCATTACCCATACAGACACAACAGCAATGGCGGTTGTTGCCGCGCTCTAGTTATTGCGTTGGTGTGTAATTGAACCGGGCGTACGCTGAGAGAGTGATAGCTGCCCCTATTTCAGACGCATTGAGTGATGTGATGGCTCATGTCAATTGATTTCTCAACACGTTGGGCATGGGCCGAGGTTCACACAGGCCTGATCTCTCACAATGTTGCAATTGTGGCGCAACGTACTGCACCTGTTCAGGTGTGGGCAGTTGTTAAAGCTAATGGGTATGGCCATGGGGCAATTCAAGTAGCTAATGCGGCGCTTGCTGGTGGCGCTACCGGGTTATGCGTTGCAATAGTTGATGAAGGCGTTGCATTACGTCGCGCAGGAATAACTGCACCGATCTTGTTGTTGAGCGAACAACCTGCGGAACTTGCGGATCTAATTGTTGGTTATCAACTGACTCCAACAGTTACTACAACACGTGGCGCTGCAGTACTTGCAGCATCTGCGTCGGCTGCGGATCAGACAGTCAAAGTACATATCAAAGTTGATACTGGTATGCATCGTGTAGGTGCTGCACCGAATGAAGTGGCGTCACTTGCTTCGTTCATCAGTTCGTATGAATCATTAACCATTGAAGGCGTGTACACACACTTCGCAGTAGCTGATGACCCTTCACATTCTGCCAATGCAGCACAGCTCAGTGCATTCAATTCTGTTCTCGATGATTTGTCATCTCGCGGTATCAACCCACCACTTGTTCATGCTGCCAATAGCGCCGCTGCACTTGCCAATGAACCAAGTCGTTTCACTATGGTTCGCCTCGGAATTGCCATGTATGGCCTGCGCCCTGGTGCAGGTGTTGCTGACTTGTGTGCTGGTCTTATTCCTGCAATGTCTCTTAAGGCTCGTGTGTCTGCAGTGCGATGGGTGGAAGCTGGCGAGGCTGTGTCATACGGATTAGTGCGTCCGTTAACAAAAGGTTCGCTCATTGCCACTGTGCCTATTGGTTATGCAGATGGTGTTCCACGTGCTCTTGGCCGCACAAACATTCAGGTATTGCTCAATGGTGTTCCTCGCTCGTTTGCGGGCACCATCACCATGGACCAATTAATGATTGATTGTGAATCTGATTCTTCAGTAATGGTCGGTGATGAAGTTGTGCTGATTGGCAAGCAAGGCGAACATTCTGTGACGGCTGACGATTGGGCAGATGTTCTTGGCACTATTGGTTATGAGATTGTGTGCGGCATCAGCCCGCGAATATTCCGGCGGTACTCGTGATCGAGCTACGTGCTTCAGATCTTGGTGATACGCATGCAATTGCAGGTGCGATAGCCGGTGTTGTTCGACCACGAGACCTCATCGTGCTGGTGGGTGAAATGGGTGCGGGTAAAACTGCCTTTGCAACAGGTTTCGCAAAAGCTCTCGGAGTGCATGGAGACGACCATGTGTCGTCGCCAACGTTTACATTGATGCATTCGTACACATCAGGGCGTATTCCATTGCACCACGTAGATCTGTATCGGTTGACAAGTTTGGCTGAAGTAGCAGATCTTGGCATTCGTGAGTTGCTCGACATGGGTGCGGTAGGGCTCGTTGAATGGGGAGACGTTGCATCTGAAGTTCTAGGCGATGGACTCAGCGTCACACTTGTCGCCGATGAGGATGATGAAGACGCACGAATGATTTCGGTTGCAGTTGAGGGCCATGCCTGGGACACCCGCTGGGAATTACTCAAGAACGCACTACGTGATTGGATGCTGCGATGATTCTTGGAATTGAAACATCCGTTGACCATGTCGGAGTCGCGGTAGGTGACTATCGCGGCATTCGCGCACATTCAATGTTGGCAAGTGATCGTCGCCACGCTGAATCCTTGACGCCCATGATTCAATTTGTTCTGCAACAAGCAGATGCCACCATGGCCGACCTGTCAGCAATTGCAGTTGATGTGGGGCCGGGGTTATTCACTGGCATGCGGGTAGGTATTGCAAGTGCAGCATCACTTGCATGGGCGTTAGAACTTCCGGTTGTTCCGGTGTGCAGTCTTGATGCACTCGCCATGAATGCAGAGTGGTCAGACAATGTGGTGGCGGCGTCGCTTGATGCACGCCGCGGTGAGGTGTACTGGTCGCTGTATCGCATGCGCGGAGTAGGCGTGGAGCCACTTCGGTTAACGGAACCAGTTGTGTCGAGCCCTGAAGATATGGCGGTTCACCTGGCTGATCGTGGCGAAGACATTACGTGTGTGGGTACAGGGTTTATTCGTCATGCTGCGTTGTTTGAGGATGTTCCTTGGGCTGTGATGGCTGGTGAGCCACATGCATTTCCAACCGCACAAAAAGTGGTTGTTCTTGCGTCTCACCGCATCGCAGCAGATGACACTGTGCAAGCAGGCGAGATCACGCCGATGTATTTGCGTGCACCAGATGCCGAAATTAACTGGCTTACTCGTGAGGCAGCACGATGAGCTTCCTTCGTGAACGCATGACCGATGCATTGACCACAGAAACAATGCGCCGTCGTCATCTTCGGCGAGTGATGGAGATTGAGGAAGGGCTGTACCCACGCCCATGGACTCACCGCACATTTGTCACTGAAATTTCACTAATGCGTGAAGGCGCAAGGTACTACCTGGTCGCATATGTCGGAGACGTTCTAGTTGGCTACGGCGGTTTGATGTTTAGCGGCGACGATGCCCACGTGACGAATGTGGCTGTTGATCCGGATTGGCAGGGGCGTGGCGTTGCCACCGAAATCATGCTGGACCTTGTGATTCTTGCTCGCGACCGTGGCTGTTTAGCAATGACTCTTGAAGTGAGACACACCAATACTGCAGCCCAGCAGTTGTATAGGCGTTTTGGTTTCGTGCCGGCCGGAATACGCAAGAAGTATTACGAGAACAAGGATGATGCCATCATCATGTGGGCACATGGCATAGATACACCTGAATTCTTAGAGCGTGTTCGTCTCATTGAATCGAGACGGCCATGACATCACACGTAGTGAATGAATCAACAGTGGTACTTGCAATTGAAACAAGCTGTGATGAAACAGCTGCATCAGTAGTGATGGGTGGCAATGACATTTTGTCCTCCATCGTTTCTAGCCAGATTGAAATTCATGCCCGCTTTGGTGGCGTCGTGCCCGAAGTGGCAAGCCGCGCCCATTTGGAAGCGCTTATTCCTGTAGTCAATGCAGCAATCACGGAAGCCGGCATCTTGCCGTCACGCGTTGATGTTGTTGCTGCAACAGCAGGCCCAGGCCTCATTGGTGCGCTACTTGTTGGCGTGTCGGCTGCAAAGTCACTTGCGCTTGTGTGGGATAAACCATTTGTTGGCGTTAATCATTTGGAAGCTCATCTCTATGCGGGACTTCTTGATGACCCCTCATTGCAGTTCCCTTTAGTGGTGTTGTTGGTATCAGGTGGTCACACCATGATTATTGAAATGCGTGGCCATGGTGATTACGTGATCTTGGGCCGCACCATCGATGACGCAGCTGGTGAGGCGTACGACAAAGTCGCACGGTATTTACAACTGGGGTATCCGGGTGGTCCAGCCATTGACAAACTTGCGCCAAGCGGAAACCCACATGCTGTTGAGTTCCCACGCGCCATGATGCACGATGGTCTTGATGTGTCGTTCAGTGGTTTGAAGACTTCTGTCATTAACTATGTGAAGAAGAATCCTGAAGTATCAAATGTTGATGTTGCTGCTTCTTTTCAAGCTGCTGTTGTTGATGTGTTGTGTGCAAAAACTATTCGCGCTGCACAGAAAGTTGGAGCGAAAGGAATTGTGCTTGGTGGAGGAGTATCCGCCAACTCATTGCTGCGCTCTGAAATGACAGCGCGCGGTGCTGCTGCGGGTTTCACAGTGGCATTACCAAGTCGCGAAATGTGCACTGACAACGCTGCAATGATTGCAGCTGCTGCATGGCACAGACTTGCGTCTGATGGCCCTACTAGTTTGTCGTGTGGTGCGTACCCGAACCTCAAACTAGATGCGGTGCCACGATGACACGTCTACCACTTGTCCTTCGTGGCAGAGAGTTCCCAATTCCTGTGGTGCTTGCACCGATGGCGGGCGTTACCAATATTCCGTTCCGCGCGCAGTGCCGTACGTTTGGGCCTGATCTTATTTATGTCAGTGAAATGGTGATGGCCGTTGCGCTTGTTCATGGCAATGAGCGAACCAAGAAGATGGTTGCATTCGGGCCCGATGAAGATTTCCGTAGTTTGCAGATTTACGGGAGTGATCCTGACTTCGTAGGCAAGGCAGTGCGCGCGTTATGCGAACAAGACATCGCAGACCACATTGATATGAACTTCGGTTGCCCGGCAACAAAGGTCACTCGCAAAGGCGGCGGGGCAGCAGTTCCAGTAAAACGCAATCTGACTCGCGCAATTATGGCGGCAGCAGTGAAAGCGGCTGAGCCATATGGCGTGCCCATCACGTGCAAATTCCGCATTGGCATCAATGACAACATCACCACATTTCTTGATACTGGCAAAACAGCAGAAGATGAAGGCATTGCAATGATTGCCTTGCATGCACGCACCGCCGAACAGCACTATGCGGGCCATTCTCATTGGGAAAAGATTGCTGAACTCAAACAAGCAGTGACAAGCATTCCTGTATTAGGCAATGGTGACATTTGGGAAGCACAGGATGCCATCGACATGATGGAACAGACCGGTTGTGATGGTGTTGTTGTGGGGCGTGGATGCCTTGGTAAGCCGTGGTTGTTTCGTGATCTTGTTGATGCGTTCAGCGGTCGCGAAGTGCAAGCATCACCGAATCTTGGTTTTGTTCTGAACGTTATGCAGGAACATGCACAAGGCCTGATGGAAATCATGGGACCTGATTACGGCATTCGTAATTTCCGCAAACATTGCGGCTGGTATCTCACTGGGTATCCAGTTGGTTCCGAAGTGCGTAGATCATTTGCCACAGTGTCAACGTTCGAGCAGTTGCAAGAAATCTCTTCACACCTTGACCATGCGATGACACTTCTGCCTGGTGGAGAACGCTTTACTCGCGGTCATACAAACGGCCCCATCAAAGTTGTGTTGCCAGAGGGCTACTTAGATAATCGTGATGATCTCACCGTGCCTGATGATGGCCATGAGATGGCGTTAAGCGGCGGCTAAATAAGTTTCGACAGTGCAACTGCCACAGCGACCGTCACGGCGTTCATAGCGATCATGGTCGTGATCAACCATTTCGTTTGCTCGTGGATTAGCTTGCGTACATTGACTTCAATTGTCAACTGAAGATGTTGCAGGTCGGTTTTGGTGGCGACGTCGGCCCAGCCGACAGGAGGAAGAAGTTCCATAAGTGTGTCTGCTGCCTCCTCGCTCAGAATTTGACCGATTGCGGTCCGTAGTTGAAATCTAGACGCTTCAGTGATGCTCATGTCAATGATGTGTGCGGGCGTCGTAGAGTTCTGGAATGGAATCAAAGAGTTTCGTTGTGCTCGCGTCACGTTCACCACGTCGCGTTGAACTGTTGAAGCAATTGGTAGCTGACTTCACTGTGGTGCCAGCCGATATTGATGAAACCCCTCACGCGAACGAAGACCCCGTTTCATATGTGAAACGCCTTGCGCTTGAGAAAGCTCGCGCCGTATATATGGTCAGTGATTTTTCTGCCATCGTGATCGGTGCAGACACCACAGTCGACCTCGATGGGCACATATTTGGCCAGCCTGTCGATGACGATGACGCCCGCCGCATGTTGACCCTTCTCAGTGGAACCACCCATCAGGTCCATACAGGGGTAGCCGTGGTGAGTGCCAAGGGCGAAAAGGTCGAGGTCGTCAGCTCGGCCGTCACTTTCCTCGATCTTCGGCTAGAGATGCTCGAGTGGTACATCGGCACAGGTGAATCGGCTGGGAAGGCGGGTTCCTACGCCATCCAGGGGCATGGCAGTGCTTTAGTGGCTTCCTCGTCAGGTTCGCTGACCAATATCATCGGCCTACCCCTCGAAGAGACCGCCCGACTGCTTGGGGTTCCGGCGCCGAAATAGGACACCGAAACGGGTCTGGCGTTGCTAAGGCGCCCCGCTAGTCCGTATCATTAGCAGTCGCACTCCTCGAGTGCTAATCCCCGGACCGGGTCACCGGTCCTACTTCTCGGAGGAACATTATGAACCTGAAGCCACTCGATGACCGCATCGTTGTCAAGCC
>JBIILS010000157.1:0-2529 GCA_044232585.1 Ilumatobacteraceae bacterium
TCTTGTTGTGGTATCTCCCAGCGAGACTGCAGTTGGCCTGGCTTCTGCTTGTTTTTGCTTGGTACCCACATCATCCGGGTGGTGAACAGGGTCGATACGTCGACACACGCGTCGCAGTGTTCCCAGGTTCAACGTTTTTGATTCGCGGACATGATCATCATGCGTTGCATCACTTGTTCCCGCGCGTCGCGCACTACCGCTTACCCGCGATGTGGCAAGAGATGGCTTCAGATCTTGTTGCTAAGGGTGTTCGTGTCGAAGGGCGTGCTCTCGAGGCAACCGGCCCTGTTGTTTGGTAATTCAGTAATAACTGCGTCGTGGTGACCGACCGAAAGCATCTTCAACCGACGCTCTAAGGTTGCGTTCATGGAATTCAGTCTTGACCCTGTTGGTGTAGTTCGCAGCACGCGTGCCGAAGCAGAAGATGATCAGTGGGACAGTGAAACTTCAAGTATCGAGTTGTTGCCACCCTTTGGTGAACGAGCTCTACTTGGGTTATCTGAATTCAGTCACTGCATTGTTGTTTATGTTTTCGATAAAGCAACGTGGGATGAATCCAGAATGTTTCGACATCCGAGGGGCAATAAAGATTGGCCTGAAGTGGGAATCTTTGCTCAGCGTGCAAAGGATCGCCCGAACAGAATCGGTGTCACTGTGTGTCAAGTTATTGAAGTGAATGGTTCAACAATTCGCGTGAGTGGACTTGATGCAATTGATGGAACACCGGTTGTCGATATCAAGCCCTGGATGGTTGAGTTCGGTCCTCGAGGAGAAGTTGTGCAACCGTCTTGGTCAAGTGAACTGATGAAGGACTACTGGTAGTGGGGGTTGTACTTCGCACCGCGACAATTGATGATGTTTCGCTTTTGGAAAAGTGGGACGAAGACGAAGAGGCCGCCTCTTGGGGTGGTGACGACGACAACTATGACTGGGACTATGAATTACCGCGCAGTGTTGAGTGGCGCGAGTTTCTGATAGCAGAGGTTGATTCTGTTCCAGTAGGAATGGTTGTAATTATTGATGCCCTTCAGGAAGAAAGTCACTATTGGGGTGACAATGCTCCGCAGAATTCGTGGGCGATAGATATCTGGATTGGGGAGTCCGAGTATCGATCGAAGGGCCATGGCACCAAAATGATGGAAGAGGCATTCAAGTTGTGTTTTGTCAAACATGGTGCCCATTCAATTGTGATTGATCCTCTGCAATCGAATACACGTGCCATCGCGTTCTACAGGAGACTCGGCTTCAAAGAAGTGGGACCCCGACAATTCGGTGATGACGAATGTTTGGTGATGTCATTTACAAAACCTGATGATCTCACTCCTGTGAGCGCTTAAGGTCTCAAATTTTATAATTGACGAATTGGCAATAAGTCAAAATAGACGGTCACGATGAGAGTGTCGTCATTGACGGTTTCGCCAACTCGAGTCCAATAGGCAAGATGACTTGCACAAAAATCCGCGGCGTTCATGTCTCCTTCTGCTTCGGCAAGTGCGAACTCGTCGGGGACATCTGCAAATCGCAGGATCTCCGCACGAGTAACTTTCACTGTGCCAACATGCTTTCCGTCGTTATCAACTATTGCTAGTAATTCACCAACATGTTCAACTGGTTCGCCTTCAGCCTCGTAGTCGCTTATGAGGAGACCAGCCGTTGCACGTTTATTGCCATGAAGAATGAGATTGACGAGTTTCTCTCTCGAGGCACCAGGAGTCCCGAACTCAATAGTGCGCATGCCGTCTATTCGTTCAAACATCAGTTCAGCCTAAATGAATGAATGTCAGCGAAGGAATGGTCGCACTTGTCATCACTCGGCAAGGCGGGCCTTGACCATTGCACGCAGAAGAGCAGCATCAACTTTCCAGTCGACAGGCACGGTAAACGTTGTCTTGTTGACTGTGTAGCCGGACATTTTCGCTTTCATTGATTCAATTACGTCGGTGCTGAACGGGTTCAGTGTGAGGTGATTCTTTGATTCAGATAGTCCAAAGACGTACTTGCCATCGATGCGCAACATTGGGTGATTCCAGGCGATGACCAATTCTAGTTTTGGATACTTCTCCATGATTGCGGCGAAAATTGCCTCGGCAGTTTTCTTCTTCTGAGGATCCAGTTGAGCGAAGTATTGCTTCGGAGTGGAAAATCGTTTCGATGTCGTGGAACCGCGAAAGTGCATCACTAATGCATTGGCGTGAGATTGGCTGAAGCCATGGTTCTCACGGAGATGTGCAATCTGCTCTGGGTATTTGGCGTCGGTAAGTTCCGCGAGTTCATTTAGGAAATGGGAAACAGGTTGACCATGTTTCTTTTCGATCGCAGGAAAGAACTTGGAACGGTCTCCGCTTGCGTCAGACATGTATTGGTTTAGAGACCGAGGTGCTCTTTAACTCGCGCCACTGATGGGTTTGTCATTGATGTTCCATCGTTGAATACGAGAGTAGGAACTGTGCGGTTGCCATTGTTGATGGTTTCAATCAATGCAGCTGCAGTCTCATCTGACTCAATGTCGATCTGAATGAAGGGGATACC
>JBIILS010000158.1:0-2516 GCA_044232585.1 Ilumatobacteraceae bacterium
GATTAACGACCGTTGAAGTCGGCGCGAAACTTTGTCGGACATTTTCATAAGTACCTCTCATAGAGACCGTACTAGTACCGAGGCGAACTCATTGATTATGAGTTCAGTGGTGGCGTGTGCCCCACTTTTCGAGATCCTTCAGAATGGGAATTAATTCCTCACCTTTTGCAGTGAGGTGATACTCATACCGTTGCGGTTTCTCCGTGTACATGCGCTTTTCCAAAACACCACCAGCGACAAGAGTGTTCAAACGATCAGTAAGAATATTGCGCGCAATACCAAGTGAATTCTGAATGGATTCAAAACGAAAAGCTCCACCACTAACAGCCATGATGATGAGCGGAGTCCACCATTCACCCATCACTTCCAACGCATCTGCGAGCCGGTGATCGAGATGTTGAAAGTTCTTACGCGGTGACATTCGGTTCACCCTAGGGCAAGCATGTGGCTATCTATTGCGTTTTCTAACGCTCACAGAGCGTTTCCTAATGCTATTAAGTATCTCTTCCAAAAATATTTTGAAGTGAGAACATTTCACTACAAAAAGTAAATCAATCCTCTATCTCTACAAAGATGCATTCACCCGGACACACATCAGCAGCTTGCACGACTGCTGAAAAATCACGCACAGATACATCGGCTAACGAACCAGCACCACCCGGATCATTCAGAGGTTCACCGCGCTCTGCAACATATGCGATGCCATCTTCAAGCTGCACAAACACGTCAGGACACAGATCAACGCATAAGCCATCGCCCGTACACAGGTCTTGGTCGATCCATACGCGCATAAGAAAACGGTACCGCGAACCTGCCCTTATCCTGCAGTGCATGACATCGAATCTGCCAATTGCGCCACGGCGACCACATACATGGGTTCGTCCATCTGGCGACGTGCTGGACCCATTCGCGTGGTTGTTGCAGAAAGACGATGCCGACACTCTGCAATACCTCGCAGACGAGAATGCATATTCACAAGAATGGTTTTCCCGCCACAAATCTGTAACAGATGAGATATTTTCAACAATCAAGGCACGCATACAAGAAGACGATGCGTCTCACCCTGTCAGCCACTCCGGTTGGTGGTACACGTCACGCACTGAAACCGGCAAGGCATACGCCATTCATTCGCGAGGCCGGACAGCAACAACCGCAACAGAGAACGTTTTGATCGACGAGAACGTCGAGGCAGATGGTCATGACTATTTTTCACTAGGCGCATTCGAAGTATCAAACAACACTCAGCTGCTTGCGTGGTCAAGCGATATTGATGGTGGCGAGTACTACACATTGCGTATTCGTGACACCGAAACAGGCAATGATGCATCAGACGTAATTGCCGACACAGCATTTGGTGGCATTGCGTGGAGCACGAATGATGACTGGTTGTTTTATGTGACTCCTGATGAGCAAATGCGGCCATGGCAAGTGTGGCGCCACCAAATTGGTACTCCGGTCACTGATGACGTGATGGTCTATGAAGACGCAGATGAACGTTTCTTTGTAGGCGTTGCAGCCAGCCGTTCTGGCCAGTTGATCATGATTATATCCTCCAGCAAGACATCCAGCGAGACATGGATCCTTGATGCCTCAACACCAACTGCAGAATTGCGGTGTGTCGCCCCACGCCGAGATGACATTGAATACACAGTTGATCATTGGGGTGCCGAATTAGCTATCACCACAAACTTGGATGCAGTTGATTTTCAAGTCATGACAGCTGCCATCACATCGCCGTCTGAGTGGAAACCATTTCTCGCACATGTGGCTGGTGAGCGCATCACACAGTTTGAGTGTTTTTCTTCATTCGCAGTGATGCAACGGTGGGTAAAAGGCCAGCAAGTGATTTCCATTGTGAACCGTGACGGGACTGCCTCATATATTGCAGTTCTTGATGAACCCCACGAGGTTGAACTCGACAGCAACCCAGATTTCGAAACTGACGGCATTCGTCTGTCATATCAATCACTCACAGTGCCTCACACCACTGCGTGGTATTCGATTGCCACAGACGAACTCTCAACACTGAAACAAGTGCGCGTCAACGCGTGCGACTTGTCGATGTACGTCTCAGAGCGTTTGTGGGCTACATCAGAAGACGGCACTCAAGTACCTGTTGACATCGTGCGTCATCGTGACACCCCTCTCAACGGAACAGCGCCTGCAATGGTGTACGTGTACGGCTCGTACGAAATTTCTGTAGCACCGTGGTTCTCTGTTGCACGTCTGTCATTGCTTGACCGAGGTTGGATATGGGCACTTGCGCACCCTCGTGGCGGTGGCGAGATGGGCCGCAACTGGTACTTGCAGGGCCGCTTACTTCAGAAACGCAATACGTTTACCGACACGATTGCAGTGGCTACACATTTGGCAAACAATCTCATCTGTGATGGCACGAAAATGGTTATTCGTGGTGCAAGTGCTGGCGGACTCGCAGTAGGTGCCTGCATAACAATGGCACCCAATCGATTTGCCGGAGCAATTGCTGAAGTTCCGTTTGTTGATGTGGTGAGCAC
>JBIILS010000051.1:0-8518 GCA_044232585.1 Ilumatobacteraceae bacterium
AACCCCATACAGGTGTCATGTGTTGGTGACGGTCGAGATGAAGACCTTTGTCTCCAATCTCCCTATCAAGGTGAATCGCCAATTGCGGAATGCGAGCAAGAGCCTGCGGAGCCGAAAACAAATGAGCTACACCGTTTGAATCAATGACACGTCCCGCAATACCGAGGTCTCTGTCAAGCCACGAATTCAGAAGTACTCCGCCATAAATCTCTATTGCCAATTGCGACCAACCGAGTTGGTGAATGTCAGCATGGGGCAAGACCCGCAAGTTGGGGGAGTCGGTGTGCGCGCCAATGATTCGTAGTGCCCCCGTTGAGGCGCCAAGCCTCCAGGCAACAATGCAGCCGTCAACGGCTAGATAACCAAGGCTGGGTAACTCACTACCAAGTTGAGTTGTTCGTATGAACCCGGCCGCTTCAAGATTCGACGCCGCTGTCTCCACAACATGGAACGGTGTTGGACAATTATCGAGCCATCGAAGGAGCGAGCCGATCGTTGCCTCAGGCATGGAATAGGCCCGTTGGTAACCCTGAACCTCGAAGATGCGAAGTTTCATTAACAGAAAGAATGCTGCGATGCCCGGAAGACGAAGCAGCTATGCGATGTATTGATGTGTAATTCGGATAGAAGAACTGCGAACTTGAAATACCAAGAATGTGAGAGAGATAGTCGTTGATTACACCACCATGACAGGTGACGACAACGGTGTCACCACGATGTTTGGCAATGATTCCTTCGATTGCTTCAAGAACGCGGTTGTGGAAATCTTCAGGAATTTCGTCAGAACTGAAACCCCCCTTAGCCATTTCTAACCAACGAGGGTCGTTCGCTGCCTTCAATTCTTCGACAGGAATGTATTCATTTGAATGCTGATCCCACTCTGCAATACCCGGAACCAAGATTGGGTCAATGCCAATTGCAGATGACAACGGTTCTGCAGTCTGCACAGCGCGACGTAGCGGACTTGAGTAAATCGCATCGACATTCTCGGACATCATGTACGCAGCAAAAAGAGCAGCCTGCGCATGCCCGTCGATTGATAGCTCAGGGTCAGCTGGTCCATCGGTATTTTCTTTCCTCACCGGGAGGCCATGACGCACAAGAATTAGTTCCACAACTATGAAAGGATAGGGAAGTGGCTCGTGAGCAGCATCATCGACTGGACGAGTCTCCAATATTTTCCACTGAGACCGGCCCAAACTCCGAACCATTAGTCGTTCTTATCCACGGCTCCCTTGACCGAAGTGGCGGAATGGCGCTTCTCGCTCGCCACATACAGGGTGTACATCGAGTTTTGCGTTACGACAGGCGAGGCTACGCACGATCGTGGCCCCATGAAGGTCCATTCACCGTTAATGACCAAGTTGACGATCTAGTCGGACTAATTGAAACAAGGAGAGTCGTCCTCATTGGTCACTCTTTCGGAGGAAACATTGCGTTGGCAGCGGCTGCGCGTCTTGGCGCTCAAGTCGTGGGAGTAAGCACATACGAGACTCCTCTGTCGTGGATGGAATGGTGGCCTGGAACCACAGCAGGCGCGATGGCTGTGGCTTCGTCAGAATCTGATGCAGCTCAGAACTTCATGATTCGCCTCATTGGTCGCAAACGTTGGGAAGCATTGCCCGATAGAACGAGAGAGGAACGCAGACGGGAAGGCGTTGCGTTGGTTGGCGAACTTACTGCACTGCGTAGCAAGGCACCGTGGGCTGTAGAAGAAATCACATGCCCAGTTCTGTGTGGCTTCGGTTCTCTCGGAATGAAACATCACGCAGAGGGAGCTAAGTGGCTTTCGCAAAACCTTACGAATGGGCACTTAGTCGAACTTCGCGATGCTGCTCACAGTGCACCAATGACACACCCGTTGCAGTTCGTGAACGAACTAGTACTTCCTCATTGCGAGGGCTGAGGAACTTTGACTTTTACTTCTTGCCCAAAAAAGGTGCACGTTGTGTTAACTGAAGCAGACGCCGTTGCTTGAGCCTTCACTGAGTTTGCACAGTCAATAACTTGAGCTCGCTGTGAGTATCCAGCCAGGGCAATGGCTACAAAGATCACTAGCGAAATGATCTTTCCAATGATGGAGGAGACCACTTTCATCAGAATTAGGCCAACAACGATTGAGGCGCCCGAGAGCCCCAAAGCGAGGTTTTTGAGGGTTTCGATGTCGGTTGATGCCCATAAGGAGTTCATTCCATCACCATAGATGGCGAACAGCCCGTAGCGTTGTCATTATGCCTGTCGAGCAATTCACGGTCGCGATACTCATTGGCGGCGATAGCTCTCGTATGGGCGTCGACAAGGCAACCTATGAGATCGATGGAATTTCAATGGCTAACCGTGTGTCGCTTGCGGCTCAAGAGGCCGGGGCTTCTCAGGTACTGATCATTGGTGGTACGGCTGCTCGAGCAAAGACAATTACTGGTACATGGAAGAAGGACGGCTTCCCAGGTGAAGGTCCACTTGGTGGTGTTATCACAGCACTGAAGCATGCGGATCACGATTCCGTCGTAGTGCTGTCATGTGACATGCCTTTCATTACAAGTGCAGTTATTTCAAGTCTGGTCAAAGGCCTTAACGACGCCCAGGCAACGGTAGGTCGCACTGATCGTTTGAACTGGTTGTGTGCGGCCTGGTCGAAAGAGGAATGTTCATCAACTTTGCAATCTGTGTGGAAGAGAAACGAACGAGCTGTACATCGTGCTGCAGTATTGCTTGACGTAGCAGAAGTGCCTGTTCCAGCCAATGCGGTGCGAAACATAAATTCGTTTGCAGATCTGAACCCTTCAGATGAGCCAACTACTATCTAGACATGTCAATTACTGAAATTTCAATATCTGAACTAGCTGCCATGTCTGAGCGCACGGTGATCGACGTTCGCGAGGTTGATGAATACGTCGAAGGTCATGTTCCAGGGGCTATCAATATTGCTCTCTCAGAGTTGGTAGGACGCGAAAACGAATGTGCACTCGGGCCGGTCGTGTACGTCATCTGCCAGGCAGGTGGACGGAGCCTCCGGGCGTGTGGCCACTTGTCAACCATTCCAGCACTCGACGGCACAACGTTCATCAATGTTGCTGGCGGAACTGGCATGTGGATTGTTGAAGGGCACGAGGTGACCACAGGTGACACAGCGTCCTGACATCTCATTTGAGTGGATTGACACAAACTCAGCCTTGATGGAGTTTGTGTCTTATGCATCTCAGCAGGATGTGTATTACCTGGATACCGAGTTTCACAGGGAAAAGACATACTTTCCCCAATTGGCACTGATTCAAATTGCAACCGGTGATCGTCTTGGTGTCATTGACCCCGTCTCGTGTGATGCGACGTTGATGCGTCCTCTGATGGATGGGCCGTCGCTATGCGTGCTCCATGCTGCTCAACAAGATCTTGACGTGCTAACTCAAAGTGTCGGCTTTGTACCGTCACGTATTCTGGACACACAATTGTGTGCAAGTTTCCTCGGGTACACTCAGCCGTCACTCGCGTCTCTTTTGCAATCACTCTTGAAAGTTGTTGTGCCGAAGGGTGATCGCCTAACGGACTGGTTGCGTAGGCCACTCACATCAGATCAATTGCGGTATGCAGCGTCTGACGTTGCGTATCTGGCCGAACTCTCATCCATTATCTTTTCAGATCTTGAAAAACGTGGACGTATGGAGTGGGCTGCTGAAGCGTGTGAGGAACTTCGCACACGACCGACTGGACCTAACTCACCTGACGAGGCATGGCTTCGCGTGAAAGATGTTCGCACGTTGCGAGGAAAGTCGCGCTTTGTAGCACGGGCTGTAGCGAAGTGGCGCGAAGAACGCGCAATGGATCTTGATCTTCCGCCTCGTCATGTTTTGTCTGACATAGCGGTTCTTGGAGTAGCTCAACGTGCTCCTCGTACAGCAGAAGATCTCGTGCAAAGCAGGGGAGTCGATAATCGGCATGCCAACGGCGTTCACGGTAAGGCTTTGCTTGATGCGATTCAATTTGGTGTCGCTGACTCCGTCGACGGGGAACTCAATTTGCCAACTAGCGATGGAGATGATCTTGAGAAATCCATGAGACCTGCGGTGACTCTGGTTTCAGCATGGATAACTGAACTAGCAAAGCAAAGCGATTTGGACGCAGGCCTGCTCGCCACGAGAAAAGACATTGTTGACCTTCTCAGCGGATCACCAGAAGCGCGACTTCGCCACGGGTGGCGTAAGGACATTGTCGGCGCAGATATTGAAGACCTAGTCGCGGGCCGAAAGGCTCTGACGTTTACTGGAACCTCAGGATCTGGCCTCAAACTCGTTGATATTGACCCATCCTGAGGCAATAGTCATCTTTTTGTCTCACTGACCTGTACACTCGTTTCGGTTGTCCAGTAGGCATTTATGCCAATGAAATGTTCGGAGACCGACCATGAAAAAAGGTCGACATCGCCGGTTTGAAGAAGCGCGGAAATTGAAGCAAGCAGGCCCCAGTGCCGCAGACCTAGGTCTTGGTGACTCACCACGAGTGAGTTCTACCGATGATGACGAGTATGCAGCCATTGCCGAGCGCTACGGGGTGCGCTTCGACGAAGACGAAGACGAATCCGAAGACGACATCGATTAATCCGGATAGCCGGACAGAAAACGAAATACCCCCATGACAAACTCCTTACGCAATGTTGCCCTAGTGGCGCACGTCGACCACGGTAAAACCACTCTTGTGGACACCCTTTTGAGGTCTACAGGTGCTTTTGCATCTCATGCCGCAGTTATCGACCGGGTCATGGACTCGGACGACCAAGAGCGCGAGCGCGGTATCACCATTCTCGCTAAGGCAGCCCGAATCAATTACGGAAGCACCCTCATCAACATTGTGGACACACCAGGTCACGCTGACTTTGGTGGAGAAGTGGAACGTGCACTTGCACTCGTCGACGGAATCGTTCTTCTGGTGGATGCTGCTGAAGGCCCACTGCCTCAGACCCGTTACGTGTTGTCGAAAGCACTTGGTCTCGGTTTGCCTGTCATCTTGGTTATCAACAAGGTTGACCGCCAAGACGCACGCCCTGAAGAAGTGTTGGTCGAAGTTGAACAATTGTTCCTTGATCTTGCTAGTTCAGATGATCAGTTGTCTTTCCCCGTTATTTCAGCAGTCGCCCGTGAAGGTCGCGCAATGATGGGTATCGGAATGCCAGCAGCCGATGCTGACCTGTCGTGCCTTCTTGACACAATTTTGACAACAGTGCCAGCTCCAACGGGCGACCCGACAGCGCCACTTGCCGCACTGGTTACCAACCTTGATGCGTCTGAATACCTTGGACGTCTCGCTATTGGTCGCGTACATAGCGGCGTTATGAAAAAAGGCGACACAGTCGCTTTGTGGGGTAAAGACACCGACGGAAATCCGTTAAAGCGCCGTATTGCCCAACTCAGTGTGTTCGACGGAATCGGCAGAACTGAAGTGGAATCAATTTCAGCAGGAGACCTTTTCGTTCTCGCTGGAATTCCTGAAGTTGAAGTGGGAGACACCATCTCAGCACTGACGGTGACGACTCCGTTGCCACGCCTAGAAGTTGACGAGCCAGTTATCCGCATGGCCTTCGGTGTGAACACCTCTCCCTATGCAGGACGCGAAGGAAAGTTCGTTACTAGTCGCCATTTGCGCGACCGCTTGCAGAAAGAGATCCTTGGAAACGTGTCCATCAAGATTGCTGACACTGATTCACCAGACGTCACCAGTGTTGCTGGTAGAGGTGAATTGCAGCTTGCAGTTCTTATTGAGAACATGCGCCGCGAAGGGTTCGAACTTCAGGTAGGTCGTCCCGAAGTAATCACCAAGGAAATCAACGGTAAGCGCCACGAGCCTCTCGAAGCTGGGACGTGCGACGTTCCTGACGAGCATGTGGGCACCATTACTCAAGGCCTTGCTCCACGTAAAGGCCGTGTAACAGACCTTCGTCCAGGAGATCCGGGCCGCACCATTGTGTCTTTCGAGGCACCATCACGCGGACTCATCGGTTTCCGTTCCATGTTGATGAGCAGCACACGCGGAACAGCTCTTTTGCATCAGACACATGCAGGCTGGACCCCATGGGTAGGCGAGTTGCCTCACCGTTTGGGCGGAGCCATGATTGCTGACCGCATCGGATCAACAACTGGCTACGCACTCGACAACCTGCAATTACGCGGAGAGCTATTCGTAGCGCCAGGTGTTGAGGTCTACGAAGGAATGGTCATCGGAGAAGCTGCTCGCGGCGAAGAGATGGTCGTGAACGCAGTGCGTGCCAAAGAGAAGACCAACATTCGTACTCATAGCCATGATGATGGCCCAAAGCTTGCAGCACCTGTTGATCACACATTGGAAACTGCCATTGAGTGGATTGGCGACGATGAACTTGTGGAAGTAACTCCGAAGAGCATTCGTATTCGTAAGCGGGGCCTCAGCATCGAAGAGCGCCGTAAGTCTTCGAAAAAGGGCTAACTAGCCCAATCGAATTAGTCCTTCTTGCGTAGTGCAGGATGGGGTAGCGCAACCCCTACAGGAGCCGACAACATCTTCACCAAGATGGCGTATGCCTTTTTGCCCATGATCTCTGTGAGCTCATCAGTGAAGAATGTGTAGGTGGGGTCTTTGCCCACAAATGAATCAGCGGATTCAGTGCACCACCAATGAAACTCGTCTCCGCCTTCGCCCCAGTCGCGTCGCTTCCATTCACGGATAGTTGACACGACGTAGCCGCCGTCTTCGATGTGTTCTTCAAGACGAATAGGAACTTGCCAACATACGTCTGGTTTCCAGTCCATATGACGTTCGCCAGCTTCAACAGCAGCGA
Source organism: Ilumatobacteraceae bacterium (assembly GCA_044232585.1). GTDB lineage: Bacteria > Actinomycetota > Acidimicrobiia > Acidimicrobiales > Ilumatobacteraceae > UBA2093. The sequence continues at coordinate 6,803 of JBIILS010000051.1, forward strand.
TATGGAATGCACAACCGGTGCCACCTTCAAAACCTGGCGGATTATGAAAGATGCACGCACCGTTTACGACGCGCGTCTTCTTTTCGCCGTCCTTCTCTGTAGAGAACCAGCCTTTATCCTTGGCTTTGTCCTTGTTCTTCCAATGACGACCCTTGAGGCGCTTTACATACTTTGTGACATTCTTGAAGTCTTTTTCATCAAGGAAATGGGCACCAAAAGAGCAACAGCCGTGCATCAACTCTGGTGAGGCCTCATCAAGGATGCCTTGGCAGCCCTGGCCATAAATGCACTTATAACTTGATCGCAAGAATGTTGCATCAAGCATCCAGGTACGCATTTCGTCGGGATCTTCAAAGCTGATCCATTCGTGTGGTTGGTCTTCTCTAGGCACAAGAGATAACGCTACGCCATTGGGACCCTCTCCACACATACCACCACGCTTGTGGCACAGTATTCATCTGACAGTCATCTGAAAGGGCGACACAATGAGCGATATAGACGCGATAATTTCCGACCTCGAGAGAGCCAGTGAAGCGTTGAATGATGCCGCCATGTCATTGATAACAGGTGCAATACGAAACGGCGAAAAGGAGCGGCCCCCGTTAGAGAAAAAGGTATCTCAAGCCAGACGATCTGTTGACAAGGCTCTCTTTATTCTGCGATCTGTCTAAAATTCATTAAGTGCGTTGATTAGTCCCCGCAGATCTGCAAAACCTTTCGCTGCATATTTCAAACTGACCCTCGGCAAATCTGGCAGGTCATTGTCTTTCACTTCTTCAGGTGTGGCAGATGTTTGAAGAATTTCTCCGTCGGATGCAAGGGACGCGAAGCGATGTGCAATTTCCGTGAATTGCGCTGATGGAATCGAACGCTGAATACGGATGTATAGAACATCATTGACGAACCGTATTGAGTTGTAATTTGCATAAAAGCGCGTTATCTCGTTGACTGCATCTTCAATATTGTCTGTGATTGTGTATAACGAAGTATCGCTAGGCGAGATAAGACCTTGGTCGAGCAGTAAAGGCTCCATTGCATTCATCAAGGGCGTCCAGAAGGGCTGACCAGGGACCTCCAAAAAAACGATGGGTACGGGAACAGACTTAGCTGTTTGAGCAAGTGTCAGCAGTTCAAAGGTTTCGTCCAGAGTCCCGAAGCCACCTGGCACACAGAGAAAAGCATGAGACTCTTTAACGAGCATGAGTTTTCTTGTGAAGAAGTAGCGCATGCTGACGTACTTGTCGTCTCCGGCTATTACGGAGTTGGCGCCGGTCTCAAATGGAAGCCGAATAGAAACACCTATTGAGTTCTCTCTACCAGCACCCACCATTCCGGCTTCCATGATTCCTGGGCCTGCCCCAGTTACAACCATGAACCGATGATCGGCAAGAGCCTTTGCGGTAGCGGCGGTCAAGGCATAGATAGGGCTGTCGGCAGTTGTGCGAGCCGAACCAAAGATAGAAACTTTACGAACTTCTCTGTATGGCGCAAACATAGTGAACGCTCTACTCATCTCTTCAACTGCGGAACTTGCAATTTTTATGTCTAGAGAGGAGGATGGGCCACCAACAAGGTCAGTCACAGTTTTCAGAATACGATTCAACTGCCGCACTTCTGATGGAGTGCGTTGTACCATCTCGAAACTCTTCAGCAAATCATCAATTGCTTTACGTGTGTTCGATGACGCAGTCACTGTGTTACGAAATCCCTGACGCT
>JBIILS010000159.1:0-2502 GCA_044232585.1 Ilumatobacteraceae bacterium
CAATCACCATCACAGATGACAGAACCGGAAAAACAGTAACCGTTCCCATCACAGGCGGAGTCTTTAGTTCAGCCGCTTTGCGCGAATTAGACCCAAGCCTTTTCATGTACGACCCTGCGTACCTCTCAACTGCATCTTGTGCCTCCTCCATTACTTACCTCGACGGCGATGCCGGCATTCTTCGCTATCGCGGAATCCCTATCGAGCAGCTTGCAGCTCAATCAACATTTCTTGAAGTCGCCTACCTACTAATCAAGGGTGAACTGCCAACCACGCAAGAGCTTGAAAAATGGGAACTTGATGTCACGCATCACACCATGATTCACGAAAACATGCGTAAGCGTTTTGTTGACGGATTCCATTACGACGCTCACCCAATGGGCATGTTCATTTCTGCAATTGCGGCACTCGGAACTTTCTATGACGACGCAAAGGACATCTTTGATAAGGACTCACTCGAAAAGCAGATAGTGCGCCTAGTTGCGAAGGTTCCAACCATCGCCGCGATGTGTTACCGCTTTAGCCAGGGACTCCCCTTTGTCTCTCCAAACAATGCGTTGTCATACGGCGAAAACTTCCTCAACATGATGTTCAAGATTGGTGATGACTACAAGGTCAACCCAGTCCTTGCCCATGCAATGGATGTTCTGTTCATTCTCCACGCCGACCACGAACAAAACTGTGGAACCACAGCAATGCGAGTTGTTAGCTCCGCCAACTCAGACCCGTACACAGCTACTGCTGCTGCAGCTGCAGCTCTATACGGCCCACTTCATGGTGGGGCCAACGAAGCAGTTGTTCGTATGCTCACCGAGATTGGTGACATCAAGAATGTTCCTGCGTTCGTTGAAAGCGTGAAGGCTGGCGAAGGCAAGTTGATGGGCTTCGGCCATCGCGTCTACAAAAACTTTGACCCTCGCGCCACCATCATCAAGAAGGCTGCATACGACGTCTTTGAAGTGACAGGAAAGAACCCACTTCTTGATATCGCACTTGAGCTTGAAAAAGTGGCACTGAACGATGAGTACTTCATCAAGCGCAAGCTGTACCCGAACGTTGACTTTTACTCGGGGCTCATTTACCAAGCACTCGGTTTCCCAGTAGACATGTTCACCGTGTTGTTCGCCATCCCCCGCACGGTTGGCTGGCTTACTCACATGCAAGAACTGTTGAACGACAAAGAACAAAAGATCAGCCGTCCTCGCCAGTGGTACACCGGCCACGACGAGCGCCCGTACGTTCCTGCTGCGAAGCGCTAATACGTCCGTCAGGCGACGGTAATTACGATTTTGCCTACATTGCCATTAGTGGCCATGTATTCATGAGCTGAAGCTATATCTGCAAACGCATACACAGAGTCGATTACTGGCTTCAACTGACCAGTTGAAAACAGCGGCAACATCTCTGAAGCGAATCGCTGACTGATAGCGATCTTTTCTTCAAGAGGTCGTGCCCGCAACACAGTGCCCGTAATTGATGCACGCTTTCCGAGCAGCAACCCAACATTGAACGGCACCGGCTTACCAGCCATTACGCCAACTTGAATTATGCGGCCCTTCACGGCAAGTGATGCAACATTGCGTTCTACATAGTCGCCACCGATGACATCAAGAATGACATCGACTCCAGCACCACCAGTTGCAGTTGCAACCTCAGCAACGAAGTCTTGTGTTCCGTAATCAACAACTACATCAGCACCTAACGCACGACACGCTTCAACTTTTCCGCCCGAACACGTAACAACAATGCGTGCACCTATGGCTTTACATATTTGAATTGCAGCGGTGCCTACGCCAGACGCACCTGCATGCACCATTGCCCAACGACCAGAGGTGAGACCACCCTGCACAACAAGCGCATCCCATGCAGTAATGAATACTTCGGGAATTCCTGCTGCATCATGCAACGACACACCTGATGGCACAGCCATTGCTTGGCGCTCATGGATTGAAAGCTGTTCCGCATATGCACCACCGCTAGTAATTCCCATCACGCGATCACCAATTGACCACGCGGTGACTTTGTCACCAATTGCAGCAACTGTGCCAGCAAATTCGAGACCAGGGATTTCGGGTCCACTAGGAAAAGGGTTCGGGTAAAAGCCCATTCGTTGCAGAAGATCCGCGCGGTTCAGCGCTGTCGCAGCAACCGTGACCAAAATGTCCTGCTCACCAATGATTGGTGATGCAACATCTTCGAATTGGAGAACGTCTGGCCCTCCGTGAGAACGAAGGACTACAGCGCGCATGGTGTTTAGGCCATCTTTGCTTGAAGGCGACGATCAAGTGCTTCGAGGAAGTCTTCAGTTGTCAACCAAGGAGCATCTTTTGAAATGAGGATTGAAAGATCCTTTGTCATTTCGCCTGCTTCAATTGCCTCCACGCACACACGCTCGAGAAGTTCAGCAAATTCAAGAAGCTTCGGGTTGTTGTCTAGTTTGCCGCGGTGCTTCAGGCCGCCAGTCCATGCATAGATCGATGCAACAGGATTCGTTGATGTCTT
>JBIILS010000160.1:0-2501 GCA_044232585.1 Ilumatobacteraceae bacterium
AACGACATTGACAATATTTCCCAAAGTTTGCAGCAGTCATTAAGCCAACTCATCACGTCCTTGCTCACTATTGCCGGCGTCCTGATCATGATGCTTGCGCTGTCTCCAATTCTTGCCATTATCGCAATCATCACAGTGCCGTTATCCATCAGCACAATGAATCGCCTTGCTCGTCGTTCGAAGCAGAAGTTCATAGCCCAGTGGTCACACACAGGTGCGTTGAACGGATTGATTGAGGAAACGTTCACAGGTCATGCGATTGTCAAAACCTTTGGCCGTCAGCGCAGCGTTGAAGATCGTTTCGCGACCACCAATGAAAAACTCTATGAAGCAGGGTTTGGTGCTCAGTTTATTTCTGGGTCTATTCAGCCCGCCATGATGTTCGTTGGCAACTTGAACTATCTGATGATTGCAGTTGTCGGTGGTTTACGAGTTGCGTCTGGGTCCATGGGGCTCGGCGATGTGCAGGCTTTCATTCAGTACTCACGCCAGTTCACGCAACCACTCACTCAGACCGCGTCAATGATGAATGTGCTGCAGTCGGGTGTTGCGTCTGCGGAGCGCGTGTTTGAGGTTCTTGACGCTGAAGAAGAAAGTGCTGAAGCTGAATTCGTTGCTTCAGCACCAGTGCAGGGCCGCGTTGCATTTGAAAATGTGAGCTTTTCCTACAACCCTGATCGTCCATTAATCACAGACTTGTCGTTGGTTGCAGAGCCAGGCACCACGGTTGCAATTGTGGGGCCAACGGGTGCTGGCAAGACCACTTTGGTGAACCTCATCATGCGGTTCTATGAATTGAACAGTGGTCGAATCACTCTTGATGGCCGAGACATCTCACTGATGCCGCGTAGTGAATTGCGTTCAAACATCGGCATGGTGTTGCAAGATACCTGGCTCTTTGGTGGCACCATTCGCGAGAACATTGCCTACGGAAAGCCGTCTGCAACAGAAGAGCAGATACGTGCTGCAGCAAAGGCAACATATGTGCACCGCTTTGTTCAGTCGTTGCCATTGGGGTACGACACCATCTTGGATAACGAAGGTGGAGCAGTCAGTGCCGGAGAGAAGCAACTTCTCACTATCGCCCGTGCTTTCTTGGCTGACCCAACCATCCTTATTCTTGATGAGGCCACAAGTTCGGTAGATACTCGAACCGAAGTCTTGATTCAGCGCGCAATGGTTGCGCTACGCAGCCAGCGAACAAGTTTTGTCATCGCACACCGACTGTCAACCATTCGTGACGCAAATGTCATTCTGGTGATGGAAGAGGGGCGCATTGTCGAACAAGGTTCTCATGAAGAACTACTTGCCTCGCGTGGCGCGTACTTCCGTCTGTATCAGTCGCAGTTCTCTGGCGCTGCAACTGACATCGACTAATTAATTGACTTTGCTAATGATGTCTTCGCCGTATTGAGCGAGTGTGTCTTCGGTACCGCGGTAGAACAAGAACGCAGGCACGATGACCCGTTCAACACCAAGAGCCTCAAGCGCACTGATTTCTTGAAGGGCATTCGGACCAATTGCACCATTGCCACCAGTTGTGATCTCTACGTCTTTTGGATTACGACCATGCTTGATGGCTGATTCCCGGGTGACTCCGATTATGCGAGCAAGCTCCTCATGCGAGCCACCCGCAGGGAAGAAGCCATCGCCAAGTCGACCGGCTCGCTTCGCTGCGATATCAGTGCTGCCACCAATGTGAATAGGGATAGAGCCCTTGACTGGTTGTGGTCGCAAGATGCAGTTATCGAAGTTGACGAACTCGCCGTGGTATGAGGCCTTTTCTTCTGACCACAATGCGCGCATCGCAGCGATGTTTTCATCGTTACGTTTCCCACGCTCATTGAATGGCACGCCGATTGCATCAAATTCTTCTTTCATCCAGCCAACGCCGGTGCCAAGAAGCATGCGGCCGTTTGACATGAAGTCAAGTGTTGCCAATTCCTTTGCAAGCACAACAGGGTTGCGTTGCGGCAAGATAAGAATTCCTGTTGCAAGATTGATCGTTTGTGTGGCTGCAGCTACGTACGTAAGCCAGATCAGCGGATCTGGAATAGGGGAGTCGTCTCCTCCTGGCATTTTCCCGGTGTCGCTATATGGATATGGCGATTGATAATCCGCAGGGACAACAACATGTTCCACGGTCCACAGTGATTCAAACCCAGCACCCTCTGCAGCCTGCGCCATGGCAACTGCCTTGTCGGGGTTAATGAATGGACCGGTATTGGCGAAGGCGATAGCAAATTTCATGAGGTTGTTCCTTTAGGTAGGTGCGTTCTTAGAGTACTTTGCGGAACAACTTCAACGTGCGCTCTGTGTGCGGCGGCCACTTTATGGAATGATGAAAATCTCTGCTCGACGGTTCAGGTTCTGAGCCTTGGTGGTCTTTCCCTTATTTATTGGGTTAGACGCACCGTAGCTCCAGATAGCGATGGTTGCCGAGACACCTCGATCACGAAGAAGTGATCGGACGGCGAGTGCGCGCTTTTGCGAGAGAGGAA
>JBIILS010000052.1:0-8473 GCA_044232585.1 Ilumatobacteraceae bacterium
GCAGATCATGTAAACCCAGAACGTCCATGGCCAGCTCTTGATCGTTTGGGCGATGTCACTGAAGATCGCGGCATGGTGCTCGCACCACGTCTCACCATTTATCCCGAATTCGCAATGGCGCCAGAAAAATGGCTCGACCCTGCATTGCACTTCCCCGTGATGGACAGAACAGATGCAGAAGGTCTTGGTCGTGATGATCCGGGCGCTTTCTGGCCAGAGAAAGTAACTGCCGCTGATGTGGTGCACGACGGTGCAGAAGTTGTTCTTGTTGGGCACAAATCAACACAGTGGTATTCAGGTTCAAACGTGAAGCCAATGATGTTGGTGCCACACCCTCGCCCTGCGGCAAAAGGACGCATTGCAGAAATCATCGAAGGTCATCGCAACGGTCAAGAACTTGGCGAAGACGAAGTAGTTGCATTGTTTGCTGCACGTGGACCAGAAGTGGGTTACCTCGCCGACTATGCAGATGAACTGCGATTCAAGACTGTTGGCAACAACGTCACCTGGGTACACAACCGCAATATCAACTACACCAACGTGTGCACATACAAATGTAAGTTCTGCGGTTTCTCTAAAGGCCCACTCAGTCTTAACTTGCGCGGAACTCCGTACCTCTTAACACTTGACGACATTGCAGACCGTGCAGTGGAAGCAGCTGGCATGGGTGCAACTGAAGTAACGCTGCAAGGCGGAATTCACCCGGACTTTGATGGTGACTACTACATCGATGTCACGAAAGCTGTGAAATCTGCAGTTCCCGACATGCACGTGCATGGATTCACTGCGCTTGAAGTCACTGAAGGTGCACATCGCAATGGCGAATCACTACGTGAATACCTGCTTCGCTTGAAAGAAGCAGGTCTTGCATCACTTCCCGGCACTGCAGCAGAGATTCTGGATGACGACATTCGTGCAATCATTTGTTCTGACAAGGTGAATACTGAGGAATGGCTTGAGTGTCATCGTCAAGCTCATTCCATCGGCCTGCATTCAAACATCACCATCATGTTCGGCAGTGTTGAGCACCCTCGTTCATGGGCCAAGCACATGGTGGTTACGCGTGAGCTGCAGAAAGAAACGGGCGGATTCACCGAATTCATTCCACTTCCGTTTGTACATATGGCCTCGCCTATTTACTTGCAACGCAAAGCACGTCGCGGACCAACATTCCGCGAGAACGTCTTGATGCACGCCATTGGTCGCATTTTCTACCATGGCCACATCGACAACGTTCAGGTCAGTTGGGTCAAGATTGGTACGGCTGGTGCTGCACAATTATTGCAAGCGGGCTGTAACGACCTTGGTGGAACATTGATGGACGAGAACATTTCTCGTGCTGCTGGCGCTAACCATGGCCAGATGATGACCGAAGGTCGCTTCGGTGAAATTGTGGCTCCGATGCGCCGCACATTGGTGCAACGCAATACGGCTTATAAATTCCTCAGCCCTACTGCAGGTGCGTAGCAACTGCCGCACGAGCGTGTGCGATATCAACTTGTAGTTGATCTTTCAATTCATCGAGACCAGCGAATTGGCGCTCGCTGCGCAAGAAGGCAACGAACTGCACAACTGCTACTTCTCCGTACAAGTCACCACTGAAATCCATGAGATACGCCTCGAGTAAAGAATGCTCGGCGTTGACATAAAACGTAGGGCGACGACCGAGGTTGATGGCACACGGATGTTCACTGCCATCTGGTCGACGGTACACACCTGCGTACACGCCATCACTTGGAACACACATGCCGTTAGGAATTTCAACATTCGCCGTAGGAAATCCGATTGTGCGGCCGCGTTGGTCGCCCGTGACCACGGTGCCAACAACTTCATATGAGTGTCCGAGCATCTTGGCCGCCGTGGCTATTTCGCCTCCAGCAAGGGCACGACGAATAGCTGTTGAACTCACTGGTTCATCAATGTCATCTCCACGCGAAATAAGCACAACAGGCTCGCAAGTGAAGTCATGACGCTCACCCATCTCACGCAACAACGTGACATTGCCTTGACGCATGTGGCCGAAGTGAAAGTCAGAGCCGACGATTACTGTGCTGGCATGTAGCCCATCGACAATGACTCGCTGTACGAAGTCTGACGGGATTTCTTTTGACTGTTCCGGGGTAAAAGACAGCACAACCACTGCATCAACACCTGTTGCCGCAAGAAGTTCCAACTTCTGTGCAGTATTGGTCAATAAGCGAGGTGCAGCATCGGGTCGCACAACGCTCGCGGGGTGACGATCAAACGTGACAACAACGCTGCGCGCACCGACACGTGCTGCACGCTCGCGCACTTGGGCGATTACTGCCTGATGACCAAGGTGCACGCCGTCGTATGCGCCAATGGTGATGACGGAACGCTCATTTGGCCACGGCCATGCGGAAAGGTCTGTCACTACTTGCACAAGGTCTAACGCTATCTCGCTTGAAAGACCACAGTAGGTTTGGCGATTCGCTCACGCCACACTTCGAATACTCCGATTAGCTCGCCAGTGCTATCAACTGCCGCCCATGGCCCGTCGCCATCCCACGCGATACGTGTTCGCCCGAAACGGCAATCAATCACGTCGGAATCATCAAGCACTTGCACTGCAAGATGCCGCACTGCTTCACGAATCGGCAACAGTGTTGGCTCTGGAATAGTGCTTGCTTCATCAACCGAAAATGGGCCGACTGAAAAACGTCGCAATGTACGAATATGTGCACCGCCACCAAGTGCAGTTCCAAGGTCAGCACCAAGAGACCGGATATATGTTCCAGCTCCACTACGAATAGTTGCTCGAATCACCATGGGGTTATCTGTTGCATCGACTTCGAATGAATGAACTGTGATGGGGCGCGCAGGACGTTCCACTTCAATCCCTTCGCGAGCCAATTTGTGTAACCGCACTCCGTCAACCCGTAATGCAGACACCATCGGAGGCACTTGCATGATTTCACCCAAGAATTGTTCGGCAATGATTCGACGAACATCGTCCAAATTCGGTGGAGCCATGTCATGGGTTGCAGTAATCGCGCCCGAGTCGTCTAACGAATCAGTCTCAACACCAAAAACGATTTCACATGAATAGGTCTTGTCCATCTCTGCCATAAAACGAAACAGTCGAGTGGCATTACCGACACCAACGACAAGCAAACCTGTTGCATCAGGGTCAAGGGTGCCAGCATGGCCGATTCTTTTTTCGCCAAAATGCCCGCGCAACTTGTAGACCACATCATGACTAGTGAGGCCTGCCGGCTTGTCAATGAGGACCAGCCCATGAGCCGTAGACGGCTTCTTGCGGGCCATGAATTACTCGGCGTCGTCGCGTGACGAGATAGGCGAAGTGTCAGGCTCTTTGCGCAACAACTCTTCAATGCGAGCTGCGCTACGAATCACTTCGTCAGGGCGGAACGACAAAATGGGAGTCTTACGTGCGTGCATCTGGCGGTTAATTGATGCCTGTATGCGAGGGCGGAACTCAAGGAGGGCCTCAACCACTCCTTCATCACCTTCTTCGCCAAACATTGAATCGAAGTACACGATTGCACGGTTCATTTCGGCGTCAACATCAATTGCGGTGATCGTTACTAGGTCAAGCCGCTCATCATCAATGAGGGTTAGTTCGTCGGCAATGACTTCACGCAAAACCTCAGACAATCGGGCGGTACGGGGGTACCCCTTTGAGGAGCCTCCCTTGGACTTACGTTTTCCCGGCCTTGGGCGTTGATTCGACACGACCTATACGATAGGTGCTTCAATGAGTGACACCACGACGCCGTCCAATTCACGCACATCGTCAGTGCCTCCGTTTCGCTATTCCGCCACGCTCGCAGCAGAGCTTGAAGCACGTTGGCAAGACGCTTGGGAGCAGAACGGCACATTTGAGGCACCAAACCCCGCTGGACCTCTCGGCGATCCAGCAAAAGTCGCTGGCCGAGAAAAATTGTTCATTCTCGACATGTTCCCGTATCCATCAGGAGCTGGCCTTCATGTTGGTCACCCGCTCGGATACATCGGCACAGATGTGTTTGCACGATTCAAACGAATGAAGGGCTTCAACGTTCTTCACGCTCTCGGATACGACAGTTTCGGTCTTCCTGCAGAACAGCACGCGATCACCACTGGTATTCATCCGCGCGTTAACACCGAATCAAACATTGTCAATATGCGCCGCCAATTGCGTCGCCTTGGTCTTGGCCATGATCCCCGTCGCAGCATCAGCACTACCGACGAAGAGTTCTACAAGTGGACGCAATGGATCTTTTTGCAGATTCATGGTTCGTGGTGTGATCCATCAACCGGTCGCGCTCGTCGTATTGAAGAACTTGTTGATGAATTCGAAACCGGCGTTCGCGCCACCCCAACTGGCGCAGCATGGGCTTCTCTTTCTTCTGGTGAGAAACACGACATTCTCGATTCATATCGCCTTGTGTATCTGTCAGATGCCCCCGTGAACTGGTGCCCAGGCCTCGGCACAATCTTGGCGAACGAAGAAGTAACGGCTGAGGGCCGCAGCGACATTGGCAACTACCCAGTGTTCAAGCGCAACATGCGCCAATGGGTGATGCGTATTACTGCGTATGCAGACCGTCTGATTTCTGACCTTGATCGTCTTGACTGGCCAGAGCCAATCAAGTTGATGCAACGCAACTGGATTGGTCGCAGCGAAGGCGCTCGTGTCACGTTCACAACTTCAGGTGGCCCAATCGAAGTGTTTACGACACGACCCGACACATTGTTCGGTGCAACATTTCTTGTGTTGTCACCTGAACACCCACTTGTTGACACCCTCACTACTGCTTCACAAAAATCTGATGTAGCTGCATACAAGGCAGAAGCAGCCGCAAAGCAAGACAATGAACGTCAAGACGATTCAAAACAAAAAACTGGTGTATTCACTGGCGCAACCGCCACCAACCCGGTGTCCGGCAAAGACATTCCTATCTACATCGCCGATTACGTTCTCATGGGCTACGGAACAGGCGCCATCATGGCTGTTCCCGCTGGCGACCAACGCGACTTTGATTTCGCACGCACATACGACTTGCCCATCACCGCCATCCAAATGCCGCCAGTTGCATGGTTTGATCAGCTTGGAATTACTTCGTCTGCAGATTGCTCAACATGGCCAAGCGCATTTGTTGGTGATGGCGTCTACATCAATTCAGAAAATGGTTCGCTCAGCCTGAACGGACTGAAATCAATCGGTGAAGCAACAACTGTTATCAACGCATGGCTTGCCGAAAATAAGTGCGGAGAGCCAACCATCACATACCGCTTGCGCGACTGGTTGTTCTCACGCCAGCGCTACTGGGGCGAGCCGTTCCCCATTGTGTACGACGAAGATGGTCGTGCCCATGCAGTGCCTACTTCGGCATTGCCCGTTTTGTTGCCAGAACTTGCAGATTTCAAACCGACAGCACTAGATCCGAATGATGCAAACAGCGACCCGATCCCACCGCTTGCTCGCGTAAAGGATTGGACCAAAGTCTCTCTCGACCTTGGTGATGGCATGCGCGAATACCGCCGTGAAGTAAACGTGATGCCGCAATGGGCAGGTTCATGCTGGTACGAAATGCGTTACCTCGACCCCACTAACTCAGATGCATTTATCAACCATGAAGTTGAGCGCTACTGGATGGGACCTCAAGGCGACGGACACACTGGCGGCGCGGACTTGTATGTCGGCGGTGTTGAACATGCCGTATTGCATTTGTTGTACGCACGTTTCTGGCACAAGGTGTTGCATGACCTCGGACATGTTTCTAGCGAGGAACCATTCCATCGTTTGTTCAACCAGGGCTATATCCAGGCGTACGCATACCGTGATGACCGTGGTCAAACTGTTCCGGCAGCAGAGGTAATTGAAACCGACGGCGTGTATTCATGGGAAGGCGAAACAGTCGCTCGTGAATACGGAAAAATGGGCAAGAGCCTGAAGAACATCGTTACACCAGACGAAATGTACGAAGAGTTTGGTGCAGACACCTTCCGTTTGTATGAGATGGCAATGGGGCCGCTTGATGCGAGCCGCCCATGGAACACTCGAGACGTCGTCGGCATGCAGCGGTTCTTGCAGCGTCTATGGCGCAACGTGATCGACGAAGACACTGGCGACACTGTTGTATCCGAGGATGAAGCTCCAGAAGAACTGATGCGGCACTTGCACCGCACCATTGCGGGAGTAGATGCCGATCTTCAACACCTGCGTTTCAATACTGCCATTGCCAAACTGATCGAATTCAATAACGCACTGACTGGTCTTGTCAATACAACCCACGTTGCGCCTCGTGAATTGGTTGAGCCGCTTGTGCAAATGCTGTCACCGCTATGTCCACACCTTGCCGACGAACTGTGGTTCCGTCTCGGCCATGACACCACAGTCACATACGTACCCTTCCCAGTTGCAGACCCTGCATTGCTTGTAGAAGACAGCATTGAAGTCCCGGTACAAATAAACGGAAAAGTACGAGCACGCATTCAGATGTCGCCCACCGCTACAGAAGATGATCATCTGGCAGCAGCAATGTCGCTTGATGCAATCGTCACAGCCCTTGAGGGCAGAACTCCTCTGAAGACAATTGTGGTTCCTGGCCGAACTGTCAACATTGTTGTCAAGTAATCGGCAAGACTAGAGACATGGCTATTAGCGAAGTAGAGATGGCCGTGCCTGCCAAGAAAACCATTGCGTTGGTGGCACACGACAACATGAAGGATGAGCTTCTCGAGTGGGTGTCATCCCACAAGGACGAACTCGCCCATCACACACTCATCGGAACCGGTACCACAGGTCGTCTGGTAAATGAACAGACAGGTCTTGCAGTGGAACGGCTTCGCAGTGGACCATTAGGTGGCGACCAACAGATCGGTGCTCGAATTTCTGAAGGCGAAGTCGATGTTCTGTTGTTTTTCTGGGACCCACTAGAGCCTCAGCCACACGACCCAGACATCAAAGCCCTACTACGCATCGCAGTTGTCTGGAATATTCCAGTTGCTTGCAATAGAGCATCAGCAGATTTCATCATGTCGTCTCCGCACATGAACATCGCTTATGTGCGACGAGTCCCTTCACACGATCGTTAAGTTGTGAAAGCCCTCTTCCAAATCTGGTGCATCACCTTTGGCCTTGCGTTTATCTGGCCCCAGGTATGGCGTGCGGTTCGACACGACACATCTCATGGCATATCCCCTTTTGCTCTCATGCATTCGCTCGTGGGTTCCGCATTGTGGCTGACCTACGGCCTCTTAGAAGGCGACGTCGCGATCTGGTTCTCCAATATTTCTTTCCTCATCGCTCAATCAATCATTATTTCCGTCGTGTATCGCCACGGAAAGATTCCTCGCACCGTTCTGATTCAAGTCGGAGCTGCGCTCGCTGCCCTTGCGTTGTTGCTCACCCAAGTGTCGGCTACGCCCGTTGGTCTTGTTGCTATTGCCATCAGCGGAAGTTCAATCATTCCCCAGTTGATACATGTCATCCGAACAGAGAACCTTCACGGCATCTCAATATCTAGCTACTTGCTCACTATTGTCAACTGCTCGTCGTGGCTGTTGTACGGGTTTTATGTCAAAGACCCCATGGTGTCAGCACAGAACTTCTTTGCTATTCCTGTATTTGTGTACATCACCGCTAAAGCTGCTCGTTGGCGATCTGCCAACCCTGATTACGTGGCGACTACGGCTTAACGCAAGTACTTTGCCGTTGCCACAATGGCCGCAACATCAGGTGCGCCACGCTCGAACATGATCAGTCGCGTTACGCCTTCTGCCACTAACTCTTTATGAAAAGGGTGATCAGCGTCTGCATACTCGGGCTTGAACCATGACCAGACTGACGAATCAAAATCGGGTCGGTTCCCACTTGCCTCACGAGCAGCGGCAAGCAATGCAACCCGCTCTGGGTGATTGAAACGGGTATTCACACCGTCAGCCATCTGTCCTGAACGAACTGCCAATGCCATGCTGTTCACACCCACAATGATTGGCGGTTGTTTCACAGGTCGCGGAAAACCTGCAAACCGTTCATCACGGTCTATGGCCCATATCGAACGCATGATGTCGACAACTTCAACGAGTCGATTATGCCGATCTGCCATTTTTGGTAACAACGAAATGCCTAAGGCATCTTGCTCCGCACTGAAGTTGGTATTTGGTGCGGCTCCAGCACCAATGCCCAATGTCAAACGGTTACCAGAGATCTGCTGAATCGACGACACGATGTTTGCTAGCAACCCTGGTTCACGATTCATCACGTTTGCCACCAACGTGCCAAGTCCAATTGTTGTGGTCGTTGTTGCCCACGCCGTAAGGCTCGTAAAGCATTCCATCATGGAATCAGAACCAAATGCGGCCCCAGAAAAATGATCCAGGTTCCATAAAGTTCCGAACCCAGCTTCTTCGGCTGCAATACCGGCATCACGCAACAGCGGCCACTGCGCAGACCCTTGATTGAGTTGTAGGTCAATAATCACGAAGCCACGCCGCCTGTGCC
>JBIILS010000053.1:0-8452 GCA_044232585.1 Ilumatobacteraceae bacterium
TTACCTCGTACGCGTTTTTCAAAGTTGGTCAGCTTGCGCTTGGCAAAGAAGACTTCAAACCAATCGTTGCATTGTGGTTCACAACGTTTGCTTTGGTACCCGGGTTTTTCATGCCTGTGGAACAAGAACTTGGTCGCGCAATTGCTCATCGTCGCGCACTAGGTCAGGGCAGTCGCCCAGTTGTGCGCCGCATGTTGCCATTAACCATCGCTCTCGCAACGATTCTCATAGTTGCTATCGCCGCGGCATCGTCGTGGCTGACATCTGACATGTTCGACGGGTATTGGGTAGTCACCCTCTCACTTGTGTTGACAATTTGTTTTTATGCACCAATGCATATGGCCCGCGGTATTGCGTCTGGGTCTGGGCGATTCGCTGCCTACGGCACCGTGATGGCTGTTGACGGCCTCGTTCGTATCATCGCCAGCGTATTGCTGTGGCAATTCGGAGTAACGAGCGTTGGTGCGTATGCGCTTGCTGTAGCAATCTCACCAATCATTGCTGCTGGTGTTGTATTTGCACGCGGAGAAACGAAAACTGATGATGGGCCGCCTGCAACGTACGCAGAGATAACACCAAACCTTGGTTGGTTGTTGTTAGGAACCATCATGGCTGCGGCGTTGGTAAATGCTGGACCGCTAGGTGTTGATTTCCTTGCCAATGCAAGCGATGCAGAGAAAGTGACTGCGTTTGGAAACGGAGTGCTGCTATCTCGTGTTCCTCTGTTTTTGTTTCAAGCAGTACAGGCTGCACTACTGCCCCGACTTGCGCGACTAGCAGCCAAAGGCGACCTCGAGGAATTTCGCCACGGATTTTCGTTACTACTGAAAGTTGTTGCTGCAGTTGCCGTACTTGGCACCGTCGGTTCATTCCTGCTCGGACCGCCGATTCTTACAATGGTGTACGAGGGCGGACTTGATCGGCGGACCCTCACATTGCTTGCATTAGCAAGTGGTTTGTACATGCTTGCCTTGGCTGTGTCACAAGGTGTCATTGCTTTGCAGGGCCATAAATTTGTTGCCGCTGGTTGGCTGTCAGCCATGATTGGCTTTCTTGCAGTTACAACGTTTGCGTCTGATGACTTGTTCTTGCGCGTTGAACTAGGGCTTGTTGCCGGCTCAACTGTTGCGTTAGTGGTGTTCTCTTACGCGTTTCGAGCACGGATGAGTGCAGGTGCAATACCTGATGCCGAATCAATGATTGACGGCGTGCTTGATTACCCACTTGAGGGGTAAGACACTATTTCCGAAGACGAGCGGTTTCGATTTCCATATCGTTCTTCACCATCATCTTGACGAGTGAAGGGAAATCAACTTCTGGAATCCAGCCCAACTTGTCACGAGTCTTTGTGGGGTCACCAATGAGCAAGTCAACTTCAGCTGGGCGGAAGAAACGCGGGTCTTGGCGCACGTAATTGTGCCAGTCGTCAAGGCCAACTTCTTCAAATGCCAACGTGAGGAACTCTTCAATTGAATGTGTCTCGCCAGTTGCGACCACATAATCATCTGGTTCTGGCTGCTGCAACATCATCCACATTGCACGCACGTAGTCACCTGCGTAACCCCAGTCACGTTTTGCATCAAGGTTTCCCATGACCAATTCTTTTTCAACACCTAATTTGATGCGAGCAGCAGTGTTTGAGATCTTTCGCGTAACGAATTCGAGTCCACGACGAGGGCCTTCGTGGTTGAACAGAATGCCCGAGCAGGCGTAGATGCCGTAACTCTCGCGGTAATTGACAGTGATGTCATGGCCAAACACCTTTGCGCAGCCATATGGCGAACGTGGGTGGAATGGCGTGAGTTCTGTTTGTGGCACTTCACGCACTTGACCGAACATCTCTGATGACGACGCCTGATAAAAACGAATCTTGTTGTTCTGGGTGCCGCCCACCATACGAATTGCTTCAAGCATTCGCAGAACGCCAAGACCAGTGATATTTGACGTGTGTTCGGCTTGCCCAAATGAGATGGCAACGAATGAGATAGCACCGAGGTTGTACACCTCGTCTGGCTGCACGTATTCAAGAGCATTCACGAGGCTAGTGAGGTCCGCTAAGTCGCCTGGCACCAATTCGACGTATGGGAACTCGTCACGAATCTGTAGGGCGCGAGGGTTGTTTTGGCCCTTCAGCATGCCAAAGACTTGGTAGCCCTTTGAATGGAGAAACTCAGCTAAGTGCTGGCCATCTTGGCCGGTGATACCGGTGATAAATGCGCGGGGCATAACTGGACCTCGTTGATCGATAATCGGACTTGACAACGGTACCACCGCAGCCCTTTTGTTCAGGTGAACCCTCCTGCGAAACAAACCCCTACGCTTGTCTCATGATTATGGTGCTGGCTGGGGGCGTTGGTGCTGCCCGTTTCCTCTCAGGACTCATTCAGGTAGTGAACCCAGCAGATGTAGTGGCCGTCGTGAATACCGGCGATGACACCGAACTTCACGGCCTCTCCATCTCCCCCGACATCGACACCGTCATCTACACCTTGTCTGGATCTATTGATCAGGGTCGCGGTTGGGGACTTCACAATGAAACATGGCGCGCCATGGAAGCCCTCGAGCGTTTTGAGTCAGTTCGTCCCGCCGGGTCTAGCGCCGCCCCGCGTTGGTTCAACCTTGGCGATACAGATCTTGCGACACACTTCTACAGAACCGCACGCGTTCGCGAAGGCGCAACACTTCAACAAATCACTTCAGAACTTCGCACTGCATTCGGCCTAAGTGTCACCGTGGTACCAATGTCGAATGATTCAGTGCGCACAATTGTTCATCTTGCAGATGGCCCAGTTCCCTTTCAAGAATATTTCGTACGACTACAACACAATGTGCCGGTAACTAGCGTTGAATTCGTCGGAGCAGACTCAGCAGCTTTTATTGATCACTCACTTCTCACAGATGCAGACACAATTGTGATTGCGCCATCAAACCCCATCGTGTCCATCGCGCCTATTCGTGCATTGGCTGGCGTTGATGCAGCTCTTACTGCTCGACGTGACAGCGTTGTCGCAATCTCTCCAATAGTCGCAGGCGCAGCGCTGAAGGGCCCAGCAGACCGCATGCTGGTTGAACTAGGCCATGAACCAACTGTTGTAGGCGTCGCTCGCATCTATGCACCCATCTGCGGAACCCTGATTATCGATTCACAAGATGAACACCTTGCGTCTGCAGTTGAACGTGAAGGAATGCGCTGCATCACTACTGACACCATCATGTCGAAACCTGGTGTTGCAGCATCTCTCGCCCGCATTGCAATTGATGCACCTTCGAATAAAGGAGACCACTAATGGCACGACTCATGGCATGGAGCGTTGAAGGGATTGGTGAAATAGTTCCTGGGCAACAACTTGGCGACGTCATCGTTGAAGCCTGCTCTGCAGAACCAAATGGCCCATTGCGCGACAACGACGTACTGATCGTCACGCAAAAGATTGTCTCTAAAGCCGAAGGGCGCCTTGTGCCTATTGACGCAGATGATCCGCTCTCACACAAAGTGCTTGTTGAACAAGAAGCAGCTCGTATTGTTCGCAGGCGCGGTGACCTAATCATCACAGAAACCAAGCACGGCTTTGTGTGCGCAAACAGCGGCATTGACTTGTCCAATGTTGAACGCGGTTATGCAGCACTACTTCCACTTGACAGTGACCGTTCTGCGCGACGCATCAGAGACATTGTGCGAGCAAAACTAGGCGTCACAGTTGGCGTCATCGTGAGTGACACTTTTGGTCGCCCGTGGCGCAAGGGCCTCACCGATGTAGCTATCGGTGTTGCTGGCATTGCTGGCGTTGTTGACCTTCGCGGCACAGAAGATGCGCTTGGCAGAATGATGCAAGTGACAGAAGTGTGTGTTGCAGATGAACTAGCAAGCACAGGCGAATTAGTAATGGGCAAATCAAACGGCGTTCCCGTGGCGGTTATTCGCGGCGGCGACCCATCATGGTTCCGCGATTCCTCAATGGACGAAATTGTTCGGCCTCCGAGTGAAGACCTCTTTCGCTAACGCAACGTAGCGAGGCCGTCTTTCAACGACGTAAACGGCGACCAACCGAGCTGAATACGGGCACGCACTGGCGATAGTGACAGACGAGCCAAATCATTAGGGCGCGCCGCACTAGTGCGTGGCACTGGCGACGCGGCTCCTGCCATCACTGACCACAAATCAGAAATAGATGTTGCGACGCCTGTTCCGACATTCACTACTAAGCCACCAGCTCTGTCAGTCGCGCGGGCAATTGCATCAACAGTGTCATCGATATAAATGAAGTCACGCGTTTGTTTTCCATTGCCATGAACAATCGGTGCGCGGCCATTCGCCAATGCATCCACAAATGAAGCAACAACACCATCGGCTGCTCTTTGTCGAGGACCATAAACATTTCCTATAGCAAGAACCGTGAATTCGACGCCATGACGTTCGCGATACACCGAGTGAATGTCTGCTGCTGCGCGAGCTAACACTTCTTCGCTTGTGCGAGGGTCATTGATGTGTCCCTCTTTGATTGGCAAGTCGCGGGCTGCCACTTCGCCGTACAGAAGACCACTTGGCAAAGCCGTAATCACTTTTTCAACACCACCAAGGCGAGCAGCTTCAAGAATGGCAACCGACAATTGCAAACTAGACAATGCCCCATTCAGATGAGCATGTGCTGGTGAAAATGTGGCGAGATTGATGATGATCTGCGGCCTACGAAGTGAAACAAGTTCAGAAAACTCACGAGATTCAATGCCGATGTTTTGGAATTTAAATCGACCTGCTGCGTTTCGGGCATCTGCCAAATTAGTTAGAGAACCGCTCGACAGGTTGTCGACAACTTCAACTTCGTGGCCTTCTGCAATGAGGCGATCAACAAGATGAGAACCAACAAAACCTGCTCCACCGCACACCATGATCATCTTTGACGCCATTGCTATACAGCTGCTTCAGGATCAGGGACTTTGGCATTTGCCAGCTGGGAAAAAGGGGCTACGTGGGCATCAGCGCCAACAACGCAATCAACCAGTGATGCCTCGGCACCAATAGAACCCATCACGAGTGAACGCTCGAGGCGAACTCGAGCACCAATGTGTGCGCCAGGGAGAACTACTGAATCAATAATGACGCATCCCTCTTCCACTATCGCTGCTTCGCCAATGACACTATGTGTAACTGATGCCGATGAATGCACATGAGCCTGTGGCCCAACCGACGCCAAGATACGCGAACGTGTTCCATCAATCAGATCAAGGTTGGCGCGCAAGTAAGTGCTCGGAAGTCCTGTATCAATCCAGTAATCGTCTGTAGGCATTGCTGCAAGAGTTCCGTCAGCCACCATTGCCGGAAACACAACGCGCTCAATTGAAAGGCGTTGCCCTTCTGGAATTCGACTTATCACTGACGGCTCAAGAACGTAGGTTCCAGCATTCACTAGGTTGCTTGCAGTTTCACCTGGAGCTGGCTTTTCAACAAAACGCTTCACCCATCCCTTGTCATCAGTTTCGACAACGCCATATTGCGATGGGTCGGCTACCGGCGTGAGGTGCAACGTGCCTTCGGCACCCTGGCTCTTGTGGAATGCAACCAACTTCGACAGATCAACGTCACACATAATGTCGCCGTTCATCACAATAAAAGTGTCGGATACGCCAGCGTGACGGGCCGCAAACGCAATAGCACCAGCGGTATCAAGGGGTTCTGGTTCAACTGCGTAATGCAGTGCAATTCCTGCACACACACCATCAGGAAAAGCCTCAAAGAAAGGTTCAGGCTTAAAGCCAATCGCTAGAACTACTTCAGTTACCCCAGCTGCACCGAGGGATGCAATGAGATGTTCTAGTTGACGCACATTCGCGATTGGCAACAAAGGCTTTGGAGTAGTCAGCGTGAGTGGTCTCAGCCGAGTTCCGAAACCCCCGACTAGTACAACAGCGTGCATCAGCCGCCAGTAGTTGTTGTGGTGCCACCAGCAACAGTTGTCGTAGTGCCTCCACCAAATTCAGCTGCCACAATGTCAGACAACTTCGCAGCAGAGTCTGGCAACGGAATTTCTGTTCCAGGAGCAACATACGCAACGGCAATTGCCATTTCGTCGTTCAGAATTCTGACGTTTGAGAAATCTGTGATGTAACGCTTTGAGTTTGCACTGTCGCTGGCCTTTGGCCACGCAATGACTTGCACTTGTGCATCAACGAACTTGCCTGACTTGTCCTTGCACTGGTCTTTCTCAACCGCGTAGGACACGCCTTTGTTCTGCTCTGCAGGAAACGTAATGCCCTTTGTCGTGACTTCTACGCCATAGGTATCGAGATACAAACCAAGCTTGGCTTTCTTGCCAGCAGATGCGATTTGTGGGTACCAACGAATTACACCGTCTTCGCGACTGAAGACTCCGTACTTAGAGAAATTCTCGTCAGCAGTATCAGCCTTCTGCTTGTCAATCAAGAGATTCGGAAGATATTCATCACAGTGGTAGATACCAAATGGAATATGCCAGCGATCTGATGTGGTGGGAGCGACGTCACTGGCAGCGGGGACCTGACGAGCATACGAAATCAGGCCAGTACCAACGATGACGATGACTGCCATGATGGTCGGGAAAAGAGTGCCGCCTTGAAAGCGCACCTTCTTGCCTTTGCCCTTCTGTGCGAGACGGGCGACCTTTTTTGCTGATGAACCACTAGCCACGAAGGATTGAGGCTACCTGCTAGACGCCCAGTGAGGCGATTACATCAAGGTAAGAATGTGCAACCCGTGCTGGTGACACGTGAGATTCGACCCACAATCGGCCACGAGCGCCTGCTTCGGTAGCCACAGAGCCCGAATTCACCATCGCACGAAGTGCATCAGTGAAGGCAACCGGGTCGTCAGGTGCCACCGAGACTCCGGCGCCGCTCTCAGCCAAAATACGCGTCACTTCAGTGCCTGCATCGATGGCTGCAACGACTGGTCGGCCGGCCGCCAAGATGCTGTACGTCTTTGACGGAACACTGACTGCCCCGAGCCCAGCCCGCAATGGCACCACGTGTATGTCGGCGGTGGCAAGTACCTCTGCTACTCGATCTGCAGGTTGATACCCAGAGAATCGAATATTAGAAAGCCCAGCCGCATCACGTTGCAGTTCTTCTCGCGCTGCACCATCTCCGTTGATTACAAACGTGACTTCAGGTAACTCACGTGCAGCATGCAACATCATGGTGAGCGACTGCGAATACCCAACGTTGCCCGCATACATAACAACTTGTTCTGTGCCTATTCGCAATTCGTCACGATACGAAGTCATTCGGTCACGAGGTGTGATTCGGTCGCTATCAACAAAGTTCGGAATCACATGTACTTTGTGCTGATGCTTTGATGAAATCTTTGCCAGAACATTTGCTCGCAGATCTTCTGACAGAACAACAACAGCATCAGACCTGTGATAACTGACTCTCTCTAACCATCGAGACACTGCAATGATGCGCGTATTGGTAATTGCGCCGGTTTCAACAGCCGCATCTGGAAACACGTCTTGAATATTGAACACTGAGGGACAACGGCGAACTCTGCTGGCAAGCCAGCCGGTGAGTCCAAGAGTCAATGGCGGCGACATTGAGATCACCGCAGCAGGCCGACGATGAATGCCCCCAGCAAAAAGCGTGCATACGCCCGCAATTGCGCTGAACGCACCGAATCCGATTGCACGGCGTAGCAAGTTTGATTTGCTTTTCCCGGGAAATGGGTGAACCCGAATAATCGAACCCCACGCAGTCTTTTCGCGTCGAACCAAGCGACCTGTCCAGCCAGTTTCAATCGAATGGGTTCGGTACCACGGCAACGATGTCACCACATGCACTCTTTGACCTTTGGCCACGAACTCCTGCACAATGCGAGTGATCACGTCACCCGTTGGTGCAGTATCTGGTGCAAAGTGCGGACACAGAACAATGATTGGGCGGCTCATCGAATACCTCTCGCCGCTGCAAGTACTAAGTCATACTGTTCAACTAATTCCGTCGCAGATATCTCCGACGTAAAAGCCCTGGCACGATCTTTTCCAGTAGCCACAAGTTCGTCACGGCGCATTTTCACTGCTTCCAATGCGCGCACCCACGCTTCATTCTCAAGAGGACACACAAGCCCCGCGTCCCCAACTACTTCAGGCAAGCTGCCCCTATCGCTGCACACGACAGGAGTGCCACACCGCATGGCTTCAATAACCGGCGCGCCAAATCCTTCGTATTCACTTGGGAAAACCATTGCTTCTGCCATTGCCAATAAACCGTTGCGGTCAGCATTTGATACTCGGCCAGACATCACTACGCGATTACCTAGACCAAGAGTGTCAATCAATTGCAGCACGTCATCATGGGCGGAACCTTGCGAACCCATGCAAATAAGACGCAGCGACGGGTCTGCCCAACGGCCTTCGCCACTTGCCATTAAGTGCATCAGGAAGGCGTGATTCTTGTGCGGGTGAGTAATAGCGGGATACACAAG
>JBIILS010000054.1:0-8432 GCA_044232585.1 Ilumatobacteraceae bacterium
TTTCTTGTGTAACAACTTTGACCATGTCGTTCCTTGGTAACGGTTACAAGATTGCATTTTTTCCCATTCAGTATTTCCCACGTGCCGGAAGTTCAAAGTTTCATTGGTTGAAAGATACGCGCCGATATATTCTGCAAGTTGTTCGAATGACCTTGTCGTACAACCCGCTGAAGGTGTTCCTGCCCCTTGGTCTCGCACTGCTTTCACTCGGTTTGATCAAACTCGGGTTTGACTGGGCTGGGCGTGATTTCAAGCTTGCTGCAAACACGTTGCTCGTTTTCTTTGCAGCTCTGCAAGTGATAACTGTTGGGCTACTTGCAGATCTTGTAGTGCGCGCCACCAAGTCACCTTCCTCCGTACCTCCTGCGTAAGCGATCACCGTTGTGCCTCAACCGGTCCGTATAGCAATCATCGGCGCTGCACTGTCAGCCAATAAGGGTGCAGCAGCAATGGTCGAGTCTGTGATGGCTCGTTTGCCTAACGAAATGGGTGACTGTCATTTCGACATTCTCACCACATACCCAGACGCCGATGCATCACGTGTTCCTACTGGTGCTGATGCGGCAGTTGTGGGGCTCCAGCCCTTGCGTCTTGCGTTAGTGGAATTTCCCATTGCATGTCTTGCGCTAGTGGCGCGCGCACTACGAATTCCTTTGTTCTGGGTTCGTTCGCGTGGTTGTCGTTCGATGTTGGACTCAGCGGTAGTGGTCGACGTTGCGGGTATTAGCTTCGCCGATGGGCGTGGGTTCGCAATAGTGGTTTATAACGCGCTGATGACTGGCGTTCCCTTATTGTTGGGCGTTCCTGTTGTCAAGGCTGCGCAAGCTCTTGGTCCGTTTCAGACAACCCCAAACAAGTGGTTGGCTCCGTTGGTGTTGCGTCGAGTGAAGACTGTGTGTGCGCGTGGGGCCCGCACTCGTGAACATCTTGAATCATTAGGCGGAGTCAATGCTGTTGATGTCGCAGATTTGGCTTTTTCTCTTGACGAAGCAGCTGGATTGCCTGGTGCAGTTTCGACAGCGCTCGGTTCTATAGATTCGAACTTCATTGTTGTAATGCCTAGCGCTGTTGTTAAGGGCATTTACGAATCCGCGGATGGAAATTATGTCTCCGCAATGGCTTCCTTAGTTTCGGAGATTCGAAGCAAGACAGGTCGCAGTGTTGTCATTGCTCCTCATTCGTATCGTGCAGGCTTGCCAGAAGGCCGAATGAATGACGGTCCCGTCTGTAGGGAAGTTGCCGAAGCATGTGCTGGTGATTCACAAGTCCTTGGTCTTGATTTTGATCTCACGGCAGGGGAGTTGCGTCATCTTGTCGCCCTCGGTTCAGTTCTAGTTACTTCACGTTTTCACGCCATGATCTCTGGTCTCGCGACATCAACTCCAACGGTGGTGGTTGGCTGGAGCCACAAGTACAGGGAAGTGCTTGATGATTTTGGGTTGTCGTCTCTAGGTCTTGATTCAATGGCGCTTAATAACCCCTCCGAGATTGCAGATGTTGTGGCACGCGTACTGTCAACTAGAGACGAACTGTCGCAACAGATAACTGATGCTTTGCCTGCAGTAAAGGTTCGCTCGCTTCGCAATTTCTCCGCTATCGCAGAGGCGGCACGCTGATGAACGTCACCACTGACCTGTCTGGTGTTATCGCATCTGGCATGTGTATTGGCTGTGGTGCCTGTGAGATGGCAGACACGACTGTTCGGGTTTCACTGAATCCCAAGAAGTTGATTTATGAACCAGAGACCGCCGGTTCGCAGGCTGCTGCTGACGTTTGTCCAGCTGTTGCTGTTGATTATGAGGGTCTGCAGAAGTATCTATTCCCGGGGTCAGAGATTGGTGCGTACGGCGTAGTCAGGTCGGTGCATTTGTCTCAAAGCACTAACAGTGCTCGAAACATCGCGGCTAGTTCTGGCGGACTAATCAAAGAAGTGCTTCGGAATCTTTTGTCAACAGGAGATATCGACGGTGTGATTGCACTCGACCATGTTGCTGGCATTGACTTCGCGGCACGTCTTGTGAAAACACCAGAAGATGTAGACACACTGCCAGGCTCGATTTATCACAACCTGAAACAGACACCTGCTCTACAGATATTGCGAGACACACCAGGACGATTCGCTCTGGTAGCAATACCGTGCCAGTTAGAAGGCATGTATGCATGGATCCGTACTCAGGCGCCAGAGCTTCGTGAAAAGATTGTTCTTACTGTTGGCTTGCTGTGCGGCTGGCAGTATTCGCACCACAGCATTAACGCAATGGGTGAATATTTGGGTTACGACCCAGCGACTATTTCAGATATCTCGTACCGTGGTGGTGGTCCAGTCGGCAAACTGACTGTCACCACAACCGATGGCGAGGTGTATACAGCTAGTCGTCGAGTTGATTTCGGGTACCAAGTTGCTTTCGACAGACACTTCAACACAAGTCGTTGTCATGTGTGCATTAACCATTCGAATTTCTTAGCTGATTTGGTTGTTGGCGACGCATGGTTGCCAAGCACAGTGTTTACAAAGACCGGAGTAAGCCTTGTTGTGTGCCGTACGGAGTTTGCTGAGTCCGTTCTGCGGCGGTTGGTTGATAACGGTTCGTGTGTATCAATTGAAGTGGGCGAGGATGAGATTAGGGAATCGCAAACTGACAGAGTGATTTTTGGTGAGTTTGCATATGCGTATGCAGCATTCCTGCAAAACTTGGGGTTGCATACTCCGCAACTTATTGGTCCAAATCATGGTTTCGGAACTCTAAAGCCAGAACGTCAAGTCGCGTCTTTTCATCGTGAGTTAATACGTAAGCAGTCGCTGATGGCCGCAAGGCGTTATCGCTATATGAAGTGGCGCAAGGGCACTCGAGAACTTCGCGGTTACATCATGCGTTACGTACGTTGGTTCCTCGTTCGTATTCTGCGAGTGAAGAGTCTGAGCGGTCAACGCAAAGAAATTGCGAAAGATCGCTTCTCAGGATTTCGCTGAACTGTTCATTCGAGAAATCACGCTGGATACCAGTGCGCCGGTGAGATCGACGGTGATGAAGACAACTCGGCTCATGAGTGCAAGTGATACTGCCAACGGAGTGCCGATGATGCCCCCTGCGAGTGACGTAAACACTGCTTCGCGAACACCAATACCGCCTGGTACTCCCACTACGACAAAGCCTGCCAACCATGATGTGGAAGTAATGAAGAGCATGTCGGCGATGCTGATCTTGGCTCCGAAAGCTGTGGCGGTGACTGATGTCGATAGTGACATCAGTATCCAGGCTGGCACATGCACCACAGTGAGGCGTGCAAGCCGTTTCGGGTCTGTCAGTGACGATGCAGAGGGCGAGACACGGGTTGCGGCGCGAATGATTACTGCGCGAAGTGAGGGCTGTGAGAAGGCGGCATACGCAAGGACCAGACCTAGAGCAATCAGGACTGCGATGAGACGGTGACCTGTTGTCGCGGCGGCGCCGATGCCTATTGTTACAACGGCTGCTGCATATGTGGTTACGAGGGACAAACCAGTTGAGGCATATGCATCAAGACGGGGAATGCCGTTACGAACTGCAAGTTCTGCTCGTCCCACTATGGGCCAGATGCCACCTGGAACATATTTTCCTAATTGCCCTGTGAAGTACCACGACATGGCATTGCGGTGTCGCACGTTGTGGGAACGAGCCGCAATCATCGTTACCCAAATCCAACCAATTGATGTCATTGCAGCAAGGCCTAAGAGAAGACTGAGAACCAAATTGATTGCATCTACTTGGCCAAATGCATCGCTGACTTCGTCCCATTTCGAAATCAATGTTCGCGTAACGAAGGCAACTCCGGCCAGACCGATAGCGATCCCTAATAGAGAACTGATGCGAGCGAGAAGTGGTCGTGATTTCATCGGCGGTCCTGCATAAACGGGAACGTTGTACGAACATTCTGTACTTCTTGCGAAGATATGTCGGCATACAGGACGGTTGATGCATCGCCAGCCTCTGCGATGACTTCGCCAAGAGGGTTAATAACGCGACTATCGCCGGCGTAATTCAAACCGCCGCCGGTGCCTACGCGATTACAGCCGACCACGAATGCCTGGTTCTCAATTGCTCGCGCACGCAGTAAGGCCATCCAATGCTCGCGTCGGCTTGCTGGCCAGTTTCCTGGCACGAGATACACGTCCGTGTTTGTTGCGGTCTTCCAAAATTCATCAGAGAACCGAAGGTCGTAGCAGACAAAAAGAGTGACTCGGATTCCATCAACATCAACGGTTACAAACTCACTCCCAGGGCGGAAATAGGTGTCTTCGCCTCCGTATGTGAATGGGTGAATCTTGTGATACCTGTGTTGTTTGCCCTGTGGGCTTACAAGGACAAAGGAGTTGAAAGGGCGAGGATCATCGCCCGCCACTTCGGGACAGCTGCCACCTATCCAAACATTGTGTTGCGTTGCCATCTGGGAAAGGAATTGTGACGAAGGGCCGCCTTCGGGCTCACCAATATCGCTTCGGTCTACGACAAAACCTGTTGAGAACATCTCTGTGAGCAAAACAAATGTTGCACCGTTCTCCACGGCAGTGGAAACGAGGGGAGCTATCTGAGCGAAATTCGCTTCTCTGTCTTCCCACACAGTGTCGACTTGTACTACCGCGACTTTCATGCCCATGCTCGCAATTGTTCAGATGCACGAGCGATGGTTGATCGTTCTTTGCAGAATGCGAAACGAACCAGGTGGCGACCTTCAGATTCATGTCGAGGGTCATAGAGAACTGCAGCAGGAATGGCGACAATTCCGGCTTGGCCCGGAAGCTCGCGACAAAAGGCGATTCCGTCGCCATCGGCTCGCCGACCTCGAACATCGGCGGTAATGAAGTAGGTGCCTTCAGGAGTAATTGGTCGTAGCCCACATTCTTCAAGAGCCAACATCAAAACATCGCGCTTGTTCTGTAGGTCAGTTGCAAGAGCTGTGAAGTATGAATCAGGAAGGCGCAGACCGGCAGCAATTGCTGGTTGAAATGGTGAACCACCTGCGAACGTGAATAGTTGTTTCGCCATGCGTGTTGCATTGATGAGAGGGGCAGGGGCGCAGGCCCATCCAATTTTCCACCCTGTTGTGTTGAACGACTTGCCACCCGATGAAATTGTGATGGTGCGCTCGAACATTCCGGGCAAAGTTGCTATCGGAATGTGCTTCTTGTCGTCGAAAACGAGATGCTCGTACACCTCATCCGAAATAACAATGAGATCGTGCTCTATGGCTATCCCAGCAATAGTCGTAAGTTCTTCCAATGTGAATACTGAACCAGTGGGGTTATGTGGCGAATTCAAAAGAATCATTCGCGTGCGCGATGTAATTGATCGTCGCAGTTCGTCGGCATCGAATTCATAGCGACCAGATTCTTGCGGACGTAAGGTGATTGGCACACTGATCGCGCCCGCTAAGGCGATGCACCCTGCATACGTGTCAAACAAGGGTTCAAAAACGATTACTTCGTCACCGTCGTTCAGAATGCCTAGTAGGGCGCCGGCTAATG
This sequence comes from Ilumatobacteraceae bacterium, assembly GCA_044232585.1. Classification (GTDB taxonomy): domain Bacteria; phylum Actinomycetota; class Acidimicrobiia; order Acidimicrobiales; family Ilumatobacteraceae; genus UBA2093. The sequence continues at coordinate 5,504 of JBIILS010000054.1, forward strand.
CTTCGGTAGCTCCCATCGTGATGAGAATTTCAGTGGCGGGGTCGTATATGAGTCCCCAGAAACGATCTTGATGCCCACTGACTGCAAGTCGAAGATCTGCCATGCCAATGCCAGGCGGATATTGATTGTTGCCCGCGGATATTTGATCTTGTGCAATTTGTAGAACCTCTGCAGGGCCGTCGTAATCAGGAAATCCTTGGCCGAGATTGATGGAACCTGTAGAAACTGCGAGAGCAGTCATCTCGGCAAAAATAGATGCACCAAAGCCTTGAAGACGATTCGTTAATGGCGATTGAGCACTCACTGCTTCAATCGTATGTGATTGAAGAGCTGGAACTAGGCAGTCCAGCCAGCGAACGCGTCGATCATGGCTGTCACATCTCCGAGTGGATACAAGATGGGGCAGGTAGCGCCGTCCTTCATGTATTCACGGACCTTGGCACGTGCCTCGTCTGGTGTTCCTGAAGCAGTAAGCATCTGAACAATTTCATCGGGCACGAGCTTTGATGCTGCCTCGACTTGTTCATGAGTTGCAGGCCATGTCAGAACTTCGCCAACTTTGTCGAGCAGTGACTGTGGAACTCCAGATGCCTTCATGATGTGTGGTTGTTGTCCGAGGTATTGCGTGACCATCATGCGCGCCATGTCGAGAGCGGTTTGGCGGTCTTCATGAACACTGCACACCACGAGTTGTGGTCTATCAATCTTTTCCCAGGAACGTCCCGCTTTGTCTGCACCGATTGCCAGATGCTCGAGAGCCTTCTTGTTGTAGTCGGGGGAGACGAGGTAATTAAGAACAACTCCGTCAGCGATCTCTCCTGCGAGTTCCATCATCTGCATTCCGGTTGCGCCGAGATAGATGGGTACATCTTTAGGACGACGCTCTTGGTAGACGTAATCGAGTTCAACGCCGTCAAGGTGTACAAACTCACCATTCATGGTGACGGTCTCGTTTGCAAGCAATGCGCGAACAGCAGTGATGATTTCACGCATTGCACGAAGAGGCTTCGCGCGAGAGATGCCAACCTTTTCCGCAAGAGGGTCCCACCATGCACCGATGCCAAGAATCACTCGGCCTGGGGCGAGGTCATCAAGAGTAGAAAATGTTGCTGCAAGGCGAGCGGGGTTGCGAGTCCAACAATCAACAACGCCAGAACCAATCTTGATTTTGTCTGTGACGGCGGCAAACGCTGACATTGGAACAATGGCATCACGAACAAGACGGCTGTCTGCTTGCCACACGGCTTCGAAGCCTTTTTGTTCTGCGTACTTCGTGTATTCCATACCTTCAGCAATGGGATGCGCATCTTGCAAGTAAAGAGCTGCGGGGCTTGTCATGTTGGGTCCTCATTTGAATCAGAGTTTTTAGGTTTCATTGGAAGCTGAGTGCGCCATATTCCATCGGCAGCATGAAGCGCAGCGGCGACTGCTGGCGCTGTAGGTACTAGACCGATTTCACCGACGCCCTTGATGCCGTATGGACTGCGTGGTTGCGGGCACTCCACCATGACAACATCGACAGGCGGCATGTCTTTCGGGCGAATGATTCCGAGAGAACGCAATGTCATGTTGGTTGGGTATCCCAATTCGTCACTAGGGAATTCTTCGGTCAATGCATATCCGAGGCCCATGTGAACTGAACCTTCAATTTGTCCTTCACACAGTGTTGGGTTTACAGCACGACCAACGTCATGAACTGCCACAACTTTGTCAATCTTCTGAGTCTCAGGATCCATGATGACCATTTGAGCTGCGTAACCAAATGCTGAGTGAATAATCGGATTCTCGACGCCAGGTTCGCCCAGGTGATGAGTCCAGTCAATGACGTATTCGCCGGTGTAATCAATTCCGGTCTTGCAGCCGTCTTCTAGGGCAGCTGCACATGCACGCTGAACACTGGCTGCTGCCATGAGAGTGCCGCGGCTGCCTGTTGTTTGACCAAAACCTAATTGACGGGTTGTGTCAACATAAACACGAATCGACGACGCATCGATCCCAAGTTCTTCAACTGCTACTTGAAGGGCGACAGTGTGTACGCCTTGGCCCATCTCGGTCCAACCATGCCGCACTTCAACAACTCCATCTGTACGGAAGTGCACAACGGCGCGTGTTACTTCGCGGAATCCGTTTCCAAGTCCTGAGTTCTTTAGTCCGAGACCGAGACCAACTGCGCGTCCCGCTGCAACTGCGGCATCGTATGCGGGTTTGATTTCATCGAGGCACATGTCTGCACCCTTGCAACCATCGTCCATGATTTGTCCGGGGCCCCACACTTGACCTGGGTGAATCACGTTGCGCTTGCGAATTTCCCAACCCGAGATATCTAGTTGTTCTGCAAGGCGATCAAGGCAACCCTCCATGGCGAACTGTGCTTGGTTTGCACCAAAGCCTCGGAATGCTCCACAGACGGGGTTGTTGGTGCGAACAGCCACGGAAGCGATATCAACGTTTGGCACAAAGTACGGACCAGTTGCGTGTCCGGCTGCCCGCTCGAGAACTTTCATGCCAACTGACGCGTATGAGCCTGAGTCTCCAATCATTCGTGCATGCACGGCGGTTAACTTGCCATTGGAATCACAACCAACTGAATATTCCATGCGAATCGGGTGACGCTTTGCGTGCATAAGGAAGCTCTCCTCGCGCGACAGTGTGCAGTTAACGGGTTGTTGCAATAGCCATGCAGCTAGAGCGGTTTGTCCTTGATTCGACATGTCTTCTTTGCCGCCGAAAGCGCCGCCGTTTGACACCAGTTCAACAGTGACTTTGTCTTTGGGAATACTCAAGATGTCGCAAATCTGATCACGGTCATCCCAGACTCCTTGACCGCCCGAATACACATGCATTGTTCCGGCTTCTGTGTTTGGTACTGCCAGAGTTGATTCGGGCTCCAAGAAGGCATGTTCAATGCGTTGCGTCTGGAATGTTTCAG
>JBIILS010000007.1:0-29320 GCA_044232585.1 Ilumatobacteraceae bacterium
GTGTGTGATGGCGGTTGGAAGTATCTGTCAACTGGTGCGTACACAGCAGATCTTGACGAAGCTGAAGCAAACGCCGAAAAGATCATCTACTTCTAATTAGCGGCCAGCTATCAAAACGCCGAGCCCGACGACCACGATGCATGCAGCAAAAACACGACGTTTCATGTCTTTTTCGCCGAGGTAGCGAGTGCCGACCAGTGCAACAATGACAACGCTTGATTCGCGCAATGCCGTCACGTAACCAACCGGCGCCTTTTGCACTGCAATCAGCACCATCCAATATGTGGCAGCGGATGCAATTCCCGCAACACTGAATCGTTTCCACGTTGATGCAAGTGCAGTAGTCATGTCGTGACGCCGACCTGTTGCAAGACCGTACGTTGTTAATGAGATTCCAGTTCCAATAAATAAGAGCAGCGGATACAAATTGCCACCCATCTGCCGCGAGCCATAACTATCCACTACGGAATATGCACCGATGGTGATTGAGACCAAGAGTGCTGCAAAGACGTGTGAGTTGTCGGCCGGACCCGCAAGTAGCAGAATGCCGACAACAGCAATGCCGATTCCGATGAACATTAAGACTGACAAGTGGTCAGACAGGAAAAGAATTCCGCCGATGGCCGCAACTAGTGCGCCTGTGCCTCGAGCGATGGGGTACGTAACAGAGAAGTCGCCGAGGTTGTACGCACGAGCGAGTAACACCACATAGAACAAATGGATAGTGGAACTTGCTGCAAGCGGCCACCACGCAATGTTGTTGGCTCCGCCAAGTACAACAAGGAGAACTGAGCACATGATTCCGGCGCACGTCATCTGGCCCCATAAGGCAATCCATCGGTCGTGGCTCTGCTTCACCCATAGGTTCCAGCCAGCGTGTAACACTGCTGCTGCAAGGGCGAGAAGTGTGGCAGCAAGCATGAGATACGACACTACGCCTAGCCTGAAGAGATGACCGGGACCGACAATCGCCCAATTGGGATGTTTGACTCCGGTTTCGGCGGGCTCACAGTTGCTCGCGCGGTGATTGATGTGCTGCCGTCTGAAGACTTCGTTTACATCGGAGACACGGGTCGATACCCGTATGGTCCGAGACCAGCTACCGAGGTGCGCGAGTTTGCGCGCGAGCTTGCATGGAGTTTGGTGAGCGACCACAACGTAAAGGCAATTGTTGTTGCGTGTAACACGGCATCGGCTGCAGCATTTACCGAATTGTCTGCTGAGTTGCCCGTGCCAGTCGTCAGTGTTGTGGAACCTGGTGCGCATGCATTGTCGTTGACGTCGCAATCAAAGCGAGTCGGGGTTATCGGAACTGTCGGCACTATTTCATCGGGTGCGTATCAGCGAGCACTTGCTGGTATCGATTCGTCGTTATCTCTCACTGCATGTGCATGCCCTGGGTTTGTTGAATTTGTAGAACGCGGGCAAACAAGTGGTGATGAAGTGATGTTGCTTGCCGAGCGTTTACTGGCGCCAGTTGTTGCGGCCGATATTGATGCGTTGCTGTTGGGCTGTACTCATTACCCGTTCCTGTCTCGTGTAATCAGTGAAGTGATGGGGCCTGAAGTGGTGCTGGTCTCAAGTGCAGATGAAACAGCGTTTGCTCTTGCGGCCATGCTTGACGAGTTGAAACTGCGCACGTCGGCTAGCGCAGAAGGACAACACACATTCTTGTCGTCGGGAGACGTGGAATGGTTTGCTGATTTTGGTCGCAGATTGCTGGGGCCAGAATTATCTTCGGCAAGTCCGTGGAAACGATCAAAAACCGACTAGACATAATGCGCCCACTACAAAGGAAAATGCCATGACACGACCAGACGGACGCACAGCAGACCAACTGCGACCAATCACATTTCAACGCGACTTCACCGACATGGCTGCCGGTTCGGTGTTGGTGTCATTTGGTCGTACCCGCGTGTTGTGCACAGCATCAATTGATGAAGATGTGCCACGTTGGATGAAGGGCTCTGGCAAAGGATGGGTTACGGCTGAGTACTCAATGCTTCCTGGTTCGTCACCAGAGCGTGTTGATCGCGAAGCAGCCAAAGGGAAGCAGAGCGGACGCACAGTAGAGATTCAGCGTCTGATTGGTCGTTCGTTTCGTGCGGCCTGTGACATGCGTGCATTAGGAGAACGTCAAGTTGTTGTTGACTGCGATGTGTTGCAGGCAGATGGCGGAACACGTACTGCAAGCATCTGTGGTGGCTTCATTGCATTGCACGATGCGATGACACGTTTGGTGCAGAACGGTTCAATCAAAGAAAACCCCCTTCATTCGTATGTCGCAGCAATTTCTGTAGGTATCTGCAATGGAGTTCCAGTTCTTGACTTGCCATATATCGAAGACTCGTCTGCAGAAGTGGACATGAATGTTGTCATGTTGCGTCCAGCCGCTGGTGGTGAGCCAAAGTTCGTAGAAGTGCAAGGCACGGCTGAAGGTGTTGCGTTTTCCCGCCCCGATCTTGATCAGTTGTTGGGGCTTGCAGATATTGGACTTGGTCGAATCTTTTCTTTGCAGTCAGATCTTTTGGCAGAGGCACCTGTGTCTCGCCCGATTTCGCGATAATCAGCGCCATGCGGATTGTGTGCGCAAGCGCTAACCCGCACAAGGTTGAAGAAATTGCACGCTTGTTGCCGTCATGGGTGGAACTTGTTGCACGACCATCAGATATTGGCGACATTGATGAAGATGCTCCAACCCTGGAAGGCAACGCAATCATCAAAGCTGTTGAGATTGCCAATCATGCGTCTGAGTGGGCGATTAGCGACGACACCGGCCTAGAAGTTGAAGCGTTAAATGGCGCGCCGGGAGTACGAAGCGCGCGTTTTGCAGGAGAACACGCAACGGATGCCGAGAACCGCGTGTTGTTGTTGACGAAACTTGATGGTGTTACGAATCGGTCTGCTCGATTTCGAACTGTTGTTGCAGTGGTGTCATCAAAAGGCGATATTCACTTTGTCGGTGGTGAATGCGCTGGAACTATCGCAGAATCTGAGCGTGGCGACAGCGGGTTCGGGTATGACTCGCTGTTTATTCCTGCAGACGGCGACGGACGTACGTTTGCTGAAATGACTGGAGCGGAAAAAGATGCTGTGTCGCATCGTGGTCGAGCACTTGCTCAGATACCTGAACTGCTCGCCAGAATCTTCGGACTACCAACCCCGTAGGTCTATTGCCCACTCATCAATAACGGAGTCGTTGTCGATGACGTATGCATGAGAGTGCATCGCCATTGTGGGGTCAACATGGGCTGGTGTAACACGAATGCGGTCTCCGACCTTCGGTTTTGGTGTTCCTTCAGCCGGCGCAATGGTTGTGTGCTCGTCTGAACAGAACCACACGCTGAAACCGTCAACTGTTGGGTTGCCGTGGTCCATTCCGAGGGACTTCAGGCCAACGTCAATAACTACCCATGACGCGTTGACCGAAATGACAGTGCCGAGAATCCACAGAGATTGTGCAAACGGATGCTGCAATTCTGCGTACTGCGTATCCATCAGTGCATAGCTGCCAGCTTGCACTTCGTTCACTTTTGTTCCACCAAACATGTCGTATGTTCCGGTGCCGCCAGCAGACATGATGTCTCCGCCAACATCGTTGTGCGCGCGCTCTAGCAACTTCATTGCTTCGTGCACTTTGTCTTGTTTCTTCTGACGATCAGTCAACATCATCAGGTGGCCTTCGTAGCCCATTACTCCGCGAACAATGAGTCCAAGAGAACGTGCCGCGTCGGCCAGCGAACCTGCTTGTTCGGGGCTGCAACCACAACGTGGTAAGCCCACATTCACGTCGATAAGCACATTGCGTATTCCTGCAGATGATGCAGCTTGAATTGTTTCGAGTGAGTCGACAGCAACAGTAATGAGTGCAGATGATTGCGCATCGGCCAGTGCAGCGAGTCGGGCAGGGTCGACAGTTTCGTTTGCAAGCAAAATGTCTTCACCAACACCAGCGGCAACGAGGCCGAGAATTTCTCGAGGAGTTGCACACGTAAAAGTGGTGTGACCTGCGGCAACTTGTTCGGCTGAAATGGCCGAGCACTTGTGTGCTTTGACATGAGGCCGCAATGACCGACCTGGGTGAACTGCTGACATGGCGGCGATATTTGAACGCATCACAGACAGGTCAATTACGGGGCACGGCGTCGGAAGACGCGAAATATCCATAGTGCCGACGGAGGGACTCGAACCCTCAACATCCAGGACCTAAACCTGGCGCCTCTGCCAATTGGGCCACGTCGGCGACATGAGAAGGGTACCGCTATGTAAGAGAGGACGGCGGGCTCTGAGGTGGCAAACTGTCAAGGTGACTCTTACTAGCAGCCCCTCGCTTGATTCCACCCTTGATTCGTCTGTTCTTGAGGAACAGCTGGGTCTCGCAGGTCATGTTTTGGACGAACGGTCGTTGCAGAACAGTGTGCAGCGCTTTGCTGAGCAGAAGATTGTTTTGCCGACGTTCGGAGAATTGGCCGAACCAAGCCGTATCGCGAAAGACATCACGAAGGGTGTTGACAAGAATGCCGCTGACCCGCGCAACTTGTTTCGTGTGCATTGGTACAACAACATGGCAGGCGACACAGTTGCCGTGCCAGAGCATGTGGTCTTGCCTTCGTCATTGACTGGTGTTGAGTCACCCATCATCGTTGTGTTCGGAGACAGGTTTCCTATGATCACGGCGCACAAAGTGTTGGCTGCGTATTCGTGCTTCGTGCCGCGTGTGATCACTGGCCAATTCGACCCAACACGTCATCGTGCAGTGTGGCCATCAACAGGCAACTATGCACGTGGTGGTATTGCGATAAGTCGTCTCATGGGTTCACGCGGTGTTGCAGTTCTTCCTGCAGGTATGTCGCAAGAGCGGTTCGACTGGCTTGATAAGTGGGTTGTTGACAAAGACGACGTTGTGCGCACACCAGGTACTGAAAGCAACGTTAAGGAGATCTACGACGCCTGTAACGAGATGGCCAAAGACCCAGGGAACTTCATCTTGAATCAGTTCTGCGAATTTGGAAACCATGTTGGACACTACGAAGTCACAGGTCGTGCTCTCGCACATGCTTTCGAGCACGTGAAGGCAAATGGTCACTCAGGTATTCGTCTTGCAGCATTTACTTCTGCCACTGGTTCGGGCGGCACTATTGCAGCCGGTGATCGTTTGAAAGATATTTACGGCACACGCATTGTTGCTGTTGAAGCTCTTGAGTGCCCCACAATGTTGGAAAACGGTTTTGGGGAACACAACATTCAAGGAATTGGCGACAAGCACATTCCGCTTATTCAGAACATCATGAACACTGACGTTGTAGTCGCAGTCACCGACAAAGCGACTGATGAACTTGACGTGTTGTTCAATACTCCTGCTGGTCAGAAGTACTTGGCGGATCGTCACAATGCAAGCCCTGAACTTGTTGAGGCGCTCACACATTTTGGTTTTTCAGCAATTTGCAACGTGCTTGCTGCAATCAAGACAGCAAAGTTGCTGGGCTACGGCGCCAACGATGCAATTGTCACAATTGCTACCGATGGCAGTGACTTGTATCCGAGCGAACGCAAGAAGACAATTGCTACTCGTTTCCCTAAAGGCTTCACTGAGTTGGATGCGGCAGAAGTCTTCAGCGAGCATCTTGGTTCTGTCAGCACTGACAACATGATTGATTGCACCGAGCGTGAACGCAACCGTATTTTCAATCTTGGTTATTACACCTGGGTAGAACAACAGGGCACTCCGCTTGACGTGTTCGAAGCGCGCCGTTCGCAATCGTTCTGGCGCACAGTGCGCGGGTTTGCTCCGGTGTGGGACAACCTCATTAATGAGTTCAACCAACGCGTTGCTCGCTTCACTAAGTAGTCATTCATGACAGGCGTGGTCACTGGCCTCGTATGTGCAGTATGTGGTGCTCGTGAATCAATCGCGACACCGTTGTCGTGGCTATGTCCGAACGCCTCGTTGTCTGACAGGCATCATGTTCTTCATTTTGAATCTTCAGTAGAACCATTTCGGCCTACAGATGAAGCCAACCCGTACCTTGCGTTTCGTCGTTACTTGGCCGTTGATTCTCTAGGGGGGTCGTTAGGGCTTAGCGACGCTCAGCGTGTCGCCATCATTAGGTCAACTGATGAAGCAGTGTCACGTGTTGCGGGAACTGGGTTCCTGCGTACGCCACTCACTCGCAGTGACGAATTATCTGAAGCTCTTGGGTTCTCTGCAACCGGCGGCATTTGGGTGAAAGACGAAACCGCAAACGTGGGTGGGTCGCACAAGGCCCGGCATATATTCACCGAATTGCTTCATTTGTTAATGGTGGAAGCAGCTGGTCGGGCGCCGTGGACACCAACAACTCGTCCGTCGCTTGCCATTGCATCGTGTGGCAATGCGGCTATTGCAGCAAGCACGTTGGCAGCTGCGGTGTCATGGCCTATTTCTGTTCATGTTCCCCCAACAGCTTCTGTGGCTGTACTTGAAACCCTGAAAGCGCTCGGTGCGACAATTGTTGTGTGCCCTCGACGTGACACGGACCCAGCAGGTGACCCATGCGTTCTGCGTTTTCGAGAAGCAGTTGCCGCCGGTGCGATTCCATTCGGTGTGCAGGGCACAGAAAATGCATGGTGTCTTGATGGCGGCCGCACAATTGGTTGGGAGATCTCCGAAGAGTTGGGTCATTTTGCAGACCGAATTTTCGTTCAAGTAGGTGGTGGTGCATTGGCAGCCTGTGTCGGTTCGTCAATGCGTATCGCAGGAGTACATCCGAAACTGCATGCGGTGCAGACCGAAGGCTGCGCACCGTTAGAACGTGCATGGAAGAACGCAATTGCAACTGGTGGTGCGCGTAACGCTGGTCCACGATGGACCGAGTGCATGTGGCCGTGGGAAGAGACTCCGTCGTCGTTTGCGGACGGCATTTTGGATGATGAGACCTACGACTGGATCAGTGTGCTCGACGCCATGGCAGACACTGGTGGTTCACCTGTAGTTGTTTCAGAAGATCATTTGCATCGTGCATATGACTTAGTTCGCAATGTTGGTGGTTTCAATTCGTGCGCAACTGGAATTTCTGGATTCGCTGGCGTATTAGCAATGCGTGAAAGCATTTCTGACGATGAACGCATTGTCGTCATTGTCAGCGGAGTGTCTCGCCTTTAGGGGACGTGACGAGAGTCTGAGTCAACTTCAAGAAGTTGACCAGTTTCCACGTCATAGACAAAACCACGAATATGGTCTTTGAAGATCACGAAGGGGCTGTGGCCGAGTCGGTTCATTGATTGACGAACAGAGTCGTATGGGTCTGTAAACGCTTCGATAGCCCAACTTGGTCGGATACCACAGTCATCTTCAATCTGTTTCTTAAACCCATCATCAGAAATGGTTTGCAGTCCACAATTTGTGTGGTGGATGAGAATGATTTCTTGAGTATTCAACAAGCGTTGGGAAACTACGAGCGAACGAATCACATCATCGGTTACAACTCCACCAGCGTTACGAATGATGTGGGCATCACCGTGGGCTAGGCCAAGCATCTGGAAGATGTCCATACGGCTGTCCATGCAGGCAACGACTGCAAGGTGACGACGGGGTGCAAGAGCTAGTCCGGCATCGCGAAAGTTGGCCACAAATTGGGAGTTATTGGCAACCAGTTCGTCGGTGTTGGGGGAGAAGTCTGGAGTTGATGGCATAGTTCTATTCTTGCCGAGCAGGTAGCCTTTACCAAGTATGAGTACTTCCGGATTTCCTGTTAGCCCAATGGCCATCGATGCTGGCGGAGATCCTCGCTCCGACATTTTCACGCGATTGCTGAAAAATCGCGTCGTAATGCTTGGTACTGATGTCAATGACGACATCGCTAACCAGATCTGCGCCCAGTTGCTGTACCTCGAGGGCGAAGACGCCAATGCCGACATTTGGTTGTACATCAACAGCCCAGGTGGCTCAGTTACGGCCGGAATGGCCATCTACGACACGATGCAGTTCGTAAGTTGCGATGTCGCAACAGTGTGCATGGGCCTTGCAGCCTCAATGGGGCAGTTCCTTCTCACTGCGGGCGCTGAAGGCAAGCGGTACACACTGCCAAACTCTCGCATCATGATGCATCAGCCACTTGCTGGTTTGCGTGGACAAGCATCAGACATTGCGATTCAGGTAGAGCAGTCACGCTTTATCAAGTTGCGCATGGCTGAATTGATTGCGCATCACTCTGGCCACACCGTTGCCGAAGTTCAAGCCGATAGTGAGCGAGATCATTGGTTCAGCGCTGAAGAAGCTAAGAACTACGGACTTGTTGACAAAGTCATCGTAAAACGCGGAGAAATTCGCTAAGAATCTTTACGGAACAACCGTTGAGGTTGTTGTTGCAACAGTCGTCGCAGTCGCAAGTGTCGTTGTCGTTGCAACAGTCGTCGTAGGCAAACGCGGCGGATCAATATTGAGACCAGTGGAAATGTCCACTGCGCAGGTGCTCTTCACCCAGTCGCGCACGTTCAGCGCTGATTGATTTGCTGCATACGTTGCGTCAGCTATTTCCTGGAGTGCTTCTTTGTCAGAAGGGTTCACTTTTGACGCATCTTGCAACAGCCCGGTCAGAATCGCGAAGTCACCTTCGATAGAAAGCGGTGCTCGCTCGAGAAGTCGCTCATAACGATCAACCATCGCTGTGACGTCGGTACCGGTACCCATAGGTTGACCGATGGCGGGCAATTCACGACCAAGTTGTGCGCAGAAACTCGAACCTGTGCGAGATGGCGCAGCACATCCGGTGAGCGCGAATATCAAACCCATGGCCGTTGCCAAAACCGCAGTCCTTCTCGCACACATCTAGTCGATTATCACAGACTCGAACCCAAAGGGAACAGCACATGTACGCAGCCATCCGATCAGCCACTCTTTTTGGCACCCGTGGAACGCCCATATCAGTTGAAGCACATGTCGGAAAGGGGCTTCCTGGTTTCACAGTTGTGGGACTTCCTGATGAAGGGTGTCGTGAATCACGAGATCGAGTTCGCGCTGCGTTGTTGTCGAGTGGTGTCGAATGGCCATTGCGGCGCATAACAATCAACTTGGCTGGGGGCGGCGAGCGTAAAGGCGGCGCCGGCATGGATTTAGCTATTGCAGTTGGTTTGTTGGTTGCAGAAGGAATCGTGCCAGTAGAAGCTGCAGAGCGGTGCGCATTTATCGCTGAATTAGGACTTGACGGTTCGTTGCGACCAACAGCCGGCATGGCTCCGCTTGTTGATGCAGTGTCACAGTACGAAGTTGTCGTTGCAACTTCGGCTGCTGCAGAGTCAATGTTGGCCCGTCCCGCACGCTTGCGTCCTGTGTCGTCGCTGTCAGAACTAATCGAGGTGCTTGTCGATGGGACGCCGTGGCCAACCGTTGCTGTGCCGAGTGCACGTGTTGTTGTTGATGCAATTGCAGACATGGCAGATGTTCGCGGCCAGACAAACGCTCGACTTGCCCTTGAAGTTGCTGCATCAGGTTTTCATCACATGCTGATGATGGGACCACCTGGGGCAGGTAAATCAATGTTGGCGCGACGATTGCCAGGGCTACTACCTCGACTCACTGAAGATGAAGCGTTTACGTGTGCCATGGTTCGCAGTGCGGCGGGCATGCAGGTCAGTAACGCCATTGCGTCATCGCCGCCATTTCGCTCGCCGCATCACAACATTTCCATGGCCGCAATGGTGGGTGGAGGGTCTGGCCACATCAGGCCTGGGGAATTGAGTCTTGCATCGAACGGTGTGTTGTTCCTCGATGAGATGGGCGAGTTTCCTCCCACAGTTCTCGACTCATTGCGTCAACCACTTGAAGAGGGTGTCGTTCATATCTCGCGTGCTCATTCATCTGTCACAATGCCGGCACGATGTCTATTAGTGGCTGCAACCAATCCGTGTCCATGTGGTGAAGCATCACCGCTCGGGTGTATGTGCGCGATTTCAATTAGGCAACGGTACGTTCGTCGATTCAGTGGGCCACTGATTGATCGATTCGACATTCGAATCAAACTCGTCAAACCATCAACCGCAGAACTCACAGGTGGCTCGGCAGGAGAAAGCAGTGATGTCATTGCTCAGCGCGTGGCAACTGTGCATCGCATCAGTATTGAAAGACAAGGTTGTCTGAACTCGGCCATTCCTGCTGATCTACTGGACGAAGTTGCGCCACTATCGCCGAAGGCAATGTCATGGTTGCGAGACCGCCTTGATGAAGGACGATTATCTGGCCGCGGGTATCACCGTGTGCGAAGAGTTGCACGAACCCTTGCGGACTTGAATGGCGCAGATGACGTAATCAGCACTGAGTGCGTGGAAGCAGCGTTTGCCATGCGTGTACCCATTGCGCCAACAGTAGAGAAGCATTAGCAATGACAAACCGTTACCCAGAATGGGCATACAGCGCAGCGCTTGCTGCCTTGCCATTGCAAACACCACTTCGACTTCGACGACTGATAAGTCTTGATACGCCTGTTCATGTGTGGGAGATGCTGCAAGCGGGGGAACGGCCTCTTGTCGGAATCAATGACGTTGTGTGGCGTGCGTGGCATAAAGCGGATGCATCCTTGCTCGTGTCAACGGCAGAGGCATGTATTGATTCTTCGATGACAGTGGTTTCTATGCGCGATGCGCCGTATCCACCATCGTTACTGGGTGATCCCAGTGCTCCAGGAGTTCTATTCATGATTGGTGATGCTGGAGCGTTTCACAATCGACGCGTTGGAATCATTGGTACACGCCACGCCACTCAACGTGGCAAGTATTTTGCGCAACTACTCGGGAAACAATTATCTGCTGCAGGTATCAGTGTCGTTTCCGGATTAGCAAGAGGCATTGATGTTGAATCACATGTTGGTGCGCTTTCATTAAGCGCAGAAGACGGTTGTCCACCCATTGCAATTGTGGCGTCAGGTCTTGACATGGTGTATCCACCAGAGCATGCGCGCATATGGGGAGAAATCGGAAGGCGAGGGCTCTTGATTAGTGAATCTCCGCCTGGCACCGCGCCAGAACCACATCGTTTCCCTATGCGCAATCGAATTCTGGCAGCACTCAGTGAAGTGTTGGTTGTCGTGGAGTCTCGTGCAACTGGTGGCTCCATGATTACGGTGCGCGAAGCAATGAAGCGCGACATCACAGTGTTGGCCGTGCCTGGCGCGCCGGGGATTGCGCCATGTGAGGGCACCAACAATCTTTTGCGAGACGGGTGTGGTCCTGTCACTGACGTCACTGATGTGCTTGTTGCTTTGGGCCTTGACCATCGCCATATGACCGACTGGTGCGAGGGTCGTCCCGCACTGCACGATGACGAACGCCAGGTGATGACTGCGCTTGGTCGAGTGCCGCGAAGCATGGACGAAATTTCGCTCGGCGCATCAATGTCTGTGGTGAACGTTGCTGTCATTCTCGGTCGATTGGAAGCCAAAGGATGGGTAGCAAACACAAACGGATGGTGGGAGGCACTCGTGGCGTAGTCCATCAGGGGTACCGTTGAGGTCATGAGCGCCGCTGCACAGTCACGGGTCAAGTCCCCGAGTCTCGACCAATTCGAACTGTCTCGCTACGCCAAAACTCTTGCTCTTGGCGAATCAGTGCGCATGGGGCGACTGTCAGATCTAACTCATGCCGTCTCGTTCTTTGTGAAGCGAAAAGCAACTACTCCCATCTCCGTCACAGAGTCCGTGGTGGTTGAGTATTGCGACCAACTAGAAGCTGATGGTTATTCGGTTGAAACGGTTGAGCAACGCATGTCTGCAGTCTCTGCGTATTTCACATGGTGTGTTCGCTCCATGAAGGCAAGTAAAGGCGCTGAACCCTTCACCAATCCAGCTGTCGGAATCGCCCCATCGCATCTGTCGTCGTGCGCACAGTGTCGCGCTGCTACGAACAACAGCCTGAAGGGTGATTGTGTTGTTCGTAATAAGCGCTTGAAGAAGTGGGCTATCGCGCAATTTGAATCGTCGCTCACTGCATCAGCAGCAAACACTCGTGCTGCGTATCGCCGGGACGTCGAGTTATTTGCTGAATGGATGCTTGATTCGATGCCAGCAGTTGTTCCAAACATGGTGGAAAAAGAACATGTCCGCGAATACTTGGCGGCACTTCATGACAGAGGTGCAACATCTCGCACTATCGCTCGCCGAGTCGCATCGTTGCGCCGGTATTTCGCGTGGGCAATTCGCAGCGGAACATCGAAGACAAATCCCACTGATGCGGTGCACACGCCAACAGTGAAGGGCAGATTGCCACGGCCTCTTGATGCTGAGACAGTTGCTCGTCTTGTATCAACTGAGGATGATGATGCTCCCGAATGGCGTAAGGCTCGCGATCGTGTTGTGCTTGAAATTTTGTACGGCAGTGGCTTGCGAGTCTCAGAAGTATGCGGACTCACGTTGCAGAGTGTGTCGTCTGACGGTTCTTCGTTGCGAGTAATGGGTAAGGGTTCAAAAGAACGAATGGTTCCCTTGAGTGCGCCTGCCACCGAGGCAATTCGTCGTTGGTTGGTGGTGCGGCATGAGGTTGCAGGTGAATCAACAGGGTCGTCTCTTGTCTTGTCTGCACGGGGAAATGCACTAAGCCGCCGCGATTGCACGCGCCTTCTCGACGAAGCGTGTGAGCGTGCAGAAATTCCTGGCGGCACACACCCTCACGCTTTGCGTCATTCATTTGCAACTCATCTCATGGATAACGGTGCAGATACGCGGTCCATTCAAGAGCTTCTTGGCCATAGTGATGCATCAACTACGCAGCGTTACACGCATGTCAGTAAAGAACGCCTGCGCCTCGTGTATTCAGAATCGCATCCGCGCGCATGAACGCACGCCCGCTTCGCTACACAATTGATTCAGCATGGGATGCATGGCACGAGTCGGAAGAGGGCACTGCACGTGACTGGTTGGTCGTGCACTACGCCTCACTAGTCAAGTTCGTCGCTGGTCGTCTTGCTGCAGGGTTGCCTCGCACTGTTGATACGGGTGATCTTGTGAGTGCTGGGGTGTTCGGGTTGATGAATGCCATCGATAGATTTGATCCGTCACAGGGCGCAAAATTTGAAACGTATGCGATACCTCGCATTCGTGGTGCCATTCTCGATGGACTCCGCGCGCTTGATTGGGTTCCACGGTCTGTCCGTTCGCGGTCACGGTCTGTGCAAGATGCCATTGCATTGTTGGAACATCAACACGGACGCACGCCAACTGACGAAGAGATCTCGGCTGAACTTTCCATCACCACTGATGAATTGGAAAAATGGTTAGCTGATATTGCGGCTGGTTCAGTAGGTCCACTTGATCATGTGGCGCTTGATACAACGGCTGCTGAGGCTGACACACACTTACAGCCTGGTCGTGCGATGGAAGAAGGGGAGTTGCGCACAGCAATGCGTGCCGAAATTTCCAAACTTCCCGAACGTGAGCAAGCGATCTTGATTCTGTATTACGACGACGGCTTGACGCTGTCGGAAATTGGTGAGGCATTAGGCGTAACCGAAAGTCGTATTTCACAGATACACACAAAGGCTGTGTTGCAGTTGCGTTCGCGACTTGCAGCGGCCGGCATGGGCTGACCTTTCCATTCACTGCTTCGCTCGCACACATTGTTGGTGTGAGTTTCTCAATCGCATCGCATCTTGTTGCAGTCCTCATCGCAGTGTCTCAACCAATTCCACCCGTTGCTCCGGTGCGTGGTGTCGTTATTGATGGGTTTAGGGCTCCTGCATGTCAGAGATGTGCTGGTCACAGAGGCGTCACCATTGCCACAACGACGGGGACACCAGTTCGGACAGTGACTGCTGGAGTCATCGTTTTCGTTGGGCAGGTCGCCCGCGTTCTGTATGTGGTCGAGGACATCGGAGGGGGAGCGCGAGTGACGTACGGGCGACTTGAGAGTTCCAGCGTCAGCGCTGGGTCGACGGTGACCGCTGGACAGGTCATTGGGGTCGCGTCTCACCAGCTGTATCTCGGGGTCAGGGTTCGTGGGGCCTACGTGAACCCGTTGCAGTTTCTGGGTTTTACGGCGGGGCGCCTGGTGGGTCGAGGGTCAGTCATTGTGGGGCGGTGACTGGCTCCCGATAGGCTTTCAGAGTTCAACGCGCACATTCCGTGCGTGTTACATCAAGCAAATACCTTGCACACTGGCCATCTGCGGTCGCTTCGGCGTCGGATCAGTGTGTGGAAAACCGCAGAAGGAGAAAATCATGGCTGTCGTATCAATGCGTCAAATGCTCGAAGCTGGTGTGCACTTTGGTCACCAGACCCGTCGTTGGAATCCGAAGATGAAGCAATTCATTTTTGGAGAGCGCAACGGAATCCACATCATCAACCTTGACCAGACGCTTGAGCGTATTGAGGTTGCTTATTCATTCGTCCGCGACCTTGTCGCAAACGGTGGCACTGTCTTGTTCGTCGGAACAAAGAAGCAGGCGCAAGATCCAATCCGTAGCTACGCCGAAAAAACCGGCATGTTTTACGTGAACGAACGTTGGTTGGGTGGAATGCTCACCAACTTCGAAACCATCTCAAAGCGTGTTGCAAAAATGCAAGAGTACGAGCGCATGATGGCATCCGGTGAATTTGAAGCCATGCCAAAGAAGGAAGCACTTCTTCTATCTCGTGAACTCGACAAACTGCAGAAGAACCTTTCGGGTATTTCGCACTTGTCTCGTCGTCCAGATGCAATCTTCGTCCTCGACACCGTTAAGGAACACATTGCAGTAACAGAAGCCAACAAGCTTGGAATCCCTGTTATCGCAGTTGTTGACTCAAACGTTGATCCAGATCTCATTCAGTTCCCAATTCCAGGTAACGACGACGCGATTCGTTCAAACGATCTTCTTACTCGCGTCATTTCAGAGGCAATTATCGAAGGTCGCTTTATTGCTCAGAAGCGCAATCCAGCTGCAGCAGCAACTGAAGTTGCACCAGTTGAGCGCACAGCAGAAGAGAACGCAGTATTTGAAGCACAGCAGGCTGACGCACGTCGTCAAGCAGCAGAAGCTCAGGCATCTCGCGAAGCTCGTTTGTCAGCACCAAAGCCAGCCGAACCAGCAGCGGAGTAGTCATGTCGTATACAGCTAAAGATGTTCAAAGCCTTCGCCAAACAACTGGCGCCGGAATGATGGACTGCAAAAAGGCACTCGAAGAAAATGGTGGCGAGATTGAAGCCGCAAAGCAGTGGCTTCGTGAAAAAGGTCTTGCTGCAAGTGCAAAGCGCGATGATCGCGAGAATGCTCAAGGTGTTGTCACAATCATTGTTGAGGCAACACGTGCTTCAATCATCAAATTGAAGTGCGAAACAGACTTCGTTGCCTCAAGCGATGGCTTCAAGGCTGCTGCTGATGCTTTGGCTCAATCAATCCTTGAAAAAGGTGAAGCTGGTCTTGCCGATCATTCAACAACAATTGATGACTTGAAAATCACGTTGAAGGAAAAGATCGAAGTGGGCGAAACAATTCGTTTCGAGGCTGCTGCTGGCAACGTGCTTGATTTTTACAACCACATTCAAGGTGGTCGTGGAGTCAATGGCGTCATCGTTGAAATGTCCGGAGCAACTCAAGAAATTGCACACGACGTTGCTGTTCACATCGCGTTTGCTCGTCCTCGCTATTTGCGCCGTGAAGACGTTCCTGCAGACGTTGTTGAAAAAGAGCGCGCAACGCTTGAAATCGTCACTCGTAACGAAGGAAAGCCTGAACAGGCAATTGCAAAAGTTGTCGAAGGTCGCGTTAATGGTTTCTTCAAAGATATTTGTCTTCTTGAACAGCCATACGCCAAAGACGACAAACTCAGCATCGCTCAGTTCATCGGTTCTGCTCAGATCGTGCGCTTCGCACAGGTAGAGATCGGCTGACATGTCGACTCGGCCCGCTTGGTCACGTATCGTGCTGAAACTTTCGGGTGAAGCACTTGCTGAACCATCGGGTTTCGGACTTGATAGCAGTGTCCTGTCGCAAGTTGCCGAAGAAGTTCGTGAAGCTCGCGAAGAACTAGGAACTGATATCGCCATCGTTGTTGGTGGTGGAAACTTCTGGCGTGGTCTTAAAGGTGCTGGTCAAGGCATGGACCAGGCCCAAGCTGACTACATGGGAATGCTTGCCACGGTCATGAACGGCCTTGCATTGCAAGACGCTCTTGAACGTGCTGGTCAACATTCTCGGGTGATGAGTGCCATTGAGATGCCAAAGATTGCAGAGCCCTATATTCGTCGTCGCGCCGAGCGCCACCTTGAAAAAGGTCGTGTTGTCATCCTTGCTGGTGGAACCGGTAACCCATTCTTCACTACTGACACTGCAGCTGCACTGCGAGCTGCCGAAATTGACGCTCAAGTCATCTTGAAAGGCACTCACTCTGGGGTTGACGGCGTCTATACAGCAGACCCAAAGATTGATAAGACAGCCACTCGATATGACCGGATTAGTCACATGGACGTCATCACAAAGGGTCTCAAAGTCATGGACTCGACTGCCATCACGTTCTGTATGGACAAGAACCTGCCCATTGTTGTGTTTGACCTTCTGGCCCGCGGAAACGTCAAGTCCATTCTCCGAGGCGAACAAATAGGTACGCTGGTCGGGTGATCGAAGAAGCCACCCTCGAAGCCATCGACAAGATGGAACGAGCAGTGGAACATGTCCAGTCTCAGTTCTCTTCTGTCCGAACTGGCCGTGCAAGCCCAAGCCTTGTTGAGAAACTGCTTGTCGAGTACTACGGCTCCACTGTGCCGTTGCAGCAATTAGCTGGTTTTCAGGTTCCTGAAGCCCGCACTCTTGTAGTGAAGCCACACGACCGAGGTGCACTCGGAGCTATCGAAAAGGCGATTCGCGAAAGCGACCTTGGCCTAAACCCATCGAATGACGGTGTCATTATTCGCTTGTCGATTCCTGTGCTTACTGAAGAGCGCCGTAAGGAATACGTAAAAATCGTGAAGAACATGACAGAAGATGGACGAATTGCAGTGCGCAACATTCGCCGCGACGCCCGCAAACAAATGGAAACCGCTGAAAAGAACTCCGAGATATCGAAAGATGAATTGGAAAGAGCTGAAAAAGAGCTCGACAAGCTCACGCAGGACCACATTGAATTAATCGAAAAAGCTTTTACCCGTAAGGAACATGAGCTGCTCGAGGTATAGAAACGATGGCAACTATTGTTGTCAGCGAACGCCCGAAAGGGGAACAACATGAGTGATGACATCTGGCGCCGCCGAGACAACACAGACAGCAACGACTCGTCCGGGTACGGGACCGATTTCGGTTCTGATTTCGGCACCGTGCAGTTTGCTGACGACCCAACTGCAGAACCTGTTCTCAGCTTTGGTGATGCCGAAACCGGCAATCTTCCTCATTGGACAGAGCCTGCAACTGGCGAATTGCCATCAACAGAAGACGACACAGATGTGTGGGGAACATTCCAAGAGCCAAGTGAACCCACACGCCGTCCCGACCACATTTCGATCGGAACTGATCCGACAGACGAGCGTCGTCGCGCATCTCGCGATGCGACAGCAGATTTTGGTCTTGATCCGTCACGTGACATCACAGGTGGTATCCCGCGCGGTCGCGCCCCGCAAGTTCGTCGCTCAGGCCCTCGGGGCACAGGCGGTAGCACTGGTCGCGATATGCCAACAGCAGTTACTACTGGCCTAATTCTTCTCGCAGTTTTCCTCGGTGCAATCATGTGGCGTCCAGCGGCAGTGATGCTGATTGTTGTTGCAGTCGTTGCACTCGCAGCAGTTGAATTCTTCAGCAAAGTCACGGAAAAGGGCTACAGGCCTGCAACGTTTGCCGGAATTTTGACATGCGTTGCTGCACCAATTGCTGCTTACTGGATTGGCGATGCATCATTGCCGCTTGTATTCGCATTCGGATTTCTTGCAACCTCAATTGGGTTTATCGGTAGTAGCAGTGTTCACAGTGGGCCAATGCCAAACGTTGCCATCACAAACATGGCAATGGTATGGATTGGCTTGCTCGGCTCGTTTGCTGCATTGATTTTGCGTTACTCAGTCAATGGGTTCGGTAATGCCGGAACCGACACGTTGTTCATGATTGTTATTGGTGTGATTGCTAATGATGTTGGTGGACTCTTTATCGGTGCGTCAATCGGCAAGACACCGTTGCGTGAATGGATTAGCCCCAACAAGACCGTTGAGGGCGCAATTGGTGGAGCTATTGCAACACTTGTCGCAGTGATTGTGTTCGGTTCTCAAAAT
Source organism: Ilumatobacteraceae bacterium (assembly GCA_044232585.1). Lineage (GTDB taxonomy): Bacteria > Actinomycetota > Acidimicrobiia > Acidimicrobiales > Ilumatobacteraceae > UBA2093. Next base: position 18,193 of record JBIILS010000007.1, read on the forward strand.
GGAACATGGAACTCCATGGGCGAATGGATTGCTTTGACAATTGTTATTGCAGTTATGGCCCCAATGGGAGACCTAGTTGAATCAATGTTTAAGCGCAATCTTGATGTCAAAGACTTTGGCACCATCATTGCGGGGCATGGTGGAGTACTCGACAGGTTCGACGGATTCTTCTTCGTTCTTCCTGCGGCGTATTACCTCATGTTGGTCCTCAGCCCTTGGGCATAACTCGCGTTGCAATTGCCGGATCTTCTGGGTCCATTGGCACGCAAACAATTGAAGTTGTACTGGCTGAGCCAGACAAGTATCGCGTAACAGCACTTGCTGTTGGCTCGTCGTCTGACATTGTAATTGAGCAAGCACGCCTTCTGAAACCAGAACTTGTAGTCGTCACTAACGAAGCACTTCGTTCTGAAGTTGCAACGGCACTTCCGGGAATACCTGTCACGGGGAATCTCGCCGATGTCGTTGGTGTTGCTGATGTCGTTATCAACGGTGTTGTTGGGTTTGCGGGTTTATCTGTAACTCTAGAAACATTGCGCGCCGGGAAAACTCTCGGATTGGCTAATAAAGAAAGCCTCATTGCGGCTGGCCCAGTAGTGCAGCCACTGCGTGCAACCCCCGGAGCGCAATTGGTTCCCGTTGACAGTGAGCACTGTGCAATTCATCAGTGTCTTCGATCTTCATCGCACCCATCCTCTGAAGTGGCCCGCATCGTTCTCACCGCCAGCGGTGGCCCCTTTCGTGGCCGTTCAGCCGAATCGCTCGCTTCAGTCACAGTAAACGAAGCATTGGCGCACCCCACGTGGAAGATGGGACCGAAGATCACAATCGACTCTTCGACTCTCATGAACAAAGGTCTTGAAGTAATTGAAGCACACGAATTATTCGGCACGTCGTTTGACAATATTGATGTTGTGGTCCACCCGCAATCAGTTGTTCATTCAATGGTGGAATTCACAGACGGTTCAACCATCGCGCAGTTGTCAATGCCCGACATGAGATTGCCTATTGGGTATGCACTCGGTTACCCGCATCGCATCGCAACTCCATTTGGTCGAATTGATTGGACAACTTTGTCACGTCTTGATTTCGAACCACCTGACAGAAACACCTTCGTTTGTCTTGACCTTGCTTATGCGGCAGGTCGAGCAGGGGGAACAGCACCAGCAGCATTGTCAGCTGCCAATGAAATTGTTGTTGATGCGTTTCTTGCCGGCCGAATTACATGGTCTCACATCGGCACTTTCGTTTCACGGGTGATGGAAAAGTTTGTAGTTACTGTGCCAACATCAGTTGACGATGTTCTTGATGCAGATGCGCAAGGTCGTCGACTAGCAACAGAGGAGCTATCGCGATGAGCGATTTTTACCATAAATTTCGCGCTGAAGTTGCGGCAGGTGGTGCCGTAGACGAGGCCGTGTCACCTATGGCAACGCGTAACGGCAAAGCCACTGGGTACATCATGATTGGGTTGCTTGCATATTTGGCCTTCAAGAATCCGTGGACTTTTGTGTTCGTCGTCGGACTTCTCATCTCTGTCTTCTTGCACGAAGTGGGCCATTTCTCTACCGCTCGCCTAACAGGTATGAAGGTCACCCAGTTTTTTATGGGCTTTGGCCCGCGAGTGTGGAGTCGCACAAAAGGCGAAGTTGAATACGGCGTTCGCGCACTGCCGCTAGGGGCTTTCGTTCGTATTATCGGTATGAACAATGTTGATGAAGTCGATCCGGCGGACGAATCACGTGCGTATCGTTCTCAAACATTCCCTCGGCGACTTTTAGTCATCACTGCTGGGTCGCTGATGCACATGGTGATTGCCTTCATTTTGTTTCTCGGCGTATACGCCTCTGGCGGGCGTCAGCAAAACACTGGTGTCTCCACTGTTCGTGGGTTAGCTGAAATAAGTAGTCCAGCATCCGCTGCTGGCATTGCAATCGGAGACACGCTTGTGTCGATTGGGGGCATCGCCGTTGCGGATTACAACAGCGTCTCTGCGGCAATACAATCGTTCTCTGCCGGAGACTCAATTTCTGTTGTGTTCGAACACGAAGGCGTTCGTCAAACACGTGATGTCGTGCTCGCAAAACATCCCACCATTGCTGGCCGTGCGTACTTGGGTGTCATGGCAGATGACTGGGGTTGGAAAGATCTCGGAGTCATCGAATCCGTTGGGCAATCTATTGCAGATATCGGTACAACAATCACGGGTTCCGTGAAAGGGGTGGTAGTTGCACTCAATCCAATGAATTCGATTCGCCATCTCACAAAGTCTCCAGAAGCCACACTGGAAACTCGTCCGACCACCGTTGTGGGCATTAGTGACTTCAGTGGCACGGTTGGTCGGTCAGATGGGTTGAAGGGTGTGCTCACGTTGCTTGCAAGCATCAACGTGTTTGTGGGTGTCTTCAACATGTTTCCTTTGTTGCCTTTTGACGGTGGCCATGCAGCCATTGCTATTTATGAACGAGTGCGATCGCGCAAAGGTCAGCTGTACAGGGCCGACATCAACAAGATGGTTCCACTCGCCACCTTGGTGGTCGGGCTTTTGTCACTCCTGCTTTTAACTGGTTTGTACCTCGATATCACTCAACCACTCGGGTAAACGGCCGCGGAACTGACAGACTGAGACACATGTTCGAGCGTCGCAATACTCAGCAAATCATGGTGGGCAAAGTCCCTGTGGGTGGAGGGTCTCCTATCTCGGTGCAGTCAATGACCACTACGAAGACCGCTGACGTTGAAGGCACACTGCAACAGATCTATGCGTTGGCCGCAGCAGGGTGCGACATTGTGCGTTGCACATGTAACGATCAAGAAGCCGCTGAAGGGCTTGCACAAATTGTGCCGCGTTCACCAATTCCGATCATCGCTGACATTCACCACCAATACAAGATGGCATTGGCTGCAATGGAGGCTGGAGTCCACGGTCTTCGTTTGAACCCAGGCAACATTCGTAAACCAGAACACATCAAGGCTGTTGCCTCTGAAGCGCGCGATCGCAACTTGCCAATTCGCATTGGCGTCAACGGTGGTTCACTTGATCCGTCGTTATATGAAAAGTATGGCGGGCTTACTGCGGCTGCAATGGTTGAATCTGCAATGCATGAAATCGCATACTTCCAAGAAGTTGATTTCAATCTCATCAAGATTTCTGTGAAAGCAAGCAACGTGCCACTCATGGTTGAGGCATATCGCATGTTGGCCGAAGCAACAGATATTCCATTGCATCTCGGAGTTACAGAAGCAGGTCCGCCTCCAGCTGGTCTTATCAAGGCCACTGCCGGAATTTCGACTTTGCTTCTTGAAGGTATTGGCGACACCATCCGATACAGCCTCACTGCTGACCCTGTCGAGGAAGCACGCGCTGGTCGTCAATTACTTGAGGCGCTCGGCTTACGTGAACGCAAAAACGTCGACCTCATTGCGTGCCCTAGTTGTGGTCGAGCCGAGATCGACGTAATTGCTGTCGCCAACAAAGCGCTTGCAGCTTTTGAACACAAAAAACTTCCTCTACAGATTGCTGTGATGGGGTGTGTAGTTAACGGGCCAGGCGAGGCCCGCGAAGCTGACCTTGGTATAGCTGCTGGCAACAAGCGGGGTCACCTTTTTGTTAAGGGTCGCAATGTGGCTGTTGTGCCAGAAGACGAGATGGTGGAAGCGTTAGTTGAATGGGCGGAGTTCATCAACGAACACGGCACCGATGCTGCAATCGCCCGCGCCGATACAAAACTCGCCGAGCGGGAAGCTGCAAAAGATCGTTCTCAACTAATGGATGAAAAGGGCGAAGACGCTAATCATTCAGCAGAGAAGATTGTGGAAATCCGAAAAGCGGTTCAGAACTAGTTCTGAGTAAACATCCAGGCAACATTGTGAGTGCCCGGAATAGTTGCGAAGTCATGAGATTCTCCGGCAGGTAACCATGCCATGTCGGGCGTTGCATCATTGCCTACGGGGCCAAGAAAGAATCTGTGCGCATCGCTCGCCTCAACGGTGCTCAAATTTTCCCATGATGTCGATGCAACAGAGAAAGTTTTTGATGGGGACGAGTACTCGGTCCAATGATCATTCACAGTTGTTGTCGCAATCGGGTGCTCTAGCGGGGAAGTGTCAACAATTCGCAAGAGCTCAGCGACATCCACATGTTTCGATGTAAAGCCTGCACGCACCACGTTGTCGGAGGATGCCATTACTTCGATGCCTGCTCCGTGAAGATAGGCATGCAGGTTTCCGGCGGGAAGAGAAATTGCCTGACCTGGCTGCAACACAATGTGATGCAGTAACGGAGCAACACGTAGAGCACGATCAGTGGGGTAGGCATCGCTGAGACGTGTCATCCAGCCAGGCACTGCGCTCATGGAAGGTGTTGTCCGTTGATCAAATGCCCACAACAAGTAACCGTCGATGCCGTTCTGATCTAGAACATCTGCTTCGTCATTCCAGCCGAACTGTTGCAGGCGTTCGATTGAAGCCTCAATAGTGTCAAACCCACAGAGTGCTTCGAATGCTGTTAGTGCAATAAGAATTTCAGGTTTATCCGATGAGTCCTTGTACACACGTTTCGGATCAGTGAGCGGAATGCCAGTGGCATTCTCACGTGCGAATCCGCGTTCAGCTTGTTGACGTGTTGGGTGTGTCTGTAACGACAGTGGTGAAGTGCACGCAAGTACTTTGACAAGCATTGTCATTTCGCCGATGTCATCTGACAACAACGGACCGTCGGCAGTATCGAGTCGTGATGGCGCGGATGGGTGAGTTCCAAACCACATTTCTGCCCACGGTTGTGAGTTGCTCGGTAGTTGAAATAGTTGCGGAATAAAAGTTGGGTCGCCCCAGTCGTAGTGCTGTGGCGCACCTATGACACGGCGAAACATGCTTTATCCTTCGCGCACCAATGCAACGATGTGTTGCACCGCATCGGCAATAGGGACTGGTTCGTTCGTGCCCGCATGGCGGTCACGTAGTTCGATGTTTCCTTCGGCAAGAGATTTGCCAACCACAACGATGGTGGGGATTCCGATCAATTCGGCATCTTTGAACTTGACGCCAGGTGAAACACCGTTGCGGTCGTCGATAAGAACTTCTAGTCCTTGTGCTTCAAGTTCTGCTGCAAGTTTTTCGCCAGCAATGGTGATGTCGTCGCCGTTCTTTCCTGTGACGACGATGTGAACATCAACAGGTGAAATTGCTCGTGGCCATTTGAGTCCAAGATCATCGTGGAACACTTCGGCAATCGATGCAACAGCACGCGAAACACCAATGCCGTATGAACCCATTGTGACAACTACTTGTTTTCCGTTCTGATCAAGTACTGAAAGACCAAGTGTGTCTGCGTACTTGCGGCCTAACTGAAACACGTGACCAATCTCAATACCGCGCGCAATCTCTAGAGGCTCACGACATGATGGGCAGGGGTCTCCGGCTGCTACTTCGACAGCTTCAATAGTGCCGTCAGCAGTGAAGTCGCGGCCATTAACTAAATGCAGAACATGAGAGCCGGAAATGTTTGCACCAGTAACCCACTCGCTACCAGCGACAACTGAAGGGTCAAGAAGGTAACGAACGCCAGTTGTGCTTGTTGTGCCCAAGACTTGAGGCCCGATGTATCCGCGAATGAGGCCAGGATGCTTAGCGAATCCCGCATCATCAAGCGGTTCAACTTCAGACGGTGAAACTTGCGCTTCGATTCGTTTGATGTCTGCATCGCGGTCACCAGGAACTCCGACGACTAAGACTTCGGTTGAGCCATCAGGATGACGCAACTGCAACACAACGTTTTTCAGGGTGTCAGATGCAGTCCAGGCGCGATCAGTGCGAGCATGATTTGCATTGAGGAAATCTACGAGCGAAGCAATGGTGGGGCAGTTAGGTGTTTCAACAACTGCAGCAGATGCGTACGAGGCTGTATCTGGCGCTAGTACTGCGGTTGTCACTGCTTCGGTGTTTGCAGAGTAGTCACACTTCGTGCAACGAACGAATGTGTCTTCGCCTACTTCGATGGGGGCTAAGAACTCTTCGCTTGCTGAACCACCCATAGCGCCACTCATTGCTTTCACGATGACGTACGGCAATTTCAGACGAGTAAAGATTCGCTCATACGCATCACGATGTGCGTTGTAGCTTGCGGCAAGACCTGCATCATCGATATCGAACGAGTAACTGTCTTTCATGAGGAATTCGCGACCACGCAACAAGCCGGCGCGCGGACGTGCTTCGTCGCGGTACTTCGTTTGAATTTGGTATAGCGAGACGGGTAGGTCTTTGTAGCTGGAATACAAATCCTTGACGAGCAAGGTGAACATCTCTTCGTGGGTAGGCCCCAACAAGAAGTCGGCGCCCTTACGGTCTTTCAGACGAAAGAGATTGTCGCCATATTCTTCCCAGCGACCAGTGAGCTCGTAAATGTCGCGGGGGAGCATGGCGGGGAAGTGAACTTCTTGTGCTCCCATCGAATCCATCTCGTCTCGCACGATGGCTTCGACCTTGCGCAGGACCCGCCAGCCAAGGGGGAGCCATGTGTATCCGCCTGGGGCGGCACGGCGGATATAGCCAGCGCGCACCAACAAACGGTGGCTGGGGACCTCGGCGTCGGCCGGGTCATCACGAAGGGTGCGAACGAAGAGTGTGGAGGAACGGAGCATCGGAGCGAAACCTTACTTTGCTTGGATATGATTGTCCCCGTCCTTTGAAGTTCGGTGAACCTGAGGCACGGGCTTACCCCCGTGCCTTTTGTTCTGTTAGAGCCAAGTTTTTGGTGGGAGAGGTGAGTCATATGTCGATCAATGTCGTAGAAGCAGTGACAACCATGGTTACTCCCATCTTGGCCGACCTTTCCCTTGAGCTGTATGACCTTGAATTTGCCGGTGGTATTTTGCGTGTCACCATCGATACCCCGACTGGCCAAGAGTCAGGCGTCGATGTCGATCAAATTTCTCTCGTGACGCGCCTTCTTGGCCGCGAACTTGAACACGATGACGTTGTGCCCGGTCGGTTCACACTTGAAGTCACAAGCCCAGGCCTCGAGCGCACCTTGCGCACCCCTCACCACTTTCAACGCGAAGTCGGCAAGAACGTCACCATTCGTCTGGTTGCCGAGCTTGATGGCCGTCGCCGTTTTGCAGGTGCACTCATCGGGGCTACTTCCACTACAGCAAGTGTTCGCCTTGAGAACTCTTCTGACACTGTCGAAATTCCACTGTCGCTCATCGAAAAGGCAAAAACCGTTTTCGTTTGGGAGTCCCAAGCCAAGCCCAACTCTCCAGAGGCACGCGCTGCAAAGCGCAATGCCGCTGCCCAATCTGAACCCACCAACAATCAGGAGGTCAACGCACAATGAGCAACCTAGATATGTCCGATGCAGTTCGTCTGCTCGCAGAACACCACGGCATCAGTGTTGATGCTTTGTTGCAGGTATTAGTAGAGGCACTTGCCACTGCGTATAAGAAGCGGCCAAACGCTGCTGATGAAGTCATCGTTGAGGTCAACCCAGAGAACCTCGACATGAAGTTCACTGCCTATGACGTCGATGAAGACGGCAACTGGGTAAACGAGCGCGACGACACTCCGAACAAGCACGAACTTGGTCGCATTGCTGCCGCAACGTTCAAGCAAGTGATGAGTCAGAGAATCCGCGAAGTAGAGCGCGATCGCAAGTTCGAAGAGTATGCAAACCGCGAAGGCGACCTTGTTACCGGAATCATTCAGCAGTCAGATGGCCGCTACGCATTGCTCGACCTCGGAAAAGTGGAAGCACTCTTGCCACAAGCAGAGCAAGTGCCATACGAGCGTCCAGAAACTGGTGCTCGTCTGAAGGCATACATCGTTGAAGTACGCAAAACAGCAAAGGGTCCACAGATTGTTGTGAGCCGCACGCACCCAGGTCTTATCAAGCGCTTGTTTGAACTAGAAGTGCCTGAAATTGCTGACGGAGTTGTCGAAATCAAGTCATGTGCTCGTGAGCCTGGCCACCGTACAAAGATTGCAGTTCTTTCTAACGATCCAAACGTAGACCCAGTGGGCGCATGTGTTGGTGCTCGCGGAGGACGCGTGCGCATGGTCGTTAACGAACTTCGTGGCGAAAAAATCGACATCGTTTCTTACTCAGAAGATCTTCATGATTTCGTTTCAAAGGCTTTGTCGCCAGCGAAAGTAACTGAAGTTCGTCTCAGCGAAGACTCCACCCAAGCAGACGTCATCGTTCCTGACTTCCAGTTGTCTTTGGCAATCGGTAAAGAAGGTCAGAACGCTCGTCTTGCAGCTCGTCTTACTGGTGTTCGTATCGACATCAAGTCAGAAACGCAAGCAGTCAACGAATCAAACGGCATTTTTGAACCACGTCAATCACCGCGTAAAACTGAATACGCAGAGGGCGAGTGGCGCAAGAACGACGAAACTGGCGAAATGCAATTCCACAACACTGACGGCTCTGTCGTAAGTGAACAAGAGTGGGCAGGCAACACGCCAGCGACAGCCGAAAGCACGGAGGCCTAACCCTTGCCAGTCAAGAAGATCCGAATCGCCGAGCTTGCAAAAGAGCTCGGCCTCACGAACAAAGAAGCACTCGATCTTTCAAAGACGATGGGCATCGACGTCAAGGGCGTGTCGTCCTCGATGGAAGAAGCTCAAGCTGACCGTGTTCGTCGAAAGGCCGTCAAGGACGGGTTGAAACGTGATGTTCAACCTGAAGAAGAAAAGCCTGCCAAGAAGGCTGCTACTAAAAAAGCTGCTGTCAAAAAAGTTGACGCAGAAGATGGAAGCACACCAGCTCCCGCCAAGAAGGCTGCTGCTAAAAAAGCACCTGCTAAAAAAGCTGCAGTTGCAAAAGTTAAAGCAGACGCTGTAGTTGAAGCACCAACTCCTGTTGTCGATGCGCCTGCACCGGCTCCTGTCGTTGAAGCTCCTGCACCAGTAGTTGCAGCACCTGCTCCGGTGGTAGAAGCTCCCGCTGCCGCAGTTGTCGATACTCCTGCGCCAGTTGCTGAAACTCCGGCAGGTGAATCACGCGTCATCTCAAGTGGTCGTCCAAGTCCGACAAGTTCGATCCCTCGTCCTCCAATCAACCCAATGCCGTCAGCGCGACCTGCGCCGTCGACACGGTCAACTCCTCCTGGTATGCCGCCAACCGGCATGCCGCCTCGCGGTCCTGGTGCTCCAGGCGCTCGACCAATTCCGCCTCCTCCAGGCCCAATGTCTGCAACTGGTCGACCAATTCCGCCTCCTCCAGGTGGTCGCGTTGCTCCTGGTGACGCTCGTCCTGGCTTCCGTCCTGGTCCCGGTGGCCCACGCCCCGGCCCTGGTGGCGCCGGATTCCGTCCTGGTCCTGGTAGTCGTCCAGGTCCTGGTGGTCCTGGTGGCCCACGCACAGGTGGCCCTGGTGGTCCTCGTACCGGTGGCCCAGGTGGCCCTGGTGGTCCACGAACTGGTTTTGCTCCCCGCACTGGCGGACCTGGTGGTCCTGGTGGCGCACGTCCTGGCGGCCCTGGTGCTGGCGGTCCTGGCGCAGGCGGTCCTGGTGGCGGTCCTCGTCCCGGTGGCGGTCCTGGTGGCCCACGTAACAACGGTCAGCGTCGTGCACCTCGCAAGAAGTCGCGTGCGCGTCGCAGGGCAGAGTTCGACGAACTGCAGCCGCAGTTCACTAGCTATTCAAATAGCAATGCACCAGTGCCTGAAGGCACCATCATCATCGAGCGCGGAGCATCGGCACAAGAATTTGCACCGAAGTTAAACCGCACACCTGCAGATGTTGTTCGCTACTTGTTAGAGCACGGCGAAATGGTGACAGCCACCATGAGTCTTGGCGACGATCAGATGGAGCTATTCGCTCTTGAAGTTGGCGCAGAAATTCTTCTCGTTGATCCAGGTCAACAGCAAGAAACAGAACTACAAGCATTGTTCGACGACTCAGACGATGACGACGAGTCATTGCAGCAGACGCGTCCTCCAGTTATCACTGTCATGGGTCACGTTGACCACGGTAAAACAACGTTGCTTGACCGTATTCGTTCAGCAAATGTTGTTGCTGGTGAAGCTGGTGGAATCACACAGCACATCGGTGCATACCAAGTTGAAAAAGATGGCAAGAAAGTCACCTTCATTGACACTCCAGGTCACGCCGCGTTCTCAAAGATGCGTATGCGTGGAGCACAAGTCACTGACATCGTGGTTCTCGTAGTTGCAGCTGACGACGGTGTGATGCCACAAACAATCGAAGCCATTAACCACGCAAAAGCAGCTGATGTGCCAATCATTGTTGCGGTGAACAAGATTGATAAAGACAACGCTGATCCTCAGCGTGTTCTTACACAATTGGCTGAATACGAATTGGTTCCTGAAGCATGGGGTGGAGACACCATCGTTGTCGAAATGTCTGCACAGCAGAACCTCGGCATCGACGACCTGCTCGAGCAGCTCACAGTTATTGCTGAACTTGAAGAACTCACAGCTAACCCAGTTGGGCGCGCAAAGGGAGTTGTTCTTGAAGCAAACCTCGACATTGGTCGTGGACCTGTTGCAACTGTTTTGGTTGACAAGGGAACACTCAAAGTCGGTGACCCAATCGTGGCAGGCGCCGCGTGGGGCAAGGTGCGTGCTCTCATCAACGAGCGCGGAGAGCAAATCAAAGAAGCCGGACCATCGACTCCAGTACAAGTACTTGGTTTGTCGTCAGTTCCTCAAGCCGGTGATGAATTCCGTTCAGCACCAGACGAAAAGACAGCTCGTGTAGTTGGTGATGCTCGCGGACATTCACGTCGCGTTCTCAGCCAGCGCGGTGACTCTCGTGTTCAAGGCGGAGTCAAGCTTGAAGACATCTTCAGCCAAATTCAGGCCGGCGAAGTAGCAACACTGAACCTGGTTATCAAAGCAGACGTTCAAGGTTCGCTCGAAGCGGTATCTGAAAGCTTGCGCAAGTTAGAGCGTCCAGAAGTCAAGGTGGCATTCGTGCATCGTGGCGTTGGCGGTATCACCGAAAACGACATCACGCTTGCTGCAACCACCAATGCAACGCTGATTGGTTTCAACGTTCGTCCAGACCGCAAGTCTCGTGACCTCGCAGAATCTGAAAAAGTTGAGATTCGTACCTACGAAATCATTTACAAACTTCTGGAAGATATGGAACGTGCAATGCTCGGTC
>JBIILS010000008.1:0-29163 GCA_044232585.1 Ilumatobacteraceae bacterium
GGAGCAGGAAGCAAGTACCTGCCAACAACGAAAGAACGGGGATTAGTTCAACCCAAGGAATTGATGGGCCATCGAGTGTCGCTGCGAAAACCATCAGTGACCTTCTACCTTCGTTGTTTCAGGTGTCTTTACTTCAGGTGTGGTTGGTGCCTTGTAGTCACTGTGCGAAACCACATGCTCCATCAACTTGTCAATACTTGGTTCAATTCGTTCAAGCATTGGCTTTGGATATATCCCCGTGAATCCGATGATCCCAATAAACACTGCCAACAGTGCACCTTCGCGCAATGTCAACTCGGCAAAAGTTGAATTCGCCTCATCTGGTTCACCATGGAACACACGCTGGTATGCCCACAACAAATAGAGCGCAGCAAGAATGACACCTGTCGCAGCGACAATGGTCCACCACCGTGCGGATTGGAAAGAACCAATCAGAATCAGGAACTCTCCGGCAAAACCATTAAGTCCTGGAACACCAATTGAACTCAACATCACGATCATAAATGCTGCAGAGAATATTGGAGCAACAGATTGAATACCGCGCAACTCTGCGATTTCACGGGTGTGACGACGTTCGTAAATCATGCCGACCAACAAGAACAAAGCCCCAGTTGAAATACCATGGTTCACCATTTGCATCACACTGCCCGTAAGCGATTGTGATGTGATAGCAAAAATACCAAGGACAATAAATCCGAGGTGAGCAACCGAAGAATAGGCAACAAGTCGCTTTAGGTCAGTCTGCATTGTGGCTGCGATTGCACCATAGATAATTCCGATGACTGCAAGTGTTAGCAATACCGGCTTAGCCCATACCGCAGCTTCTGGGAACAAGTACAAACCAAATCGAAGGAATCCGTACGTTCCCATCTTTAGCAACACACCAGCCAAAATGACAGAGCCACCAGTAGGTGCTTGAGTGTGCGCATCAGGCAACCAGGTGTGTAGAGGGAAAATGGGCACCTTCACAGCAAATGCAATCGCAAATGACACGAACAACCAACGACCGGTATTGGTAGCAAAACTTGCTTGCTCAGCAAGAGTCACCAAGTCAAAGGTGAGGTATCCGATATCACGGCGCGCGAGGACTGCGGTAGCAATGATGCCGACCAACATGAACGCCGAACCAAGCATCGTGTACAAAAAGAACTTGGTGGCTGCGTAGACACGCTTGTCGTATCCCCATCCACCAATGAGGAAATACATCGGCACAAGAACAATTTCAAAGAAGATAAAGAACAAGAAGAGATCAAGGCTGAGGAAACTTCCCATCACGCCAGCTTCAAGCAACAACAACCAAGCCAAGTAGCGCTTGTGATCATGATGTGGATCAATACCAAGAATCACTAGTGGGAACAGAATTCCGGTGAGCACCACAAGGAATAAGGAAACACCGTCAACACCGAGATGCCATGAGATTCCCCACGACGTCACCCAATCATGTTGAGAAACAAACTGGAAACCAGAATCATCAGACTGGAAAGAAGCCAACAGCCAAATTGACATGCCGCCAACACCCACGCTGAAAATCATCGCGATCAGCTTCACGTACTCGAGGTGTTTATTACTGATAACAGTGATCAGAATTGCACCAAGAATTGGCAACAACACAAGAGCCGACAGAATTGGGAATGAAGCGTTCATTAGAGAATTCCTCTCAGAAGGAACCAAGCGAGAAGCACTACTGCGCCAAGACCGATAACAAATGCATACGAGCGCACAAGTCCACTCTGCATTTTGCGCAAGAGACCACTAGCAGCACGAACTTCAGAACCAATTCCATTCACTGCGCCATCAACAACTTTGGCATCGAACGTTGCAATACCGCCAAAGGCTGCTCGTCCTGGACCACCGACTATCGCAGATACAGCAGAGTCGTAACGCCATGCATCGGCAAGAATTTTTGGTTCAATGATTTTGAACTTGCCCTTGGCATACACCGCTATTGCAGCGACAACTCCAGATACAGCAATAAGAATTGCGAGTGCTAACAACAGCCACTTGTTGCTGTACGCCCAAGTGCCAGAGATCGACACCTCTGAATGGTGAATCACTGGTTCTAGCCAATGTTCAAGGAAATGTGTGCTCTTTGAGAACGGCAACTGCATTGCTCCACCAACAATTGACAAACCGGCAAGGATGACGAGTGGTGTCACCATTGTCCATGGACTTTCATGCGGCGTGTGATCACCATGCGCACCATTTTCTTCTGCATGGTCATTCCAACGTGCTTCACCAAAGAACACCATGATGACTTGGCGAGTCATGTAGTAAGCGGTCAAGAGTGCAGTGATAACTCCGATGAGCCAGAGAAGACGATTGTTTGCGAATGCATAGAGAAGGACTTCATCCTTTGACCAGAAACCTGCGAAAGGTGGGATACCAGCAATGGCCAACCAACCAATAATGAAGGTGAACCCGGTGATGGGCATCAACTTGCGAAGGGCACCCATCTTGCGCATGTCTTGTTCATGATGCATGCCATGAATGACAGAGCCTGAACCAAGGAACAAGAGAGCCTTGAAGAACGCGTGAGTCACCATGTGGAAAATTGCTGCAACATAGGCACCAGAACCGATGGCGAGGAACATGAAGCCAAGTTGTGAGACGGTGGAATATGCCAAGACTTTTTTGATGTCCGTTTGAGCGACTGCAATCGTGGCTGCAAAAAGTGCAGTAAGAGCACCAACAGTTGCAATCACATCACCTGCCCACGGATACGACGCGTGAAGAACTGGCGCCATTCGCGTCAGCAGGAAAACTCCAGACGTCACCATGGTGGCCGCGTGAATAAGAGCTGAAACCGGAGTAGGGCCTTCCATCGCATCGGGTAGCCAGATGTACAGCGGCAACTGAGCGCTCTTTCCGCATGCACCAACGAACAACATCATTGCTATTCCGGTTGCGGTGACAGCAGCGAGTTTTCCACCCTCTGCAGCAGCGTTGATACCTGCATATGACAATGTGCCGACCGCAGAGAATGCGAGGAACATGGCGACCATCATTCCCCAGTCACCGACTCTGTTAGTCACAAATGCTTTCTTTCCGGCAGTTGCTGCAGAATCACGCGTGTGCCAGAACGAGATGAGGAAGTACGAGCATGCGCCCACCCCTTCCCAACCAAGGAACGTAACGAGAAGGTTCTCACCAAGCACCAGCATCAACATCGAGAAAACAAAAAGGTTCAGATACAGGAAGAACTTCGAGAACTTCGGATCACCATGCATGTAGCCAATTGAGTACAAGTGAATAAGAGATCCGATTCCGGTAACGAAAAGAGCCATTGTGATGCTTAATGGGTCAGCCAAAAGTGCCATATCGACTTGTAACGACCCGACTGGCAACCATGAGAACAATGTGACGACATGGTGACGCTCTTCTGCAGTGCGAGACAAAAGGTCGAAGTACACCCCGACCACTACTAGAAATGACGAAGCAGTCATTAGCGTCGCAAGTATTCCGGCACCAGGTTCGCCAAGAATTCGGCCAAATAGAAGAATCAATAAAAAGCCAGCTAGTGGCAACGCAGGAATAAGCCAAACAAGTTCCAACATGGCAGCTACCCCTTCAGTCCTGACATGTCGTCAACTGTCAAAGTAGTGCGTCGTCGCATGATGGAAACGATGATGCCAAGGCCTACAACGACTTCAGCGGCAGCGACCACGAGAACGAAAAACACCACAACTTGTCCGTCGATGTTGGCAATTTGGCTGGACAAGGCAACAAAGGAGAGGTTCACAGCATTCAACATCAATTCAATGCACATGAACATAATGAGAGGGTTGCGACGAACCATGACACCGATGGTGCCGATACCAAACAACACTGCCGACAGTACGAGATACCAGGTTGAGGTTGGCTCTGCGAGAGAAAACATGACACTCATTTCCCAGTCCCTACAGACTTGGTTTTACGTGCCATCACTACGGTGCCGATAACTGCAACTAGCAACAACACTGACGTGAGTTCGAAGGCAAAGACGTTGTCACTGAAAATCACTCGGGCAAGTTGGCGAATGTTTGCATCAGGAGATTCAAGCGTGGTCTCATTGACGCCTTCGCCCGATGGTCCGAGCCCAGTCCGAGACGAAACAATTGCTGCAATAACGATGGCACTGATACCCACACCAATAATCAGAGCAAGAGGCCGTTGGTTGGTGATGGGTTCAACACTGAGATCTTCTGCCGTATCGACGCCGAGCAACATAATCACGAACAAGAACAAAACGACAATTGCCCCTGCGTACACAATGACTTGCACTGCTGCCAAGAAATGCGCATTGTGCGACACAAACATGACGGCA
Organism: Ilumatobacteraceae bacterium; assembly: GCA_044232585.1. Taxonomy (GTDB): domain Bacteria; phylum Actinomycetota; class Acidimicrobiia; order Acidimicrobiales; family Ilumatobacteraceae; genus UBA2093. Next base: position 4,304 of record JBIILS010000008.1, read on the forward strand.
ATACCAAACAGAGTAAGAACAAGACTCATGGCTGCGTGCACTGGGTTAGACCGAGTCACAACTCCTAATGCACCGACAAGCACCATTGCTGCAGCAACTACAAAAACAAAGAGTTCCATCAGTTTTCCAACTCAGATTCATCACTGATGTTTTGAGTGGGCTCCGCAGGACGAACGCCGTAACCAAGTTCTCCACCCCAAGAAACAACTCCAACAAAATCCTCACTACCGGCAGACGCCGTGGCGCGCATCCAACCAGAAGTGTTCTGGTCTTCGCCAGGTCGCCAGTCTTCCCATGGAAGATGTTGAGGCATGCCTTGGTTGTCGACTAGCAATTCAGATTTCGTATAAATAGCGTCTTGGCGATTAGTAAATGAGAATTCAAACAATTTGGTTTCTGTAATTGCTTCTGTTGGGCACGCTTCAACGCACAAATCACAATGGATGCAACGCAAGTAGTTGATTTCGTACATGAAACCGAATCGCTCACCTGGTGACGTTGGATTGTCGGGATTGTTGTCGGCTCCACGCACGTAAATGCACTTTGCAGGACACACACCGGCGCACAGTTCACACCCGATGCACTTTTCCATTCCGTCTTCGTAACGATTCAATACGTGACGGCCATGCATGCGCTCTGGCTTATCGATCTTTTCGTCTTTAACGTCGTTGTTCTTACGACGAAATAAGCGACCACCTGAATATTCAGTCGTGACCTTGTTACGTGCGCCATGCTGACGCATGGTGACAAGAAATCCTCCGAAGTAGCCCATTAGAAGCTCGCTCCATCCTTCTCACGATTAACGCGACTGACATGTTGTGCGGCAAGCAATAACCCGTAGCCAGCAATCAGAACAAGCGCGGTTACTAGGGTGACCACAATTTGATCCCACCCGGCATCTCTACCTACTCGCTGTGCGGCAAGAAGCATGAACCAAGCAAGCGAGCCAGGTATCAGAATCTTCCAACCCAAGTCCATGAGTTGGTCGTACCGGAAACGAGGAAGAGTGGCGCGGAACCATACATATACATATAGGAACACGAGCACCTTGAGAAGAAGCCAGATAGTTCCCTCAATTGCATTCGGAATAAACGGAATATCCAAAGTGGTATTTCCGATAGCGATTGGCTGAGGACCACCAAAAAACAGGGTCACAATCAGTGCTGACATTGTGACTGTGTTCATGAATTCAGCCAAGAAAAACAAAGCAAACCGAATTGACGAATACTCAGTGTTGAATCCGCCAACAAGTTCTTGTTCGGCTTCCACCAGGTCAAACGGTGGTCGATTCAATTCGGCAGTAGCAGCGATGAGGAAGATGACAAACGGTACGAAACCAGTTGCCACTATGTTCCAGTTTCCAATCGACGATTGCATGTTGACAATGCCAGCGGTTGACAGAGTGCCAGACACCAACAGGACTGCACCAAGAGACAAGCCAAGAGCAGCTTCATAAGAAACCATCTGCGCCGATGCGCGAACAGAACCGAGCAATGGATACTTAGAACCACTCGACCAGCCAGCCAACATGATTCCGTACACAGCAATTGATGAAATTGCTAAAGCGAATAACACTCCGACAGGAGGGTCAGCTAATTGCAAACGAGTCTGATGTCCGAACAAGGTGACAAGGCCACCCTTGCCATCACGGAAATCTCCACCAAGCGGAATGATTGCAAAAGCGAGAAACGCTGGAACCAATGCAAGGTACGGTGCCAAGCGGAACATGAACCGGTCAGAACGTTCTGGGATGAGGTCTTCTTTGAAGAACAACTTGATTCCGTCAGCCAAGGTTTGCAAAATTCCCCACGGGCCAGCTTTGTTTGGGCCAACTCGATTCTGCATACCAGCAATAACTTTGCGCTCGAACCACACCATCAGCATTGTTGCGACCAAGCCGACAACAAATACCAAAAGCACTTTTACAAGGACTATGAGCAGCGGCGTCCAAAGAACGTTGCCTTCCAGAAGAGGATCGATAGCGAAAATTACTGCGCTCACATGGACTCAATTCTGACGTCAATGATTGATTCATTACGGCGAACGAGTTCACGCACGTCTGCACCGATTTGATTAAATGGCACCCACGCTGTTCCGCGGGGTATTGAAGACGATGCACTGACTGGAAGAACGATTGAACTGTGCGAGTTTGAAACTCGTACATTTGTTCCTTCAGCAGCACCTACGCGATCAAGATCAAGAGGGTGAATAAACACATTCGCTTCAGTAGCCAAATTCTCAAGAGATGGGCTGGTTATTGTGCCAATGGCGCGGTCAAACAACTTGCGACTGAGATCGAGGCGGAACTCGTACGAGTTACGAGGTGCAGCAACGCTGGTTGCAGTTGGCGCAGAACTTGGTGGAGTGACAGAAACGACGACCCCATCTCGCTTGATTGCTACTGCAGTAGTGGTGCTTCCAAAACCAGGAACTGCGGAAGACATTGCATTCTGAATGTCTGACAAAGTGGTGAAGTTTGATTCATGTCCGAGAAGAGTCAATAGTTCGACTGCAATCATCCAGTCAGCTCGTGAAGTTCCGTGTGGAGTGATCTTCTGAACCACCGAAGTAACACGACCCTCGAGGTTCATCGTGGTGCCGTCTTTCTCGCCATAGGCAGCTGCAGGCAATACAACATCTGCGTGTGATGCACTAGCTGTAAGAAAGGTATCGATAGCAACCACAAACTTTGCTCCGGCAATTCCTCGACGAGCAAGATCAACGTCTGCAACATCAGACAGCGGGTCGGCGCCGAGAAGAATGAGGCAATCAACATTGCCTCTCGCTGAGGCTTCAAGAATTGTTGCAGCATCATTGCCGTTGCGTGGGGCTAGCCCAAGCGACAGTGCACCACGGACATTGCCGCGACGCAATACGGGCAGCACAGTCGCTGACGGAGCAATTGCGACAACAGCAGCAATTGCGTCCATTGTGTGAGATGCAGACTCTGCAAGGTTTGGACGACCAGCAACAACTACTACTGGGCCAGATGCAAGTTGTGTAGAGATGTCTGCTTGTGCCATGAGCGCTGGGATAGCTGAAGCAGCGGTTCCCGACTCAGCACGGATTGACTTCCATGCGTACTTTGTAAGTCCTGTTTCATGAGATGAAATCTCAATGAGGCGAATTCTTTTCTTCTGCACTGCATCGCGAAGACGCAGATACAACACTGGAAGTTCTTCCTTGATGTCCGGAGCCAAAAGAACCACAGTGCCACCAGCACATGCAGAATCGATTGTTGCTTGTGGATACGCGAACACTGATGCGGGAAGTCCATCGTCTAGTTGAGCATCACGCATTGTGATTCCGGCTGCGTCAGCAAGAGCGCCCCACATAAATGCATCTTCATTGGTTCCGCGAGCGCCGCCGAGAATTGCTACCGAGCCTTCGCGCGAATGACGAATCACACGAGCAACTGATTCAAGCGCATCAGACCACGATGATGCAGCAAAAGAATCACCAGACTTGATCTGTGGAGATGAGAGACGGTCGTCTGAGTTCGTTGACTGGAAGTTGAAACGGCCTTTGTCGCACAACCAACCCCAGTTCACTGGATCACTATCGACACCTTGGTAACGCAGTAATTCATCACGGCTCGACTGAACAACAGTGCGACAGCCAACAGAGCATGTTGTGCATGTGCTTTCGCGTTGTTCAAGGTCCCACGGACGAGCCTTGAATCGGTACGGCGACGCAGTGAGTGCACCCACTGGGCAAATTTGCACGGTGTTGCCAGAAAAGTAAGAAGCAAATGGTTCATCGGGAAACGTCATTACTTGAGTGTTATTTCCACGCTGAGTGAAACTGATGAGAGGGTCACCCGCTACTTCATCAGCAAAACGTGTGCATCGATCGCACAAGATGCAGCGCTCACGATCAAGAAATACCAAGTCACTAATTGCAATTGGCTTTTCATAGTGACGCTTCTCTTCAACAAAGCGACTCTCGCCAGCGCCATGACTAAAAGCCTGGTCTTGCAACGGGCACTCCCCACCCTTGTCGCATACTGGGCAGTCAAGCGGGTGATTCGCAAGCAGTAGTTCAATCATGCCTTCTTGTGCACGCTTTACTTGTGGCGTATCTGTGCGCACCACTTGCCCATCGGCAACAGGAGTCATGCAACTAACAACCATCATTGGGCCCCGAGGACCTTCAACTTCAACCATGCATTGACGACACATGCCAACAGAACTCATACGTGGGTGGTAACAAAAACGAGGAATGTACTCATCAACGCTGTCAGCGGCCGCAATGATGAGATCACCTTTACGTGCTGCAACCGTGCGGCCATTAATGGTGATCGATACTGCGTTCGGATCTTGTGGCGGCATGTCGTTTGTATCGGTGGTGTCAATAGTGGTCATTCTGAAACCGCCGTTACTTTGATCATGGTGCGCTTCACAATGCGCGCTTCGAATTCACTGCGGAACAATGTGAGAGCGGAGTGAACAGGCGCATACGCAGATGGCCCCACGAAACAGATTGTGTTCATGCGATACGGGAATGGCACAGCGGCGATTCCGAGTTTCTCATTTGATGCATGAGGGAATGAACCAGGACAAATTGATTCACCGACTTCAAAAATCTGTTCAAGGTCAGCATCTGTGCCTTTGCCATCAACTACACGAGACAAAATGCGTTCAAGCCATGTTCCGCCTTCGCGACATGGTGTGCATTTGCCACATGATTCATGCGCATAGAAACGGGTAAGAGTTAATGCGGCGCGTGGAATATCTGTGGTTGAGTCCATCACCATGATTGCGCCAGAACCAAGCATTGAACCTGCAGGCCCAACTTGACTTGCTTCAAATGGAAGATCTAGTTGATCAGGAGTGAACCATGGAGCAGAACCACCACCAGGTACAAAAGCTTTGAGATCATTGCCGTTACGAATGCCTTGGCAGAACTCGGCTCCGTACAAGAGGTCACGGAATGTTGTGATGCCATTAATGATTTCAAATACACCAGGGCGATTCACGTGGCCAGAAACTGCGACCATTCGTGTTCCTGGTGAAGTTGCTGTACCAATTGCTGTGTACGCAGCAGCACCGTTGTTCAACAACCATGGAAGGTTGGCAAGAGTCTCAACGTTGTTGACAATTGTTGGTTGTCCGTACAAGCCGTTTGCTGCAGGGAAATATGGAGGCTTCAAGCGGGGCATACCGCGATTGCCTTCAAGACTTTCAATAAGAGCTGTCTCTTCGCCCACCACATAGGCACCTGCACCCCAATGAAGAACGATGTCGAGTGAGAACTTTGAACCAAGAATGTTCTTGCCGATGTAGCCGGCTGCGTATGCCTCGTTCAGGGCAGCTGCTACTCGTTCTTGAGCAAGCGCCATTTCGCCACGTATATATAGGAAGCATTGTGACAAGCCAGCTGCATACGAAGCAATGAGACAACCTTCAATAAGTTGATGAGGGTCGCGTTCCATTAACAGGCGGTCTTTGTATGTGCCTGGTTCACTTTCGTCACCATTAACTACGAGATACCGAGGCCAAACACCTTGTGGCATTAGTCCCCATTTATTGCCCGCAGGGAAACCAGCACCACCACGGCCAAGAACGGTGGCGTTCTTTACTTCGTCATGAATTTCACTGGCAGGGCGAGCGAGTGCTGAACGCAAACCTTTATAGCCATCAGTGGCTAGGTAGCGCTCGAGGGTGTACGAGTCTTCGTATTGAAAACGTGATGTCACTACTTGAGGACGATCACCGGCATAAAAGCCAGGTGCATGTTTCCAGGTACCGCCGGTCATAGCGCCGCCTTTCCATCAAGCCACACGGGATTTTCAGTCACTAACTCTGGTGCCACAGCGCCAACGCCGCGCTCTGCAGGAATGTGCTGACGTACAGAAGCGACAACACCGTGAGCAGGAATTTCTGATGACAATGTTCCGGCTGACAAATCATCAATGAGTGTGTCGAGTTGATCTGGTGTAACGCGATAGCGATAGCGATAGTTCACTTGCAAGCACGGAGCTTCGGTGCATGCGGCCTGGCACTCAGCTCGTTCAAGAGTGAATTTCCCATCTGCAGTAGTGGAACCCATCTTGATACCAAGGCGCTCTTCTGCATGGTGCATCAGTTCTTCTGCACCCATCAATGCACACGACATAGTGCCGCAGATATTGATGAGGTACTTGCCCACTGGTTCGAATTTGAACATCTCATAGAACGACGCTGTTCCGAACACTTCAGCTGACGATGCTCCGACTAATTCACCAATGTGTGACATAGCTTCGTTGGTGACATATCCGTCTTGTTCCTGCGCCAAGTGCAACAACGGAATAGTTGCTGAACGGGCCTTTGGGTAACGACCAATGATTTCTCGAGCAAGGCGAATGTTTTCTTCTGTTAGCCGAGCCATTATCGATCAACCTCCCCGAGTACCGGATCAACTGATGAAATAACTGCAACAGCATCAGCAACAAGCCCACCACGCATCATGTGCGGCATAGTTTGAATGTTCACGAATGACGGCGCACGAACATGCATGCGATAAGGATTCGATGAACCATCGCTGATGATGTAACAACCAATTTCGCCGCGTGGACTTTCGATAGCTACGTACACTTCGCCCTCTGGCACTTTGAAGCCTTCGGTAAAGATTTTGAAGTGGTGAATCAGTGCTTCCATTGATTCATCAATACGTGCACGAGGCGGAGGCGTAACTTTCTTGTTCTGAATACGGAAGTCACCAGAGGGCATATTCTCAAGAACTTGGTACACAATGCGCATTGATTCGCGAATTTCGTTGAATCGAATTGAGTAACGGTCATAGGCATCGCCGTACTGACCAACAATGACATCGAACTCCATTTTGTCGTAATGCAGATACGGCATGTCACGACGAAGGTCCCATGCAACACCGGTTGAACGAAGAATTGGTCCGGTTGCACCAAGAGCGATTGCTTCTTGCGCTGTAATGACGCCAACACCTTGGAGACGCTCACGCCAAATTGGTTGACCAGTCATCAAGATGTCGTATTCCTCAAGTCGCGAAGGCAATCCTTCAAGAATTGCAAGAACATCATCACGCCAACCTGCTGGCAAGTCCGCTGCAAGACCACCAGGACGAATGAAGTTGTGATTCATACGAAGGCCTGTGACCTTTTGGAAAAAGCGCAAAACTTCTTCACGTTCGCGCCATCCGTACAACATCATGGAGACTGCACCGAGGTCCATACCGTTGGTGGCAAGGAACAATAGATGGCTGCTCATGCGATTCAATTCTGAAAGCAACATGCGCATCCATACAGCACGTTCTGGGATATCGCCATCGATACCTAGCAACTTTTCGACTGCCATTGAGAAAACAAGTTCGTTGTTCAACGGCGACAAATAATCCATACGGGTGACGTTGGTTCCGCCCTGCATGTATGTCAGTGCCTCGCCAGTTTTTTCCATGCCAGTGTGCAAATAACCAATGATTGGTTTGCAACGCAAAACTGTTTCACCCTGAAGTTCAAGCATGAGACGCAGAACACCGTGAGTACTTGGGTGTTGTGGCCCCATGTTGATGATCATGGTTTGATCTTCAGGAGCGTCGGTTTCTACTTCGGCGAGCAATGCAGCTTCAGCTTCGCTGAGACGCAATACAGACCCGACTTCACGGAGCAATTCTTTCGCTGTGAGTTCACTACGTGACAGTAGTTCTTGTCCGCCTTCTGCGGTCCCTGCAGAAATGATGGTCATGAGTGAGCACCTTTGAACTGCACAGGAATAGAACCCTGGCTGTAGTCCTTACGTAACGGGTGACCGTCCCAGTCTTCTGGCATCAGGATTCGCGTCATGTCAGGATGACCGGTAAAGACAATTCCGAACATGTCGAAGGTTTCACGTTCGTGAGCTTCTGTACCTGGATGAATATCAAACAATGTTGGAACAGTGGCGTCATCTGCTGGAACCTGAACTCGTACTCGAATTCTCTTGCGTTGCGACAAGGATAATAAGTTCACTACTAGTTCAAAACGCTCTGGTTGAATTCCGAAACCAATTGTGCGCTGTGGCATTGCAAGGTAATCAGCCCCGGTGAGATCGACGCACATCTCGTACCCTTCGTCGGCGAGAGCCTTGATTACCGAAACATACTGATCGCGCGAGGCATGAAGTACTCGCTGCCCATGAGAATCTTGCACAGGGCAACCATGCTGAGTCTCTACAGCATTCTCCATTGGGTCTACTGCGTCACTCATGATTACTTCGTACCAATGGTGACAGAAGTATGCGCTGCGAGTTCAGATGAAAGTTCAACACCGGCCCCGCCATTGTTAGCAACGCGGCGACGCATGATTTCTCCGTCTTCAATCAACTGATGCAAGGTTTCAATTGCATGAATAAGAGTTTCAGGAGTCGGTGGACAGCCGGGTGCATAGACGTCAACAGGAACGATCTGGTCAACACCTTGCACAATTGCATAGTTGTTAAACATGCCGCCACTTGATGCACATACGCCCATTGAGATGACCCATTTGGGTTCCATCATCTGGTCGTACACCTGACGAAGTACTGGTGCCATCTTCTGACTAACTCGACCAGCAACGATCATGATGTCTGCTTGGCGAGGAGACGCGCGGAACACTTCCATTCCGAATCGCGAAAGATCGTAATGCGATGCACCAGTTCCCATCATTTCAATTGCACAACATGCAAGACCAAACGAGGCTCCCCAGCTTGAACGCGAGCGTGCCCACTTCACCAAGTCTTCGATACGTGCAGTAACGAAGTTGTGGTCCATGCCCCCGAGACCGTCGTCAGCGATGTTTTGGACAACACCCATTAGGCAGCTCTGCCTTCAGAACCAACAACTCGCACAGAACTAGTTGTAGTGAAACCAAGTGACTCTTGAGTCTCAAGCTTCCCTGCGCGCTGGATTGGACCCCAATCAAGGGCACCACGCGCAATCATGTAGACAAATGCAACGAAGAACACCGCACTGAATGAAACCATTTCTAGGAATCCGTACACGCCGAGAAACTCGCGCTCAACTGCATACGGGTAGGCGAAAATGATTTCAATGTCAAACATGATGAACAACATTGCGACAACAAAGAAACTGACAGGAAACCGCTCGGGCGGTTCACGACTTGGAACGATTCCACATTCGTACGGCGCTTCTTTTGCAGAGTTAGGACGATTAGGTGCAAGTAACTTCGAAGCGAGAAGACTGATGACAGCAAACAAAATTGCCAGCACAGTCAACGCAACTATCGGAAGGTACTGGCCCATGATCTAGGCCACCGAAGATTTGAGTGCAAGATTCCTGCGCAACAATGCTTCGCGGCGGTGCAAGAGCCAACACAACAAGAAAAAGATCAGTCCTGAACCAAAGCCGATGAGGAATGCCGGGCGACGCTTTGCACCCAAATCACGAATCATCACTACGTAGCGGTGAGGCTGAGCTTCATCAATCTGGGCACGAGCAGGTGCGCGACCAGGTTCTGCACGCTGAGGAACTAGCGGTGCAATTTCTACAATTGCATACCTCGGTTTGTGCTTGAACGCCAAGAAGTCAAGAGAGTCTCCGAGTTTCGGAAACCGCTCGCCGCCCTTGTCATACACAGCAACTGCTACATATTCTCCGGCTGCTAATTCTTTTGCTTCATTCTGAATGATTTCATCAGCTGAGGCGACTGCCTGGCCACGCTGCGGATTAGATTCCGCAAGAGATTCCCATCCTTCAGCCACTAGTTGATCAGAAATCTTTTTTGCTGCAGCGACAGAACCAAGACCCTTGAGGTCACTTGAGCCCTCCACAATTTCTGTTCGGTTCAGAAGTGCTCCATCACGAACAATGGTGATTGGTTCACTCGGATGCCATGTCGGCTCTGGTCCTTTTAATCCGATTCCGTAGATCGCCCAAACTATGGCCATCGACATCATCCATCCGGCAAGTCCAGTCAGAGCCACCAAAAAACCAAGGCGTGCGCCGAGGTTTGTGCCCAAGATGAGATACGTAGAACCCATCAAAACCACAACGCTGATGATGACGATGATCCATCCGCGGATCTCTGGTTCCCAACTGACTGCAAGTAGCGCTGACAACATCACAAACTCCGAACGTATTCCACGATCAACTTCAGTTGTTCGTCTGTGTACACCTGGCCAAAGGCTGGCATTCGACCGCCTCCTTGACCTTGTTCTCCGTAACGCTTGCCTAATTCTGAGCCGTTACTAATAAACGCGATCATGTCTGCCTGATTCGGGAACTGGCGAACTGAAGAACCACCTGTGAGGTTGGGCCCAAAAGCTCCGCCGCCGGTTGCTTGCGGATCGTCGTACGACCATCCCGTTGTATGGCAACGGGCGCATGAGTACGCGCCCGAATTAAGACTGAGATTGAAAAGTGCCTCACCAATAGTTGCGTGGGCACCACTATCTACTTGACGCTGTGCTTCGGCCATAATCGCTTTGTTTTCTGCTTCAGGCAATTCTCCGTCAACACATGTTGGGTTGAACGGGCCTCGTGTCTCCACGCAGTTATCTTGCGGGATCTGAATTGATTTCACATATTCAAGAACTGTGGTGACATTCTGATCAGTCAGTGGACCACCACCAATGATTCCCCAAGCAGACATTGGTGAGAACGGACGGCCATAGTTCAAGATGAAGCGGAATTCATCGTCTGAGTAGCGATACATCACTGTGTTTAAAGCTGGCGCTTTCCATGACACTGACTTCACTTCACCAGTTTTTGGATCAGTAATTGCATATTCGGCAACGCCACCGGTTGCTTTCATACCGCCGTGACAACCTGCGCAGTTAAACCCACCGTCAGCAGTAGGAGCAAAAATCTCTGCTCCCCATTTGGTGAAACGCTTTTCGAAACCGAATTCCGCGCCGGCTGTGCGACCAGGCTCAAGGACCCAATAGAGAGGCAAAGAAATTGTGATGATGACGAGGAACAAAAGACCCAGAATTTGAACACGCTCGAGACGCGGCCCTTCGAGAACTTCATCGTCGTAATAGGGCTTGCGGTTAGCAGCAAGTTTTTGTTCTGACCCAATTTCGCTACGCGATGACCGAATGTTAGAAAAGGCGTAGAACGCCCATCCCGCAAGCGAGATGAGAAGAATTATCCAAGCAATGGAGGTACTAGTTGATGCAATCATGTTTAGTGTCCTCCGCCGACACAGTGTGGTCCTTCAGCTTCTTGACCAGTGGTGTTGATTCCAATTGATGGTCCAGCAAACACTGCTCCGGTATCAATCATGAGAACACCATTGGTAATGCCTACGCCGAAACGGTCCATTCCACGAGGAGCTGGTCCTCCCTTTTTTTCACCAACACGGTTGTAGGTAGATCCGTGACATGGGCATTCAAACCACTGCGAGCTCTTGCACTCAGGAACTCGACAGCCAAGGTGAGGACACTTTTGATACAGCGCAACAATGCCCGCTTGCATTCCAGTAAACACAGGAGCCTGACCGCTGTAAACAGCTTGGCCTTTGCCGAGAGCATCTTTTGGATACTCGGTCACCCAAGCGCGTGCTTCCGCCAAATACAAGAAACCCTTGTTCTGACGAATCAATTGAATGACGTCGTCAACTTTTCCTGCATTGATTTTGGAACCAAATCCGCCTTCGGCACCTTTCCAGAGAAAGCCAACTACTGAAGCTCCGAATGCACCAACGCTGACAGACAGCAAGGTAACAGTTGCACGGTTAAAGAACATGCGGCGTGAGACGCCCAGTGCTTCTTCATCGGGTGCAACCCACGGAGCTACTTCAACAGGTGCTGCTTTGACAAGTGATGTCGAACGAACAGAAGCTTGAGCTTCTACTTCGCGCCCGGTCGGTGCGGCGTCTGAAATGTTTGCCTTTGTGTTGCGAGAACGAGTCTCGCGAGACAGTGCGCCTGCGCCGCGAACTTCAGAAGTACGTGACGTTGTAAGAACAACAATCAGACCAAAGATGATCGCTGCGATGACAACGATTGCGATGACAATTCCGGTGCTCATGACTTTTCGTTCCTTGCTTCAGCGTTGTTACGTCGAATGTTGTTGGGGGTATTCATTGTCTTCATCACAATTCAAAGAAGATTCCGTCACGCCATGGGAAGATGAAGTTGAAACCAGGGCCGCGGAAGAATGAACCAATGATCACGAGTACTGCCCAGAACATCAGGAACAAGGTGAACATTGATGTCATCCACTTGCGATCTTCTGGTCTGTTCGAAGGATTCTTGTCAACGAATGGCGCCAAGATAAGAACAACAAGGCCCATTCCTGGAAGCGTTACGCCAGCAACCAGTGGGTGGAACATGGTGAGAAGTTCCTGCAATCCGAGGAAGTACCAAGGAGCCTTTGATGGGTTCGGGGTTTTGTTGAAGTCTGCTGCATGCATCAGTGGTGCGTTTACAACCCACGAGAAGACGAACAAAAATGCAGTGCATGCGAGTGCTGCAACAAATTCGACTGCCAACAAGTGAGGCCACGTATGAACTTTGTCTACTGGTGCTGCTTTAGTTTCTTGAATAGAACCAGATTTAACAACGGTCAATAAACGTTGTGTGTGTCCACCAGGACCAGCGCCAACTGGTAATCCAGCTGAAGGCGCTGCAGTCACAACTGCTGAGGCTTTTTCTGCCACTGCTACCGCGCCACCGTCTCCGCGAGCAGCTTTGCTGCGCTCGAGTAAGTGGTCAGGTATGCGTGAGTCACCAGCGTCGGCTGATGGTGCAGCGGCATCATCAGCCGCCTTGTCACGAGCAGCTTTTGCTCGCTTTAGAAGATGTTCAGGTATTTCAGTCATTACATGTCCTCTCGATCACAAAGGTCCAGAAATTCCGCCGTCTTTACGAACACGCCAGAAGTGAATGGCCATAAAGATAACGATGACGAATGGAAGCAGTAGTACGTGCAATACGTACCAACGAAGCAATGTTTCGGAACCAATTTCAACTCCACCTAGCAGTACGAATCGCACTTGCGATCCGAACACTGGTGTGTAACCCATCATGTTGGTACCAACGGTTACAGCCCATAGAGCTAACTGGTCCCACGGCAACAAGTAACCCGTGAATGAAAGGAGCAAGGTGAGCGTCAACAACACAACACCAATAACCCAGTTGAATTCACGAGGAGCTTTGTATGCACCGTGGTAAAAAACGCGAGACATGTGAAGGAATGTTGAGAGCACCATGAGGTGTGCTCCCCATCGGTGCATGTTTCGAACAAGAAGACCGAACGTCACAGAAGTCTGCAACGTTTGAATGTCTTGCCACGCTGCAGCACCTGTTGGGCGGTAGAAGAACATCAAGAAAATGCCCGTAACTGTTAGCAAAATGAACAAGAAGAAACTAAGACCACCAAGGCACAGCGTGTAACTAACCTTGACCGCGTGACGCTTTACCTTGACTGGGTGCAAGTGATAGAGCACCGAGTTCATGATGACGTACGAGCGGTTACGCGGACTGTCTGTGTAACCCTTACGGAAGATTGAACCAGGACGGAAAATTGCATTCCATGCCTGACTTCCCTGCATTTGATTGCCTAATTTGGCTGCCCGCTCTTTGAGAGTTGGACGTGGATTGTCAAGAACTTTTGCCATGGGCCTTTACCTCAGAGTCGCATTCCATAGCCGTAGCCATGGTTATTGGTTCGAATATGACTATCGCCATCTGGATCTGGTGCGCCAACTTTGCCCAAGATGATTACTCCTGTTGGGCAACGGTCGACACAGAGTGCGCAACGAGTGCACACATCATCGTCAATGATGAAGAGAACGTTGTCAGACGGATCTGAACCGGGCATTTCGGTGTCTTGTGCCTCTGAGATTGCATCGGGCGTCACCATGTGGATGCACTTCCACGGACAGATATCTACGCAACCTTCACACATGATGCATTCACTTTGATCAATATGAATGAACTGCTTTGGTTTGACAGCCTTGCCGAGGTAATCAGCATCCACCTCAACGAGTTGATACTCAGTTGACCATTCGGGCATTGGTGGGTTTGCGTCTGTACGTGCCATGGGTTTTTAGCTCTTCTTCACCAAAGGACGACCGTAGGTTGATACTTCGATCTCTTTCGCGCCACGCTCTCCGCGCTTCTGCCACCAAACAAACAGAAAAATCATGAGAGCAATGAAATACACATGGATAACGATGGTCAGGACGTCGCGCACAGCTTCATAACTAATAGTCATCGGGAAATTTCCGCCAAAAGCCTTTGGCTTCAAGATGTCAAAAGGCCCAAGCAGCAATTTGTCTTTACGCCAACCGAGGTCTTTGTCTGCATGGTCTAGGAACTGGTGCGGAACGACACCAAATGCAAGAAACAAAACGAAAAAGGTATAAACCGAGCCGATCATGGCTTCACCCCATGTTGTGTCTGTTCCAACAGGGCGTCGTTTGCCGAATGGAATCACAATGAGAGCCATCGCAGTTGTGATGACAAGAGAAAACAAAAAAGCCTGGTTAACTCCTGGCCATCTGAGTATGTCAATCGAGATCATGACCGATTCTTCTACATCGAACCTAGTGACGGTTGGGTCATGGGGCTAGTTCCGAAGTACCTAAAAGACTAGTCACCACCGAGGCAGAAGTCCCATTTTCTGAATGTGACGAATTCCCATGATTTTTGAACGATTCTTCGCATCGAGGTTGTGCCATTGTGCACTTTTCAATGGGGCTTTCGGTTGTGTTCCCGGAACAAACTTTCCGACTCTTGGCAGATGATTACTCACACGAGGGGATGTTTGTCTATCGTGGAGGGGTCAGGCATTGCATCTGAGGGCACCCCGCCCTCTTAGAGGCCTGACAGGTCTCCCCGAGAGGTAAGCGCAGTGACCGAGATTCCCGAGCACCTACTGAATCGCTCTAAAGCACGACGTTCAGAAGCGTCTGGTGAGAGCACAAGTGACAGCTCACCAGCAGTGGCAACACCCGCAGCATCAGCTGCACCAGCGAAGGCAAAAGAAGCTCCGGCTCCAAAGGCTGTCGTTCAAGATCCTGCCTACGTTGTTGCTGCAAAGACACGCAAGAAGATCCCATTCTGGGCAATGACGACTTTGGCACTACTCCCCGCTTGGGCAATGTTGTACCTCATTGCACTGAAGCCCGCTGAAAAAGTGGTTGCTGGTCCAATGTCAATCGGCGCTGCTACCTATGGTTCA
Organism: Ilumatobacteraceae bacterium; assembly: GCA_044232585.1. GTDB lineage: Bacteria > Actinomycetota > Acidimicrobiia > Acidimicrobiales > Ilumatobacteraceae > UBA2093. Next base: position 19,424 of record JBIILS010000008.1, read on the forward strand.
TGTGCAGGTTGTCACGGAGCAGACGGTGCTGGTGGAGCAGGTCGTGTTTTGTATCAAGGTGAAGTCATGAAGACATTCCCACACATCGAAGACATGTTGAACTTCGTGTACACCGGAAGCCAAGAGTACGTCGCTGCTGGCCTCAAGCTCTACGGCAATCCGAAGCGTGAAGGTGGTGCGCACGCGCCATTGTCATACAACGGGAACCCGATGCCAATGCAAGGCGAAAAAGTTGGTGGTGCTCTTACAGAAGCAGAAATTCTCTCAGTCGTTTGCCATGTGCGCTACACAACTTCTGGTGCAGATCCTGCAAGCGAAGAGTGGATGTCAGAGTACGAGACATGGTGTTCACCAGATTCTGAAATTTTCAAAGCTTTAGAAGCTGGAAGTTCAACTTTCGACAGTATTGAAAAAGACTTCGCAATGCTTGCTGAAAAACCAGGCACCGTAGGCACCAAGCCTCGCGCTTCAATTAGCAAATAACTATTTGCACTTCACAGACACAACGTTGTCTGTAGTGAGATTCATAATTGACTTACTGAGTTGATCAGGAAAGCGCGTGATGAAATCACGTAGTGACGAAGTTGGCGAATCGCCACACTCTCTCTTCACTGGCGTAGCTAACTTCACCACCCAACCATTTCGAAGTATTCCTTCGTCTCCGTTCGCACGCATGTCTACTAAGCCTGGCAAAGTTAGGAGCTCACGACCAGCAAGCGCATCTGAGGGCACGAGTGCAAACCAGACAACAGCGTCTCCCAACATGTCCGCCAAAAGTACACATGCATTTGGTTTCACAAAATCAGTACATGCGGATGTCGAACCATAATCTGCTGCCAAGGTTCCTTCTTGCACTGTCAACACACGTAAGTCATCAAGAGACATACGCATAGCACCGCCACGAGTAACACCGCTTTCTTGTGACCATCCAGAATCAACATTGATTGAATTAACACTCGCAACTAAATCGACTGTACGAAGAGTTTGAGTCACAGAAATTTCTGATGACGAATCTCGTGTAGCAAAAAGAACAATTGCTGCGACAAGCACTGCAAGAAGAATGGCAAGAATTCGCCGACTCAATTCATGAGGCCTTTCAGTGCCGAAGATACGCGAACTGCAAGTTGGTCAAGAACCGAATCGGTGTGAGAAAGACCAACAAATACAGCCTCATATGCTCCGGGTGCCAATGCAACGCCGCCGCGTAACAACGCATGGAATACTTTGGCGTACAACGCTTCATCAGTTGTTTGAGCCTCTGCAAAATTTGTTGGGGTCTTTGTTCCCAGTGCATTGCCGAAATACATTCCGATCAAAGTTCCGACTACAGGAAACTGTGCAGGAATTCCTGCATCGCTACACGCATCACGCAACATCGCAGATGTAAAACGCGCACGCGCCGACAATTCCATATACACGTCATCAGACAATTCATTTAGCGCTGCAAGACCTGCGGCAGTTGCAAGTGGATTTCCCGCAAGAGTTCCGGCATGAAACACAGAACCAAGTGGTGTGAGATTTTCCATGATGTCGCATCGACCACCAACTGCACCGATTGGTAATCCACCACCAATCACTTTTCCGAAACACGTGAGGTCTGGCTTCACATCGTATTTAGCTTGCGCGCCACCTGAACCAAGACGGAATCCTGTAATCACTTCATCAAATACAAGTAGCGCACCAACGCGATCACACTCTGCACGAAGCCCTTCAAGAAATCCTGGAGCTGGTGAAACTAATCCCATGTTTGCAGCGACAGGTTCTACGAAAACTGCAGCAACATCGTTATCAAGTTTTGGCACAACGTTGTACGGCAATACCCAAGTGTTTGCAACAGCCTCTTCGGGTACACCAGCAGTACCTGGTAATCCAAGTGTTGCTAATCCGCTTCCACCTGCAGCCAACAACGCATCAGTCGCACCGTGAAAGTTTCCGTGAAAAGTAACAATGCGCTTACGTCCGGTTGCCCCTCGTGCCAAACGCACTGCAGTACTTGTTGCTTCTGTTCCACTATTCATGAAACGAACTCGTTCACATGAGGGAACACGTTCTGAAATTGCTTCTGCCAGTTTCATTTCTCGAGGAGTTGGTGCACCGTAGGAAGTTCCGTCTCCGGCTGCACTGCGAATTGCTTCAGTTACTTTTGGATGTGCGTGTCCAAGAATGATGGCGCCGTAACTTTGTACCAAGTCAATAAGTTCGTTGCCTTCAACGTCATACACAAACGCACCTTCAGCACGAGACACAACGTATGGTGTTCCGCCAACTGCCTTAAACGCACGAATGGAAGAGTTGACACCACCAGGAATTACCTGTGCAGAACGGTCGAATAAAACTTGGTTCGAGGCAAGTCCGATGCCGCGACAAACAGTTGCAGTACAGCCCGCAGCGGTACACGCTTTGGCATCACAAAGAGGTATTGGTGAATTCATGACGTGTTTCCTTAAGAAGAATATTCAGCGAACCAGCGCGTGAGATACGTGAGAATAATGTCAGCACCTGCACGCTTTATTGCTGTCAATTGCTCAAGTGCAACTGCGTCATGATCAATCCATCCACGTTCAGCAGCAGCCTTGATCATGGCGTATTCGCCACTGACGTGATACGCGGCCACAGGTACATCAACAGCCCCACGCACATGAGAAATAACATCGAGATACGAGAGCGCGGGCTTGATCATCACAATGTCTGCACCTTGTTCCAGATCTTCAAAAACCTCGCGCATCGACTCGCGGGTGTTACGCCAATCCTGTTGGTACCCCTTACGGTGACCCCCACCAGCGATTTGCACATCAACTGCGTCACGAAATGGTCCGTACAGGGCCGAGGCATATTTGGCTGAATAGGCCATAATTGCCACATTCTGATGCCCAGCTCCGTCAAGTGCAGCTCGAATAGCCCCCACTTGTCCATCCATCATGCCGCTCGGTGCCACAACATGGGCTCCGGCTTCTGCTTGTGCCAGCGCTGCTTTGCAATAAATGGCGAGCGTCGCATCATTATCCACGTCGCCGTCCGGCCCGACGATTCCGCAGTGCCCGTGAGACGTGTACTCATCAACACATAGATCAGCCATGATGACCATGTCATCGCCCACTGCTGCCCGCAGGTCGCGAAGCGCCACCTGAACAATGCCGTTCGGGTCATATGCACCAGAGCCAACTGCATCCTTTTCAACAGGAATCCCAAACAAAATCACAGCGCGCACGCCGAGATCGCGCAACGCAAGCACTTCAGTCACCAGAGATTCACGGGTGTGCTGTACAACCCCGGGAAGCGACACAATCGGCTGTGGGGCAGTAATCCCTTCGCGCACAAACAACGGCGCTACAAGATCTGAGACATGAAGGCGAGTCTCAGCAATCAGTTCACGCATGGCGTGAGTGGTGCGCAGTCGGCGAGGGCGTGAAACGGGGAAAGCCACCCTGTAATGCTATGGGCTATGGCCCCAGCAACGACAGGCAACACGGGTTACGCGTCGGCGAGCACTCTTTCCGCGGTCTGAATCATTGATTCAAGTGTTTGCTCGGGCGCTACGGCTGAAACGTCAATTCCAAGGGCCGCAGCGACCTTGGCAGTTGATGGCCCCATTGCCACCACAAATGGTGGCGTCGTTGTTCCGAATGCATCGAACCATGCAGTTGCTGCACTGCCCGATGCGAGGAGCAATACATCTGCGGTCATTGCCGGCAGCATCATTTCTCGTGTTGGTCGTAATTGCACAGTGCGGTACGCAACTACCTGAGTCACTGTCCAACCTTTTGCGCTCAGCGAACTACTTAGCGAATCATCTGCCAAGTTTCCTTGCACAACCAGAACTGTTCCCGTGCCGTTCGGAAACTGTTCAGCAAGAACTTCCGCTCGTGCAGGATTCGCTGTCATCGTGACTGCAACACCAAGCGAACGTGCCGTCGCTTCACCAACGGCAGCGAGAGAGGGAAATCGTTTTGCATCGCCGGCAGCATGGGCAGCAACAATGAACGGCGCTACACAATCTGCACCATTTGGTGATGTCACAACTATCCAATCAAAGTCATCAAAATGCTGAAGCACTTCATCGCGCTCGCGTCCCTCGTCTTCAGGTTCAGTAATTGCGATGAGCGGAACTTCAACTACCCGCGCACCGCGGCCTTCCAATAGTCGGCGTAACGATTCGTTTTGTGAAATAGATCGAGTGATAACGACTGAACGATTATCAAGAGGACTACCCATGTGCGTTAGCTACGTGGCTTTGCGAGTCGAGAGCGACACTCAATTGCCGCAGTTATTCCTACAACGCGATTGTCGTCTGAATCACCAATGGACCCGACAATCTGTACAGAGTCGCTGAAATCATCGTTCGCCATAAATGCACGAAATACTCCATCGCTTGACAAATGCGCACCAACCGGCAGTGAACAACCAGCACCAAGTTCGGCTAAGAACGCACGCTCTGTCTCGACCGCACGACGACTTGCAGCATGATCAATAAGCGCAAGAATTGCACGAGTTTCTGCGTCGTCAGTTCGCGCCTCAACTGCAACACTTCCCTGTCCAACCATCGGCACAGCAACATCAAGATCAAGAACTTCAGCAACATGAGATGTCATGCCGAGAATTTCTAGCGCTGCAACTGCCATAACTATTGCACCGCCATCAGGAATCTTTGACAAGCGAGTTTGGATGTTTCCGCGAAGGTCTACGAACTGTAGGTCAGGACGTATGCGCATAAGTTGTGCACGACGACGAACTGAGCCAGTGGCAATAGTGGCGCCAACTGCAAGTTCTTCTAATCGTTTTCCTACCAGTGCATCATTCGCAGTTCGACGTTCGCCAATTGCGCCAATGAAAAGTCCGTCAGCGTTTTGCGATGGCAAATCTTTCGCAGAGTGCACAGCAACATCCGCACGGTTTTCAAGCACTGCGCGTTGCACTTCCTTTACAAAAACTCCTTGGCCACCCATGAGATGTAACGGCGTGGTGGCGTTGATGTCGCCTTGCGTATCAACAAACACGTATTCGACTACAACTCCTGCACGGGCAGCTGTCAATAATGCGCCAACCGCCTCGGCCTGAGTGCGTGCTTGCGCGCTAGAGCGTGTGGCGATGCGGATAGTTGTCATAGGAGTTCTTAGTCGAGACTAAACAAATCTCGGACCGCAGCTGACAGTCGTTCTCCTTGTGGGGTTCCGGCAGCCTCACGAAGGCGCACGGAAGGAGCATGAAGCATTTTGTTGATGATGCCGTGAGAGATGGATTCCACTAGTTCTCGCTGCTCTGGTGTCATTGCTGCCAAGGCGGACTCGAATCGATCCATCTCGGCTGTACGAATTGATTCAACTACTTCACGCAATTGAGCAACAAGTGGCGCTGCCTGACGTTGTGTCTGGTCAAGAAGGAAGCGCTTCACCTCTTCACCAATAATTTCACGTACTTGTCCAACTTCAGATGCTCGCTTGTCAATCCCACGTTGCGCCCAATCACTGAGATGATCGAGATCTCGCAGTGTCACGCCTGGCAATTCAGCAACACTGGCAGCAACGTCACGTGGCAAAGCAATGTCAACAACAAGTATTGGAGTAGAGACTCCATTTCGAACGCGAGTCATTAGCTCGTGATCAATGATGACTCCACCAGCACCAGTGCACGCCAAAACAACATCTGCTTCAACTAATTCTGTTTCGAGACTTTCAAATTCAGAAACTCGAGCACCAATTTTTTCTGCGAGTGCTTCTGCACGAGCAGCAGTGCGATTCAAAACGGTAATGCTTTCTGTGCCGGCGCGAGACAAGGCACCGGCGACTCCTTCTCCCATTTCACCAGCACCGACAACGAGAACTCGTTTACCACTGAGTGTTCCGAGAATTTCCTCGGCCATCTCAACAGCTGCATGCGCAACAGACGCCGTAGAGCGACTAATTCCAGTTTCTGTTCTGGCGCGCTTTCCAGATTCGAGTGCATAACGGAACAGAAGATTCAACGTGCTGCGCGAAGTGCCTTGCTTCATTGCAAAATCCCATGCATCGCGCACTTGACCAACAATCTCAGTTTCACCAAGAATTGCTGAATCAATTCCAGCAGCAACTTCAAAGAGATGCACAACTGCATCATCATCAAATTGGCTATACAAGTGCGGTGTGATTTCGTCAGCGCTTAATCCACTTGTTGCACATAGAAATTCAAGAATGTCAGTGTGGGCAGCATGGAACCGTTCGGCTACTGCATACACCTCAGTGCGGTTGCAGGTAGACAGAACTACAACTTCACGAATGTCACTATGGTTTGAGAGAGCACGCAATGCCTCTGACATTGCGGGAACTGGAATCATTACTTTCTCAAGCAATGTGACCGGACTCGTGTGGTAGTTAACCCCAAGAACAACAATTGACATATTGAGTTACGCGCTCACAGGATCTATGCGGCCATCGGTAGGAACGTCGCGTAAGTTGCCATTACGGCAGTCTTCGTAATAACTAAGAATTTGTAACTCAAGTGCAAGATCAACTTTGCGCACGTGCACATCACGGGGCACAGACAAAATTGTCGGAGCAAAGTTCATGATGGAACCAATGCCCGCACGTACAAGTGCATCGGCCGCGTCTTGGGCATGAACAGCAGGAGTCGCAATGATTCCAATGCTCACCTTGTGCAGTTGCACCAATTGAGACAGTGAGTCAACGTGAGAGACGCTGACGCCACCGACATGCGTACCAATTTTTGATTCGTCTTTGTCGACAACACCAACGATGTGAAAACCGCGCTCTGCGATGCCGGTGAAGTTCGCCATTGCTTGGCCCAAGTTTCCAGCGCCGACAATGACGACTGGCCATGCCTGGTTCAGACCAAGTTCACGTTGGATCTGCACAGTGAGAAATTGCACTTCATAGCCAACGCCTCGAGTGCCGTACGTGCCGAGGTACGACAAATCTTTGCGCACCTTTGCAGCATTGACTCCTGCTAGTTCAGCAAGTTGTTCACTTGACGCTTGCGCAACATTTTCGTGGCCGAGTTCAACGAGAATGCGCAAATATATGGGAAGGCGCCCGAGGGCAGCTTCTGGGATTCGGCGGCGGGGGGATTCCGACATGCAACTCCACGCTATTACTTCGTGCATGATTTCACGAAGTCCATAGCCTCACGCCTAGCATTGGGACTGTGACCCTCAATACGGCCCTCGCCGCAGCCTCCTTCATAATCGCTGTGGCCTTTGGTCTCAGCACCTTTGACCGTTGGTTACGCAGGCATCGCCCCCACGAATTGGCCTGGACTATTGCTCTCGGCCTATTCGCCATCGCTGCTCTAGCGCTGTGGTGGGCTGAAGCTCGGGGCTGGAGTTCGTCCTCATTTCGAGTCTTTTTCCTCTTCGGAGCCGTCATCAATGTTCCGTGGCTTGCACTTGGCACCATCTATCTCTTGGCTGGCCAACGAACTGGCCGCATTGTCTCGCAGTGCCTTTTGGTCTTCAGCGGATTTTCAGCCGGCATCATCCTGACTGCACCAATGAAGGACGCCATCAATCCAACAGAGATGCCTAAGGGCAGTGACCTCTTTTCGGCACTACCCCGTGTTCTTGCCGCTGTCGGTTCATCAATTCCCGCTCTCGTCATTTTTGGTGGTGCCATCTGGTCGGTATGGCGATTGCTACGTGGCGCAAACCCTGCACTGTCATCAACCGTTCAACGTCATGTGACATCTGCTCCGAAACTTGCTATCGGTAATGCTCTTATTGCACTCGGTGCAGCCACGTTGTCTGCCAGCGGAACACTGTCTGGACGCCTAGGCAAAGACACAGCATTTGCGGTAACGCTCATGGTGGGCATTGCAATTTTGTTTGCAGGGTTCTTGGTGGCAAGTACTGCCACACAATCACCTACCGTAAAGCGAAGCGCTGAACTTTTCCGGTGAGATTGCGCGGCAGCGCATCAACGAACAAAACCTTTGATGGGCACTTGTATCGTGCCAATTTTGTACGGCAGTAATCGATAATTGCATCTTCATCAAGATGCACACCGTTACGAGTAACAACATATGCGCGCACAGCTTCACCAGTATGCGGATGCGGTGTTCCCACTACGACCACTTCAGCAATATCAGGATGTACGGCGAGAACGCCTTCTACTTCAGCTGGGAAAACATTGAAGCCTGACACGATGATGAGGTCTTTCAATCGGTCAACCATGTACAAATGTCCGTCTTCGTCGACAACAGCAATGTCGCCAGTACGCAACCAACCATCACGCGTTAACACTCGTGCTGTTGCTTCAGGATCATCGAGATACCCAGCGAAGATGTTTTCACCACGAATCCATATTTCTCCGCTGTCTCCAACAAGAACGTCATCACCGTTTTCATCAACTAAACGAAGTTCAATTCCGGGAACAGTTCGACCAATAGAACCAGGTATCCATGCAAGGCCAATTGATGTAGTCACGACGGGTGCAGCTTCAGTAAGTCCGTATCCTTCATGAACTTGAAGTCCGAAACGAGCGCTAATTGATTGACTGATTTGTTCTGGCAATTTCGCAGCACCAGATAATGCAATGCGCACTCCCGCGAACCCGTTTGGTGTTGGGTGATCAAGTTGCGCTAACGCCATCCACATACTTGGAGCACCTGGTATCACAGTGACTTGACGTTCAGCGATTGTCTCCATTGCCGATACCGGATCAAATCTCTGCACCAACACCACACAACCTCCGCCAGCAAAAGTCGTGCCGAGGACAACGTTGAGACCAAAAATATGAAACAACGGCAAAACACCAAACGTGACATCGTCAGGCCCAATGTGTTCGGCAACATTTGCTTGACGAATATTGGTAAGCAAATTGTTGTGCGTCAACACTGCGGCTTTAGGTGAACCGGCAGTACCACTAGTGAACATGTAGGCAGCTGGATGCGAAGCTTCAACTTCAATGATGTCGGCAGGCGGCCCCGACAACATGTCATCAATTGTGAGAGCCCCTGGAATGGAATGTCCTTCAGTACCAACAACCACACGCACTGCAGATGATGTAACCGCCGGAATTTGTTCCCATGCTGCAGTTGCAGAAGGTTCTACGACAACAACAGTCGGTTTAATGACAAGAAGCTCGCCTTCAATTTCCGGCGCAGGGCTAGTGGGATTCAGTGGCGCGATGATTGCGCCGATGCCGATAGCTGCAAAATATGAAACAACGAAATAACGACTATTGCCACATAACAGTGCAACAACATCGCCCTTGCCAACATTTTCTCGTAATAGTGCACCGCGCATACTGGCGATTTGTTGACGCAATGTTCCGTAGGTAGTGCTGCGACCGCGACTTACTAATGCAGTAGATGAATCGGGGTGTGCATCGAGAATATGAGCAAGATTCATATTGTTGTGATCCTTATTTCATCATCAAAAGACTGATTATGCCCGATGCCATAATGACCCCGATAAGGAGGGCGACGGTCAATGTTGTTGCAGGGCGCACGCCGTTACCTTACTTCGCTGGCCGGATGGAGACTGCAGACGTGGCTCCATCTGCTTGTCCCGCATAGATATAGACACCGTCACCGGCGCCGATTCGCAGCACTTCGCCAGCAGACCCTCTGTCGACAGCTAAGGCCACCATGCCGTATGAATCCGTGACAGCGCCAATAGCGCCACCATCAATGTCGGCAAAATGAGATGTCATCCGTGCACTACGCACATCGTCGCCAATAACTAAACGAAGCACAGGGCCAAGATGCACCAAGTCCTCTGGTCCGATGTTCAGTTGGCAGTTGCCGTACAC
>JBIILS010000055.1:0-8134 GCA_044232585.1 Ilumatobacteraceae bacterium
CTTCCATGTTGAGAAGCTTTGCGGTTTCTTCTTCTGTGAGTTTGTACACAGGAATACCGGTCCAGATGCTGAGTACTTCGGCAATTGCTTCCTCGTCGACTTCGTCGAACAAGTTGATGCCAGATGCCTTGATTTCAGCTTCTTTTTCAGACTTCTCTTCGAGCAATGAACGCTCTTGGTCGCGCAAACGGCCAGCTTCTTCGAAGCGCTGGTCTTCGATTGCCTTCTTCTTTGCTTCTTGCACTTCAGACACGCGGTTCTCAAGATCTTTGAGATCTGGAGGTGTTTGCATGCGCTTGATGCGAAGACGTGAACCAGCTTCGTCAATAAGGTCGATTGCTTTGTCTGGCAAGAAACGATCAGCAATATAACGGTCGGCCAAGTTGGCTGAAGCAACGATTGCTTGGTCGGTAATTGTGACGCGGTGATGAGTTTCGTACTTGTCACGAACACCCTTGAGAATTTCGATTGTGTGAGCAACAGTTGGCTCTTCAACCTTTACAGGCTGGAAACGACGCTCGAGTGCAGGATCTTTTTCAAGATGCTTGCGGTATTCGTCAGTTGTTGTTGCACCGATTGTCTGCAATTCGCCACGTGCAAGCATTGGCTTGAGAATGCTTGCGGCATCGATAGCGCCTTCAGCAGCACCAGCACCTACGAGTGTGTGGATTTCGTCGATGAACAAAACAATGTCGCCACGTGTCTTGATTTCTTTGAGAACTTTCTTGAGACGCTCTTCGAAGTCACCGCGGTAACGGCTACCTGCAACAAGTGCACCAAGGTCAAGTGTGTAGAGCTGCTTGTCTTTCAAAGTTTCAGGAATGTCGCCAGAAACAATTTTCTGTGCGAGGCCTTCAACGATTGCTGTTTTACCAACACCAGGCTCACCGATAAGAACAGGGTTGTTCTTTGTGCGGCGAGAAAGAATCTGCATCACACGTTCAAGTTCGCGAGTACGACCAATGACTGGGTCGAGTTTCTTTTCGCGCGCTAGCTGAGTGAGGTTGCGACCGAACTGATCGAGAACTTGGCTTCCGCCTTTGTCGCCTGGTTCATCTTTGTTGCCTGGGGCTGCTGCACTACCGGCAGCTTCACCTTTAGTTCCGGGTCCCTGATAACCAGAGAGCAACTGAATAACTTGCTGACGAACTTTGCCGAGATCGGCACCCAACTTCACGAGAACTTGAGTTGCAACGCCTTCACCTTCGCGAAGAAGACCAAGAAGGATGTGCTCGGTACCGATGTAGTTGTGACCGAGTTGAAGAGCTTCACGCAAAGAAAGTTCGAGAACTTTCTTTGCACGCGGAGTGAAAGGAATGTGGCCTGAAGGTGACGAACCACCTTGGCCGATGATCTCTTCAACCTGAGCACGCACTGCATCAAGAGAGATGGACAAAGACTCAAGTGCCTTTGCTGCAACGCCTTCACCTTCATGGATTAATCCGAGCAAAATATGCTCAGTACCTATGTACGAGTGATTGAGAAGGCGTGCCTCTTCTTGGGCAAGCACTACAACCCTGCGGGCACGATCTGTAAAGCGTTCAAACATGTGGGGCCACCCCATTCGGAATCGGTGGATATTGAAAGAAAGTGTATCGGTACGGCGCATGAGTACCCCTGCGGAACCCGTAGTCTAAAAACTGTGATTATGTCGCCGCTTCTGTCGCTGCCTTTTATGGAAAACGACCGCCAACGGGTGGAAAAGGCCCTGGTGGCATCGGTCACCACAAATGACGCGTATATGACCGAAATTGCGTCACATCTCATCTCGGCAGGTGGGAAGCGGTTGCGCCCTGTTTTCACGATTATCGGATCCCAAGTGGGTAACGACAAAGTTGCCACCGAAGAAGCTATTGCCGGTGGCATTTCGTGTGAACTTGTTCACCTTGGTTCTCTGTACCACGACGACGTGATGGATGAATCTGATTTGCGCCGCGGAGTTGAAACTGTGAACGCACGCTGGGGCAACCTGCAAGCCATTTTGGCTGGTGACTTTTTGTTGGCAAAGGCCTCTGAAATTGCCGCATCTTTGGGCACCGAAGTTGCCGGATTGTTAGCCCGCACTATCGGCCGCCTGTGCGAAGGCCAAATTGAAGAATTACGCCACACGTACAACGTTGCGCGCACAGTTGATTCGTACCTCGACTCCATTGACGGCAAAACTGCTGCGTTGTATTCCACCGCCGCTCGCATCGGTGGTTTAGTTGCTGGTCATGACCGTGCTGTTGTTGATGCGCTTACTGCGTATGGCACTGCATACGGCATGGTGTTTCAAATAGTCGATGACGTTCTTGATCTCACTGCAACAGATGAGGAACTTGGCAAACCAGCTGGCAACGATATGAAAGAGGGCGTGTACACATTGCCTGTACTGCATACGTTGGCAAAGAACGGCACAGACGCTGACACGCTGAAGTCAATTCTTGGAAAGCCTCTCACGGTTGAAGAGCGCGACACAGTGCTGAAGATTGTGCGCACGAACGGTGGCGTCGATGTTGCTATCGAAAAAGCTCGTGCGTTTGTTGTTGATGCTGAACGTGCGTGTGATGCATTGCCAAACGGCATCACTTCTGACGCAATGCGTGCAGCCAGTGCTGCACTACTTGCAACTGTTTCGTAACTACGACAACGCGCGGGCAGCAGCTAGCCCACTAAGAGCTGCACCTTCAACGCGAGGGCCAGCAAAGGCATCGCCAGCGATTGCCAAGGTGCCAGAGTCATCAACCCAACACGCATCTGGCCACAACTTCTTCGGAATTGCAAAACGCCATTTCTTCATTTCGCTAGAAGTGACTTGGGCAGTGCCGAGCCACGGAGTTGCAGCCTCAAGAAGTTCATCATGAATCTCACGATTGGTCTTGTCGAAGTTCGCAAGGCTCCATTCAGGGTTTGCATGAAAGGTAAGTGCGGGTGCTGCACTGATTCCCTTGGCGGTGTTATCGCCAATAAATGAAAACACATCATCAGGAAATTGCATGCCACCTGGCGAGGACACATTGTGATTGTTGGAATCAAGCGTGACTAATAATCCCAAAGTGCGGTCGTAGTCGGTGTTGCGCAATTCGGTGGGCATCTCTATTCCGCCACCAAACATTAAGGAAAACGATTGCGGAATTGGTGCTGTGAGAATCACGCGGTCTGCATGATGGGCTACACCATCATCAGTGGTAATCACCCAATCGGTTTCGGCTCGAGTGAGAGAAAATACGAGCGTGCTTGTTCGCACATCAAGTCCGGTTGCCAAATGCTTTGCGATTGATGTCATTCCGTTTGAACCGACATAACGCGGGTGCCCGTCTTCTTCTGAAAATCCGCGACACCATTCGCGTACAACTTCGGCAGTAAGCCAATCATCTACGTGCTTCTGGAATTCGTCGCTGCGTACGGTGAAGAACTGTGCACCGTGATCAAGAGTCGCATCTTTGATACGTCGCGTGGCCAGACGACCGCCAACACCACGGCCTTTATCGAACACGATTACTTCGTGACCATGCGAGACGCACTGGCGTGCTGCCATGAGTCCAGAAAGACCGGCGCCTACAACAATGATGCGCATGGTCACACTGCTACGGCAGCTGCGTGTCCGTGCGGGACAAAAACCTTTTCAGCGCGACCAAGGAACTCGAGCAAGATGCGATTAAAGGTAGTTGCATGTTCGATATGTAACCCGTGTGCACCACCACTGATGATGACTAATTCCGCTGTTGGAATAAGCGCAGCAATCTCTTCAGCATCGCCACGCGGAGTAAGGATGTCTTGGTTGCCAACGACCACCATTGTGGGGCATTCGATATTGCCAAGATCTGCATTGAGTGAACGATCATCAGTTGTAAGAATCGCTTGCACTTGCGACACGAATGCGTTGGCGGGGTTGAATAATTGCAACGGCCCAATGCTGCCGAGAGCAGGAAGAATGCGACGGAAAGAGCGCGGGCCAATCATCCACCGTGCTGCTTCTTTACCAACTGAACCCATGCCTTCTTTTGAAGCCATATCAGCCCAGGATTGCAATAGATCTGCACGCCACTGATGATTGCGACATGCAGTAGCTACAAGCGTTAATGAACGAACACGGTTTGGGTGTTTCAACGCAATGATCTGACTAATTGCGCCGCCCATAGATAAGCCAACAACATGAGCGGATTCGATACCGGCGGCATCAAGCACTGCGATGGCGTCGTCTGCCATTTGTTCAAGGTCGTATGTGCCTTCTGGTTTGTCGCTCTTGCCAGCACCACGATTATCAAATGCCACTGTGCGATGACGCAATGCAAGTGCAGCGCGTTGAAGGTTCCACGAATTCTTTTCGCCACCAAGCCCTTGCACCAATAGAACCGGTGCTCTTTTGGTGATGCCAGTTACTTCGTAATGAATACGTATTCCGTCGGCTGCAACTGCGAATGGCATGTTATGCAACCTGCTTGCGAGCGGGGATACGTTCGATACTTGGCCACAGATACAAATTGCGCACAACTTCTGTAGTTGAGTGGCGTGGGGCAAAACGCAACAAGTGTGCAGCTTCGTTACTAGCAGCTAAGCGGCCGTGCTGAATGAGGTCTGCAACGTGGTCTGGCATTGGTGCACCAGCGAATGTAGAAACGTTTTTCGCCATCCACCAACCTGGACCAAATGATGGAAGAGGAACGCGACGCCCAATGGAAGTTGCGCGCAACATACTGATGGCTCCGTTCGCAACGATGTTCACAATGCCATCTGCATCGCGTTGCGCTGCTTGAATAAATGCAGTTGCTGCATCAAAGTCTTCGACAACACAAAAAATTGGATTACCAATGCCGTAGTAGGGGATAACAGGCAAACGCAGAAGACGACCAAGCGGGCTTGGCACGTGAGCACCAAGAACTGGTGCAAGCCGCAACGTGCACACATTGATGCCACGAGCAGAACGTAGTTCCGTTGCTTGCGATTCAATGTTGCGGCACATGTATCCGTACGTAGTGTTCGGAGCAGTAGGTGTTGTTTCTACAGCAATGTCAGGCGAATACGCGCCAGTGCCGTACATTTCAATTCCGCTTCGCACAACCACTGTCTCTAATGCATCTGCTTGATGTGCGGCATCGAATACAGCTTTTGCAACTAGTGCAGTGCATGTTTCGGCTTCGGGTGTTGCAAGACGCGCATGTGGTTCCCACACGCCAACATGAAGCAACACGTGCGGGTTGAAATCTTGAATCAGTTCTGCGATGCGGTCATGTTCTGTTGGGTCGACACGAACAAATTGCGAACGCTTGAGAAGGCGACGCGGTGGATCAACATCAATCCCTAAAATCTCGCCGGCCCATTCTGTGTTTTCAGCAAGCGCTGCAACGAGTGAGCCGAGTTCTCCGCCCATTCCGGTGATGAGTACTCGACGATTTTTCATATCGACAAACCAAGTGGTCGTTGTCCGAAGGACATCTACCGAAGGTTGTGTACTCCGAGAATCAATTCACGAGCCCAGGTATCAAGCTGGCGACCACCGATGTTTTCGGTGATGATGATGGCTTGTGACGGATCATCAATCATTCCGCTCCAGCGGATGTACCCACCGATGATGCCGAGCAAACGATCGCCGACCTCTTCTGAGTGAATGATGAGTTTCTGGTTGCGGCCAAGCATTCCCTGAAGTTCTTTGTAGAACACTTTCAAGAAGGCGTCGGTGTCATCTGCGCCACTGAGTGGGCGATGGTGGTACGGCATGTTGAGTTCTTCGTATGCGTGCAGGTTGTGGGGCGCAGCAATGATGGAGACAACGAGGTCGAAATGGTTCTCGCGCAGCCAGATGATTTCTTCTTGGCGACGAACGCGGCGATGGTTGTCGCCGTATCCCCCTGGTCGCTCACAAATGGCAAGGCAATCCTTGATGATCCAGGTGAAATTACGAGGGGTAATTCCAAGGGCCCATTTTCCGCGAAGTTTCGGGGGCATTCAGGTCTCCTTGAAAGTGTTGGCTCGGTCCGGCGGAACAAAAAGGCCGCACAACAAGTTACCCCAGCAACTGCAGTATGAGCCTCTGTTTACTGCGACGAATTTCACGATTTTCCCCAATATCGCAGGCCAAGGTCTCCCCACGGGCCACCGCCATGATGCGCTCAAGGGTGGCGAGGTCTGGTGGGTAGGGGTCTGACAGCCAGCGGCGAAGCGCACGGCGGGCAAGGGGGGCTGGGGCTGCTGCCAACGCCACGGCATCGGTGGGGTCGATATTCAGGGCCAGTTCTTCCAGCAGGTCGTTGTCGTCGCGCAACACATCAGCACTGCGAACAAGAAGCGGCACGGGGTCGCGCAAGGAAATTTCTATCATCAGGGGCAAAAGCTCGTTACGTACGCGATTGCGCTGAAACTTTGGGTCTGTATTAGTGGAATCAGTAATGGTTGCGATTCCTGCCTCAGCACACACTGCATGAGTATCACTGCGACGCAACGCTAAGAGGGGGCGCGACACACCAGGTCGCATTGCACCAAGGCCCTGCGCTCCGGCACCGCGCAACAAGTTGATAAGCACCGTTTCTGCTTGGTCGTCTGCAGTGTGACCAGTCATTACGTTGTCTGGCATGACGCCATACCGGGCTGCGCGGGCTCGCGCTTCAAGGTTCGGACCATGTTCCACTTGCACCGAATGCACGATGACTGAAATGCCAAGTGATTCTGCAACGGGGTCGATTACATCGATATCACTGGCTGATTCAGCGCGCAGGCCGTGGTCAACATGAATGGCAGTGACGATGAGCCCGTGCGCATGGGCCAACAGCATGAGGGCCATGGAATCGGGTCCACCCGAGACAGCGCATGAAACAGCGGTACCAGCAGGTGGGAAAGTGCAACGACGAAGTAGATCGTCGATCAAGAAAAGTTGTTACTTCTGCTTGAGGGCTTGGCGTTGACGGCGGTTTGGGTAGCGGCTTGCGCTGACCGTGGCTACATAGCCAGCAACCACTGCAATGATTGCTCCGATACTTCCGATGAGGAGGAATACACCGATCCACCAATGCCAAACTTGCGCTGCCAACATGCTTCTAGCGTAGCCAATGGCAGCCACCGCGACCTATTACTCGATGGTTATTTCGATTCGGGTTCTGGCCCAAAGCAGGCAAGGAGACGGTCGGTGAAGCCTTCTGGCAGGTGATCTCGCTTGGCCTTCGCGCGCACAATGGTGCGTAATTCGGCGTGGAATTCATAGGCGCCCTGGCAATCGGTGCATCCGGTGAGGTGGACCATGATCTCTTCAACTCGGGCCTTCGGCAGCTCGGAATCCAGGAACAATTCCAGCTCTTTCAGTGTTTCTTGGCAATTTGGCATATCGATGGCTTTGCTCGCTCTGGCGATTACTCGCCGGTTCCTTCAATTGTCAGGGGCTCGACAATGAGCCCTCTTTCACGTGCGTACTCGTACAACATCTTTTGCATCGCTTTTCTTCCCCGATGCAGGCGGGACATCACGGTTCCGATGGGGATTTCCAGCATTTCAGAGATTTCTTTATAGGAAAAGCCATCAACATCTGACAAAAGCACCGGGATACGGAAATCGTCTGGCAATTCTTCGAGGGCGTTTTTCACTTCATCATCTGTAAAAAGCTCGAGCATCTGGTCTTCGGCCGAACTGCTGAGTTGTGATTGATCAATGGAACCCAAGCGCTTGTACAAGAAGAGTTCTTCAACATCATCTAGTTCAACTTCAGCACCTTTTCGTTTTTGTGCGTTGTACTTATTGATGTATGTGTTTGTCATAATGCGAAACAACCACGCACGTAAGTTTGTGCCTTCTTGGAATGTGTGAAACGAACGCCACCCTTTGATGTATGTCTCTTGCACTAAATCTTCAGCGTCTGAACGATTACGTGTCATGCGCAATGCAGTAGAAAACAACTGCGGCGCATATTGCATGGCATCAGCGGTGAACTGTTCTTGTGCGCTCATTCTGTGAGTGATGCGTTACTAATGATGGCGGTGTTTTTTTGCTTTGATTGCTGCATCAACTGAGAGAGTGAATCGCTCTAACAAATCAGCCAATACAGCACGCTCTTCTGGCTCAAAATCATTCATCACTGAAAACAGAATTGCGCGGCGACGATCATTGACTTCGCCGTGAATACGACGACCGCGTTCTGTTACAGAAATTGCTACAACACGACCATCACCTG
>JBIILS010000009.1:0-28673 GCA_044232585.1 Ilumatobacteraceae bacterium
CATTCGACAATCTCGATGCTGAAGGAGTACTGATGATGACCGGTGACGGCAACGAACGTTCGCAAATAGCGGACAGATTCTCATCTGAAATAGTTACCTTCGCCACACATGGACACCCGAGCTGGAGCCAGTTCAATACCAATGATCGACCAACGTTGGTGATTGATACAGAATCACGTCTGGTACATGACCCCGAGCCAGAGATACGCGTACTATTCGTCTAAGTGACAAACGACTCAAACAGTGAGTTAAAGAATCACCAATAGCCTTATGGGCTCAAGGAGATTCCGCAAATGTCTAGCCCCCGCGTCAAGGTTCTTGTACCGCACCTAATCGATCGCAAAAATTCTTCAGAAGTGTTGACCATGGTCACCGCTTATGACTCGACATTTGCTTCCATTGTTGATGAAGCAAGAGTTGATTTGATTCTTGTGGGCGATTCAGTAGCGACAGTCATGCAGGGACAGAAAACAACTCTCTGCGTTTCAATGGAACAGATGGAATACCACGTCCAGATGGTCGCCTCCGTGAAACCAAAAGCCTTGATTGTCGGTGATTTGCCTTTTGGTTCGTATCAAGCATCCTCAAAGGACGCTGTACGTAATGCCATACGCTTAGTTAAGGCCGGTGCAGAGATCGTAAAGCTCGAGGGTGGCGTACATGTTCAGGAAGCTATTGAGGCCATTGTCCGCGCCGACATTCCTGTAATGGGACACATTGGCTTAACACCTCAGAGTTATCACCGTATGGGTGGGAACAAAGTGCAAGGACGAGAAGAAGGCACGCAATCAGGTAGCCGAGACCGAATCTTGGCTGATGCACGTGCTGTCGAAAACGCCGGTGTGTGTTCATTTGTCATCGAAGCTGTTCCAGCGGAACTTGCAACAGAGATCACCGCCAATGCTGCTGTTCCTACCATTGGCATCGGTGCCGGCGTGAACTGCGATGGACAGGTTCTCGTGTTGCATGATCTTCTTGGTTTATCTGAGCGGTCATTCAAGTTCGCAAAGGCATACAGCAGCCTCAGACAGGTATCGATTAATGCTGTCTCGGAATATGTATCCGATGTGCAACATCGGCGCTTTCCTGACGCCTCCAATAGCTTCTAACTCACATGAGAATCATTCGTTCCATTCCGGAGATGCAGGAATGGTCATCTGATGAAAAGTCGGCAGGTAACTCCATTGGTTTCGTACCTACGATGGGTGCGCTTCACCAAGGACATGCAGAACTCTTCACACGGAGCGTGAGTGAGAACAGAAGAACCGTGGTATCGATCTTTGTAAATTCGTTGCAATTCAACAGCGTGTCCGATCTTGAGGCATATCCGCGTCAACTTGAACAAGATCAAGTGATTGCGAAGCAACAAGGGGTCGACGTCCTCTTTGTTCCCGACCATGAGGAGATGTACCCAGATGGTTTCGCTTCAATCATCACCGCTGGACCAATTGCACAGCATATGGAGGGACTACATCGTCCAGGACATTTTGATGGCGTGGCAACCGTAGTTGTCAAACTATTGAATGCTGTGATGCCTGACGTTTCTTATTTTGGCCTCAAAGACTTTCAACAACTTGCAGTTATTCGTGGGGTTGTTCGCGATCTAAACATAAAGTGCGAAATCAAGGGCATCCCAACTGTTCGTAGTTCTTCGGGACTTGCGCTTTCAAGTCGGAACAGTAGATTGTCGCCAGAACGCTTAGAACAAGCTTCGTGTATTTACACACTCTTGGCTGAAATGGCCCATCAAGCCCGAACCCGTGAGACTTCGACAATCACTCTCGCTAATCACTTCAATAACGGAATGAAATCAATCTTCGCTGCAAAGGTTGAATACGTTGAGGTCGTCGACTCCCACACTCTTCTCCCCGTGACAACCGCACAAGATGGCACGACCATCTGCGTGGCTGTGTGGTTTGATGACGTGAGATTAATCGACAACATCAGTATCTGATCTCCCGCTAATCTTTCTATATGGAGAAAGCTTTTGCGGAATGGCCACGATCGCTGTGGGCTGAAAATTCCCTTACGTGGGATTTCCCCGAGTTTGATCTCTCGTATTCTTTCGACGTTGTCATTGTCGGGGCTGGCTACAGCGGCTTATGGACTGCACATCATTTGGCTACATTGAATCCTGGGCTTTCGGTAGCAATTGTTGATGCCCGTCAACCTGGTTTCGGAGCGAGCGGCCGTAACGGAGGCTGGTGTAGTGCCTTTAGTCCGATGTCATTGGAAGCTGTTGCAACTCAGTCCAACAAACAAGGAGCAATAGATCTTCAGAATGCACTAGTTGCTTCCGTTGATGAGATTGGTGCCTATGTTGCTAGTTCCGGAATCGACTGTGGATGGCACAAGGGTGGCACGCTGTCGTTTGCGTCAAGCCAACTGCAACTACAGGGGATCAAAGAAACCATAGAAATGTCTCGTGATTTCGGTTACGACGATTCATTCATGACCTACTTATCATCGGAACAAGCTGAGGATCGCGTGCGAATTCGCGGCTCCCACGGAGCTTCATATAGCCCCCACTGTGCGGCGTTGCATCCCGCTCAATTGGTCGATGGCCTCGTGAATCAATTGCTGACCAGAAACGTTCAATTCTTCGGTTCAACTCAGGTCACAGAGATTAACCCTCATCAGATCACAGCCAATACATCCAAGGGAACTGTCTTGATTGACGCCAAGTGGATAGTCCGTGCCACGGAGGGCTTCACAGCCCGAATGAAGCAATACCGCCGAGACGTTGCTCCTCTGTATTCGTACATGATCGCAACAGAACCATTGTCAGATGCGCAATGGCAATACATCGGCTGGACGAATAGAGAGACTGTGTCTGATGGTCGCAACTTGGTCATTTACGTACAGAGAACTGCCGATGGTCGCATTGCATTCGGAGGACGTGGTGCTCCGTATAAGTTTGCAAGTCGCATTGGTTCCCGTTTCGACAATAACCCCAGAATACATTCGCTTATTGAAACGTCAATGCGAGAGATGTTTCCATCTATAGATGACGTTGCGGTCACTCATAGATGGGGTGGCGCTCTCGGCGTGCATCGAGACTGGTTTGCATCAGTAAACGTTAACCATAAGGACAACATTGCAACCCTTGGTGGGTATGTTGGCGATGGTGTCGCCTTCAGTTATGTGGCAGCGAAGGAAGTCGCTAGAAACATTGTCGGCGAGCGTCATGATGCACGTCCGCTTCCAATCGTTAATCATGTCTCTCCCCGATGGGAACCAGAACCGTTTCGCTACGTTGGAATCAACTCAATATTGCGACTAACGGAACGAGCAGACGAATCCGAGAAGCGAACCGGCCGCAAGAATCGGTTTGTCAACTGGTTGTTGGGGAAACTGATTCCTTAACGATGAAGTTTGTCGTCAGTTTGTTGAACTCGCAGTCGAACAGTGAATGCAGAATCTCCGGAAAGGATTCCTGACCGCCCAAACAGTCGCCCATTCTCCCAATTGGAAAGGCCAAGCTCGGGTCGCAGCAGAGAAAATTGACCATCAACCCAACGTGTGAATCCGTCGCCAAAGAACGGCGCATTGGTGGAAGACCATATTCTTTGCTGCTCTACAGAATCTTCAGAAATCATGCTCACTATGAACTGAGGACTGTATGCATTGAACAATTCAACGGCCTCTCCGAGATCATTAACCAGAACAATTGCAAACTCGGGATTTTCTTCCCATTCGTACTCTCTACCTAGAGAATCAACGCTCGCAACAGTTGTCTGAGATTCAGTCATCTCCCCCTCTGATCGTCTTACAACAATGTGCATATCCTTGGGGAGAAACTCTTCAGCACCCTGAATCGCGTGTATGCGCGGGCGCGTGCCGCGAGCAGCAGCTGCGTTCTCTGCAGCATTCAGGATGATCGGAATATGGACGGACGCATGATGGCGAATCACTGCTACTACGTTCAATGTATTGCACACTTTTCGGTCAAGGCTGTGAAGCACACACGACTCCAAGCGATCAGCACTTGCCTCTTCGCCGACGATCATCCATGCCCCACCCGTTCCGTGGAGACTGACAGGTACTCCTGATTGTTGAGCTATTGAGCCCAGCTCAGACACTGCCGCACCAGACCCTCTCGCTACTGCAAGACCAAGGCGTGAATCTGAGAACAAGCTCCAACCAGCAGCATGTTCCGCAGAATTCAGAAGAACAACTGCATCAACTGGAAGTCCAGCTTCAATGAGAGAAGGTCGGATAATGACGTCCATCATTGCATTTGCCGTGCCGAGGGCATCACTGCCGATTCGAAACACAACAGCGTTTCCACCCTTCAACACACCGGTGGCATCAGCAAACACGTTCGGGCGACCTTCGAATACAAAACCTAATACTCCGAGTGGCGCAGCACGTTGCTCCACCGACCAGCCGACATGCTGAGTTCTATTCATTACTGAGTCGCGTGACATTGGTGCGTCACGCCACATCAAGAGAGCGGCAATCATGTCGCGTCTCATGTTCTCTGACAACACAAGTCGAGTTACAGACCGACCTCTCTCTCGTGCAGATTCTTCATCACGTTGATTGGCGTCACGCACTTTGCTAAACCGACCATCGTCTTGCAGAGCTTCAGCAGCCAATGCAAAGAATCGATTAATGGCTGAATCAGAGACATCTGACAACTGCGTGAATGCCCTAGACGCTGATGAGACGGCTTCATCAACAAGCGAAACAACGGCTTTCGGTAGGCGGCGTAACTGACCATTGTGTGACAGAGCCAGAACTTGGTCGCCTGGCTCAAGAGAATCAGCGAATTCGCTTGAAATGACAGTTCTGTGACGCCCGATGGCCACCAAATCTCCGGCTTGAAGTAGTTCGTTACTTGTCATTGTTCTATTCTGCTGTGTGTGAGTACTCAAGATGACAATCCGTTCTATTTTCGCCAACTTCTTAGTGGACGGGATTTCGGCACCCAAAACCCGATCGCGCATCAAATGGTCAATTTTGCCTATCTGGTTGGTGACGCCAATACGAAAGAGTGCCTCCTCGTAGACCCGGCGTACGCAGTAGACGAACTGCTTGCCATTGCTGAGGCCGATGGAATGAAGGTCACTGGCGTACTCGCGAGCCATTATCACCCAGACCACGTAGGTGGCTCGATGATGGGCCACACCATTGAGGGTGTCGCGGCGCTGTTGGAACGTGTGCACGTCCCCATTCATGTCAATCGTCACGAGGCGCCGTGGGTTCTCAAAACAACCGGGATCTCCGACTCAGATCTGATGGTTCATGAAGCGGGAGACCTTGTGACCGTGGGGAGCGTTGAGATCACATGTGTTCATACGCCAGGGCATACTCCTGGCAGCCAATGTTTTCTCACAAACGGTTGTCTGATCTCAGGCGACACTCTTTTTCTGGACGGTTGCGGACGAACAGACTTACCCGGTTCAAATGTTTCAGATATGTTCGACAGCTTGACTCTCTTGGCTGGATTACCAAACGACACCGTTGTCTTGCCAGGACATCAGTACTCGGCTCCACCTGCCGCTCGCCTTTCAGACGTAAAAGAAAACAACTATGTCTTCAAGCCACGGACACGTGAGCAATGGATGATGATGTTTGGTCACGACTAATTCGTGAAGGCCGACACAACCACACTTATTGCGGACAAGAACAAAAGAAAGATGACAAGGTTGTTGAATCTCTCTTGAGTAATGAGTCGTCTCACTGCATAACCAATCGCTATTGCGACACCTAACGCAGGTACTGCGACTGCAACACCCGCCAAATTAGTGGTATTCACTTTTCCGGCTGAAACAAACAATGCCAAAGCGCCTATGTTCACGACCGCAAAAACTGTGTTAATGGTGGCGCGAAAAGTTGATGGTGCCAACTGACGAGCTTGCATCAAGAAAACTAGTGGAGGTCCATTTGTGGATGTGGATGTAGACAGAAATCCACTAACAATGCCGAAGACCCAATCGAGATGATGGGAATCATCTCGTAAGCGAAATCCACGAAGCAAAAGAATCGCAGCCGAGATCACTACGACCCCGAGAACTAAACGGAGACCAGTCTCAGACACGAAGATGAAAGCCATCAACCCAAATGGCATGCCGGCGTACGAGGCCAAAATCAGTCGCTTTGCAATGGACGAATCAACATGTTTACGATCAATGACAGCCTGGGACGTTGTAGAGATGGCTCCAATGATCGTGGCTACCACCACCGCATCGCGGGGACTAACGACCAATGTCATTAACGGCACAGCCATCAAGGAAAAACCGAACCCGGAAAGAGTCTGAGCAAACGAGGCAAACGCTATGCACCCGGCAATCCATGCCAATTCCCCACCACTCATCGCAGCAACCCTAGGCTTGCGGGACTCGTTACGGTCGTTTATTCACTGTTGCGGCTTCTGTAACCCCAATCATTCAGGCATTTGACCTTTACATTTCGTACACTTTGGGGGTGCCTACTTCGTCAGCTCCCGTGTTGCCCCAGATAAACGGGGATCGCCTGATGCAAAGGATTATGGATCTTGCGAGCATTGGCGCCATTGATGGAGGCGGTTGCGCTCGTCTGGCTCTTACTGACGAAGATGCTGCAGGTCGCGATCTTGTTGTTGGCTGGATGCACGAGTTGGGTCTTACAGTCACCACAGATGTAATCGGAAACGTCATCGGCACATGGAATGTTGGTGCTGGATTGCCAGTAATGACTGGGTCCCATATTGACACTGTTCGTACAGGCGGAAAATATGACGGCAATCTCGGAGTTCTCGCCGGTTTAGAAGTGATACAAACTCTTCAAGAATCGTCCGTTGTTCCGCCACGTCCAATCAGTGTTGGAATTTTCACTAACGAAGAAGGATCACGATTTGCACCCGACATGTTGGGCTCTCTTGTGTATGTCGGTGGCCTTTCCATAGAAGACGCTCTTGACATCGTTGGGATTGATGGCGCACGAGTCGGTGATGAACTGGAACGAATTGGTTACAACGGCGCAACGCCTTGCCCTGGGATTGCCCCGCATGCCTTTGTTGAGTTACATATTGAACAAGGCCCTGTTTTGGAACGAACAGATGTGACCATCGGAGCCGTAACGGGAGTTCAAGGAATTAGTTGGCAGGAAGTGACCATCACCGGTCAGTCCAACCATGCGGGAACAACTCCAATGAGCATGCGCAAAGACCCGGGTTATGTTGCGGCGAAGATATCTGTATTCCTTCACGATATGGCTGATCGATACAAAGGTGACCAAGTGTGCACTGTTGGAAAGATTGATCTTTTTCCGAACTTGATCAATGTGATTCCGGCAAAGGCAGTGTTGACACTTGATGTTCGTAACACTGATGAAGACGTCCTCTCACAAGCAGAACAGGAAATCTCTGAATTCATGGCGTCACTATCACTGAGTGAAGGCGTCAACATTTCAAGCCGCTCACTTGCGCGTTTCGAGCCTGTGACTTTTCACCCTCAAGTTATTGACATTGTGGAAAGGGTTTCAACGGCAAAAACTCCTTCCGTGCGTCGCATGCCAAGTGGTGCAGGTCATGATGCGCAGATGTTTGCGCGCGTATGTCCATCCGCAATGATTTTCGTACCGAGCGTAGAAGGCATCAGTCATAACCCAGCAGAATTCACTGAACCCGAAGATCTAGTGATGGGCACGAACATCTTGCTTCAAGTACTTATCGAACTTTCACACATCGAGGAATTTGAATCATGACACGCACAATCACCATCGGCGCTGCACAACTTGGCCCAATTCAGAAGAACCACACTCGCCAGCAAGTTGTCGCACGTCTCATAAGTCTTCTTCGTCAGGCTCATTCAGCCGGATGCGATCTGGTCGTGTTTCCAGAACTAGCCCTCACAACCTTCTTTCCACGTTGGTTTGTAGAGAACATCTCTGAAACTGATCACTATTACGAAACCGAGATGCCCTCTCCTATTACTGCTCCCCTTTTTGATGAAGCAAAGAAGTTGGGCATCGGTTTCTGTCTGGGTTACGCGGAGTTGACACCACAGGGAGAACGCTTCAATACACAAATCCTTGTTGAGAAAGACGGGACTGTTGTAGCCAAGTACCGCAAAGTTCATATTCCTGGACATGAAGAGCACGAACCCGACAGGGCTTTTCAACATGCAGAGCGCTATTACTTCACGCCATCAAATGAAGGCTTCGGAGTGTGGAAAGCATTTGATGCACGAGTCGGAATGATGATTTGTAACGACAGACGCTGGCCAGAGTCCTACAGAGTGATGGGTCTACAGGGCGTTGAACTTATTCTGTGTGGATACAACACACCAATTCATTACATTCCTGATCCAAGCCAAGACATACTTCAAGGTTTTCACAATGCTCTCGTAATGCAATCTGGTGCATACCAAAACGGAACATGGGTCGTAGGAGTCGCTAAGGCTGGCGTCGAAGAAGGCGTTGATTCCCTTGGACAAAGCATGATTGTTGCGCCATCGGGTCAGATAGTTGCTCAGGCACTCACATCCGATGATGAACTACTTGTTGCGCGTTGCGATATGGACTGGTGCCAGAAGTACACAAAGACTCTTTTTGATTTTGACCGCTACCGCAGACCCGAGGTTTATACGCGCATCACCGCTCAACGCGGAGTGGAACTGGATTAACAATGTCCTTTGAGACCCGCGGACTCGTCTGTGCGCACCATCATTTGTATTCATCTCTTGCAAGAGGCATGCCTGCCCCCGATGTGACACCAAACTCTTTCCTTTCAATCTTGGAAAACGTGTGGTGGAAACTAGACATGGCGCTCGACTTGGAAACCTTGTACTGGTCGGCTGCACTTGGAGCGGCCGAGGCACTATGCAATGGCACTACTGCGATTATCGATCATCACGAATCTCCGTTGGCGATTGACGGCAGTCTCGACGTGATTGCAGATGCATGTTCAATGATTGGGGTTAAAGCAAATTTGTCCTACGGCATCACGGATAGATGGGACGGTTTGACTCTGCGGTCGAAAGTGAGTCCTCTGTCCCCCATGACTGAGGGAGCTACTCGAGGTCTTCGTGAGAACGAGCGTTATCTGCGTTCGGGTGGTCGCGGCATGGTTGGAGTGCACGCATCATTTACCTGTACAGACGAGACACTCGCAAGTGCAACGGCTCTAGCGAACACCATGAATACGGGAGTACATATTCATGTCGCTGAAGGTCTAGACGATAAGGACGCAGGAGCTCGTCTTCAAGACCTAGCAAATGAAAAATGGTTATTAGTACATGCGGTTCATCTAGATCGTGATCTACCAGGAACCATTGTTCATAATCCCCGATCAAATATGAACAATTCAGTCGGCTATGCGAATCCTGTTCGCTTTACAAATGATGTCGCATTAGGGACCGATGGAATAGGCGCAGACATGCTGGAAGAGGCGCGCCTCGCATACGTGCGCCTCCGTGAGTCAGATGTAACCCAAACGCCAGAGATTGTGTGGCAATGGTTACGAAATGCAGACAAGTTCTTCCCCGAGATAAACAAAGACACCGTGACGTGGTCATACGACCAATCCGACAGTCCATGGCATGTTGCGTTCACGCCCGGAATTAGGTGTCTCGATGTTCGTGTCGATGGGCAATTGGTTGTTCAGAACGGAATCCCTACGCAATTCGATATGAACGAAATTAGAACCAAGGCAGCTGAAGCGGCCGAAAAACTCCATAAGAAACTTGCCTTGAGGTAACTATGCCTGTATTTATCCCTACGTCCTTGGCTGAGGCAACTCAGCTTTTGACGAACCATCCAGACGCTCATCTGCTTACTGGTGGCACCGACATGATGGTCGAAGTTAACTTCAACCACAGACACCCTGAGACCGTTATCGCGTTACGCAACATCCCAGAATTTCAACAGTGGAGTGTTGACACTGCTTCTGGCCTAGTTCATATCGGTTCATCTGTCCCTTACGCAACGATGGAACATGGCGAACTTGCAAAAGCCTTGCCGGCACTCGCTGAAGCAGCACGCACTGTTGGTTCACCACAGATTCGTGCAGCAGGATCCATTGGAGGCAACCTCGGAACATGTTCTCCAGCCGGAGATTCACTTCCTGTCCTCTCGGCCTTAGATGCCATAGTGCATTTGCAATCCGAGAAGTCAACTCGTTCAGTTTCATTCGCAGAGTTCATGGTGGGACCAAAGAGAAACTCACGACAACCCGATGAGATCATCACTGGCGTCACCATTCCACTGACTAACGGGTGGCAGGGATACGCAAAAGTCGGAGTACGAAATGCGATGGTTATCTCTGTCGCTTCAGTGTGTCTCGCAATACACAACGGCCAAGTTCGAGTAGCACTTGGTTCAGTGGGACCAACCATTATTCGATGCTCCGAATCCGAAGCATGGATCAATAGCGTCGGTCTAGAGAATGTTGATCATGCCATTGCTCAGGAATTCGGTGACAAAGTTCGAGCAGAATCTCGCCCTATTGACGATCATCGATCAACTGCGGAATACCGACGACATGCTGTCGGCGTGTTAGCCGCCCGACTATTACTACGAGGAGTCCAAAAATGAGCGAGTTAGAGCATTACAGCCTCACTGTTAATGGTGTTGAGCGTCAAGTGGCAGACGCATGGATTGGCGAAAGCCTTCTCTACGTACTACGTGAACGACTTGGCCTTCCCGGTTCCAAGGGTGCATGCGAACAAGGTGAATGCGGCAGTTGCACTGTCTTTATTGACAATGCTGCTGTGTGTAGTTGTTTAGTCATGGCTGCAACTGCAGTAGGCACAGAAATAGCAACCGTTGAAGGACTGAATGAAGACGGCTCGCTTACAGATGTTCAAGAAGCTTTTATTACAGAAGGTGCCGTCCAGTGCGGTTTCTGCACACCCGGTCTCGTGATGGCTGTTCATTACTTGCTAGATCACAATGACTCGCCAAACGAACAAGACATCAAAGAAGCCTTATCGGGCAACATATGTCGTTGCACTGGTTACGGTCGAATATTCGCAGCCGTTGACACTGTGATCTCTGTACGTAAAGGCGTTTCGTCATGAGCATCACTAAGACACAGCGAGATGTTCTCGGATCAAGTGCCCTACGTCCGGATGGAATTTCTAAAGTTCAAGGTGATTTCGCCTTTTCATCCGACCTGCATGCAGAAAACATGTTGTGGGGTGCAACTCTTCGATCACCGCATCCATATGCGCGAATTGTGTCTATAGACGTTTCTGGCGCTTGGAAGATTGCCGGAGTTGAGTGCGTCATAACGGCCGATGATGTCCCAGGACAATTGACGTACGGTCTCATCAGCGAAGACCAACCAGTATTCGCCAAGGATTTTGTGCGTTACATGGGAGAACCTATAGCAGCCGTTGCTGCGGACCATCCCGAGACATGCAGACGCGCGCTCGCTGCAATTCACGTGGTGTACGAAGTTCTTACGCCGCTGACAAACCCTGAGCATGCGATAGACGAATCACATGAGCCAATTCACCCGGATGGCAACATCATTAGACGGCAACGCATTATTCATGGAGACGCCAATGCAACCGCGCCCATCGTCGTTGAAGGTACATATGACATAGGAATGCAAGATCAGGCGTTCCTTGGCACCGAATCCGCACTAGCAATCCCCGACCATGATGGAGCCGGAGTTGAAGTCTTTGTTGCTACACAGTGGTTACACGAAGACAGAAAACAAATGGCCAAATGCTTGGGCATGCCTGAAGAAAAGATTCGTTTAGTTCTGGGTGGAGTTGGCGGCGCCTTCGGTGCTCGTGAAGACATCAGTCTGCAAGTGCACACGGCACTATTGGCAATGCGGACTAGTCGTCCCGTCAAAATGCAATACGGACGCGAGGAAAGTTTCTTTGGGCACGTGCACCGTCATCCTGCTCAAATCTGGATGCGTCACCATGCAAATACTGACGGTCGAATCGTCAAGATTGAAGCACGTTTCGTCTTCGACGGCGGTGCCTACTCATCTACTTCCTCTGCAGTTCTGATCAACGGTGTTACCCACACCCAAGGGCCATACCAATGCCCTAACGCCGTTGTTGATGGATATGCCGTTCGCACCAATAATCCTCCATGCGGTGCAATGCGCGGGTTCGGCGTGGTGCAGGCCTGCTTTGCACACGAAGGTCAAATGGACAAGCTTGCAGCTGCCACGGGCATCGACGAAGTCGAGATTCGTCTGAGAAACATTATTCACACTGGCGACACCATGATCACCGGACAAGTACTTGAGAGCGTTGCTCCTCTCGAACGTTGCATTCGTGAAACAGCAGCAATGCCTTTACCTGCAGACATGGGTTCAAATCCACATGAACTTGATCTTCCAGGTGGCTCAGGTCGCACGGCTGACCGCAGAAACATCGTGCGTGGTATCGGCTGGGGTGTGAGCATGAAGAACCTTATGTACAGCGAAGGTTTTGATGATTACTCAACAGCTCGATGCACACTCACTAACGGTTCTGTAGAACTTAAGTTTGCTACCAGTGAAGTGGGTCAAGGATTCGTCACTCTTGCACCGCAGATTGCCCGTTCAGTGCTTGGTGTCGACAATGTCACATACGACACTATTGATACTCAGATTGGTTCAGCTGGTTCCACTTCTGCTTCACGCCAGACATGGATGAGCGGTGGCGCCGTTGACGGAGCATGCCGAATGGTGAGAGAACGTTTATTTGAACACGTCGGGAAACTGCACGGAATTGATCCACTGCGTCTAGCAATTGACGACACAGATGTCGTTGACACTGTTGGTACCTTGCGAATCTCCGTACAGGAAGCCTCGGCAAACTTCACAGTGTCAGAGACGTATGAATATCACCATAGAAAAACCGAAGATCTCGATGAGAATGGTCAAGGCAATTGTCACGTGGCGTTCGCCTTCGTGGCTCACCGCGCTGTCGTTGACGTCGACGTTGAACTTGGTTTGGTGAAAGTAGTACAGATCGCAACAGCACAAGATGTGGGAAGAGTTCTGAACCCGATGTCTGTAACTGGGCAAATTGAAGGCGGCATTGCTCAAGGGCTCGGTTTGGCTGTGATGGAAGAGATCATTGTTACGAACGGAATAGTTCGTAACCCAAGTTTCACCGACTATCTGTTGCCGACAGCCCTCGACGCGCCACAAGTTCTGATCTCAATGATCGAAGAACCAGATCCCCAAGCACCTATGGGTGCCAAAGGTGTTGGTGAAGCGCCCTGTATCTCTGTCACACCGGCGATAGTTGCAGCAATTCGCAACGCAACCGGTAAATCGATTGATCGTTGCCCAGTTCGCCCACAGGACATTTGCTTCTAGAAGCTATTTGCCAAACACTGTGTCGCTATAGGCATTAGAAAATGTCCGCTGAGGATCTAACTGATCTCGTAACGCAATGAATTCATCCCAACGCGGGTACAACTTCGATAATTCCTCGGCGTCGCGGTAATGCATCTTGCCCCAATGCGGGCGGGCATCATACGCACGCAAAATATCTTCGACATCACGGAAGAACGGTTCGCATTCCATTCCTTTGTACACATGCACCGCAATATAAGCCGAGTCTCTGCCGTAAGCCGTCGACAGCGGAACATCGTCTCCCTTTGTGAATCGAACCTCAACAGGGAAGTTCAAAAGGTAACCCTTTCTGTCCACCATTGCGCGAATCTCTTTCAGAGCCGGGACAAGAGCTTCAACCGGCAACGCGTGTTCCATTTCGTAGAAACGCACAATTCTGGGGCTAGCAAAAATCTTGTAACTCTGATCAACGTATTCACGAGACCCAGACGACGGCAAGGCAGTTGCAAGCCGAGGAATAAGTGACGGCCGAGCGCGCCCAACACGACACACAGCGCCGAACGCATAGTTCTCCATGAAGGTTTTCTCAATCCAACCTTTTACCCGTGGCAATGGTTGCAATTCATCTTCAGTACGGTTATTTCGTTTGGTTAACGCCCATTTGGTGTGAGGAATCCAGAAGAATTCAAAATGGTCATGAGCACTTGCTAATTCATGGGCGTTTTCCAGCACATCATCAAGTCTCATTGGTTGCTCTAGCGCACGAAGACGAAAAGACGGCACAGCCTGCAATGTGTATTCAGTGATAATCCCCAGCGCACCAACGGACACTCTTGCGACATCAAAAATTTGAGGATTCACTGACTTCGAACATTCAATGATTTCGCCCTTACCGTTGATCAATTTCATCGCGACTACCTGACCGGCAAGCCCAGTGAGTGCCTTGCCAGTTCCATGAGTTGACGTAGAAATTGCACCTGCAACCGTCTGGTAGGCAATGTCACCCAGATTCGCAAGTGCCAAGCCTTCGCTATGAAGCAACGTATTCAGGTCTGACAATCGAGTTCCTGCACCAACGGTTACCTGGCACTTCGCGCGATCAACATTCAGGATGCCGCTCAAGCTCTCTAGGCGAACCATGCGGCCATTCGTGGCAGCGGCTGACGTGAAACTGTGCCCTGACCCGACTGCCTTCACCTTCTGGCCTAGTTCAGACGCACTGGCCACCAAGGCAGCTAACTCGCCCACGGACCTCGGGGACTCGATCGACAAAGGGCTCGCCTTTTGGTTTCCTGCCCAATTTCGCCATGTTGCCATAGGGCATCCCCTTCAAGAACAGCCGAAGCTGTGCGCCCATCCTAGAACCTGTGCTTCTTCTCTGGCTCGGTCGCCAGGCCCATATAGGGCATAAGGTAGGGGAACTTCTTAATAGTTAAGGGAAAACATGACCATCACACAAGTACCACTGGTTGACTATCTCGTCCTCGGCGACTCCCCTCATCTCACGGCCAACGAGTGCACGAAATGCGGCGCCCGCTATTTCGATCGCCGTAACGCCTGTGCATCATGTTTCGCTACAGACTTTAAAAAGGTCGCAATTGTGAACGAAGGTATTGTTCGCTCATTCACAATTGTTACCTTCGCTGCTCCTGGGGTACCCGTACCTTTCGTTGCGGCCATCATCGATTGTGGTGGCACCAGTGTTCGCGGAAACCTGGCAAACGTTGAGGCCACACCGGAAAAGGTGACTCTAGGCATGAAGGTCAAACTCACGACATATTCACTCGGTGCTGACGACAATGGTCTTGAAGCCATTGGTTTTGGCTACGAGCCCGCGTAATTAGTTTTAATATCAACCCAACCCAACCAACACACAACGGAGAACACAATGGCTACTGACGACATCTACATCCTCGGAATCTACATGACCAAGTTTGGTAAGTATCCCGACAAAGACACTGTCGACCTTGCATCGGAAGCGGTTATTAACGCGCTAGCTGATGCGCAGGTCACAATGAAAGACATTGGCGTGATGGCAGCTGGTTGCCTCATGGGCCAGGGCGGCATTGGCCAAATGATTCAGAAGCAAGTCGGCCAAACCGGTATCCCCGTATACAACGTCTCGAATGCATGCGCCACCGGTGCTACAGCCCTTCGTACAGCAATCATGGCCATCAAAGCCGGTGAGTGTGACATGGGTCTTGCAGTTGGTGTTGAGAAGCTTGCAGGCGTTGGTCTCCTTGGAGGCGGCGGTTCTCCTAAGTCAAAGAACAAGGAATGGACCCCATCAGGTCGCTTCGGTTCTGTAACAAACGTTGACGGTCTTATCGGTACAGCAGCTATGCCAGGAACCTTTGCCCAAGTCGGTATGGAGTACGGCCACAAATATGGTGGTGCAACATTTGAATTGTTCGCCAAGATTTCTGAGAAGAACCACGCTCACTCGACATTGAACCCTCTTGCTGCATACACAAAGCGCATGTCGCTCGACGAGATTATGAACGACATCATGATCTCATACCCGAACACACGCCCGATGTGCTCAGCCAACTGTGA
This sequence comes from Ilumatobacteraceae bacterium, assembly GCA_044232585.1. Classification (GTDB taxonomy): domain Bacteria; phylum Actinomycetota; class Acidimicrobiia; order Acidimicrobiales; family Ilumatobacteraceae; genus UBA2093. Next base: position 15,800 of record JBIILS010000009.1, read on the forward strand.
CGGCGCAGCTGCAGCAGTAGTTGTTAGCGGAGCAAAGTTGAAGACATTGTCACTTGAGCAACAGCGTCGTGCGATCAAAGTGTCTGCGTCGATTCTCACCAGCGACCCGTACCAAGAGGCATGTCAAGTTCTTCCTGATGTCAACACACTCACCCGCATTGCAGCCAAGCAGGCTTATGAACAAGCTGGCGTCTCACCTTCAGACCTCAACCTTGTAGAACTTCATGACTGCTTCGCTACAGCCGAGCTTGTTCACTACGACAACCTCATGCTCTGTGAAGAAGGCGGAGCAGTTGACTTCTTTAATTCAGGTGCAACCTGGCGCGATGGTTCCATGCCTGTCAACGTTTCAGGTGGACTTGAATCAAAGGGTCACCCAATTGCTGCAACTGGTATTGCCAACATTTGGGAGGTGTGCCATCACTTGCGTGGAGAAGCCGGACCTCGCCAAATCGAGGGCGCAAAAGTCGGACTTGCTCACGTAATTGGACTTGGATCGGCTTGCGGTATTCATATTCTGGAGAAATCAGCTCTCTAGAAATGACCACGCCCATTCACGGAACATGTGATGCGGCGTTTCACGCTGTGCGTGATGCATTTCAGAACAACTTTATTGAGCACGGAGAGATCGGCGCTTCAGTATCCATATCCGTTAACGGCGTAAATGTTGTCGACCTGTGGGGAGGATACTCTGATCCTCAGCGAAGCAATCTCTGGCAAGAAGACCAATTGGTTAATGCGTTCTCCATTGGAAAAGGCGTCACAGCGGTCGTAGCCGCGCAGTGTGTCGCCATGGGCTTGGTCACCTACGAAACACGTGTTGCTTCAATTTGGCCTGAGTTCGCCGTCAATGGAAAAGAAGCGTTGACCCTTCGAGATTTACTAGGGCATCGTGCTGGACTGCCAGCAGTACGTACTCGCCTACCGCCGAACGCAATGTTCGACTGGAAGATGATGACTGAAGCTTTAGCTGCGGAGACTCCTTGGTGGACAGCGGGCCAGGAACACGGTTACCACGTCAATACCTACGGGTTTCTTGTCGGTGAAGTCTTGCGACGCACTACTGGGAAATCTGTAGGCCAATTGATCTCAGAACTGATTGCAGCACCTCTTGGCGCCGAGATCTATCTGGGAACCCCGGCACACTTGCATTCACGCGTTGCAGATTACGAGTGGCCGAATGATCCTTTCCCAGAACAAGAGCCGACTGGTCTTGATGAAGAACAACTGCTTCAGTTCAATACCTACTACAACCCTTCTGGCCTCTCAGGAGCTGGCGTAGTGAACAGTTCGCCATGGCGACTGGCAGAAATGCCCAGCACGAATATTCATGCATCCGCCCGTGCGATTTCAAGTCTGTACACATCACTTGCTTATGGCGGCACTCACAACAATGTGACACTGATTCCTCAAGAAGTACTCAACACAGCCTCATCAGAAGTTTCAATGGGCGAAGACCGAATCCTTCATCGCCTTTCGCGATTCGCACACGGATTTCAATTGCCGATTCCCGAGCGAGGTTTTGGACCGAACCCGGAGTCGTTCGGTCATTTTGGTGCTGGCGGTTCTGTTGGCTTCTGTGACCCAAAGGCAAAAGTAGGTTTTGGGTACGTAATGAATCAAATGGGTCCACGTTGGCAAAATCCGCGCAATAGAGCACTCATTGATTCGTTGTATTCATGCCTTCAGTAACCCAATTCTGGTAGCAACCTGACACCATTGACAATGTGAGCGTGAATGAAGCAATCAGGCCAGTTGATCTGCTTCGCATCAAGCCTTTCCGATTGCTGTGGCTCAACAGCTTCATTTTCATTTTGGTTCAGAGCACTCAGCGGTTCGCATTCGTTTGGTTGGCTCTCGGTCTAGGAGCAAAGTCCGACATCAGTGGATTCATCCTTTTTGTCATGGGAGTTCCAGCACTTCTGATTTCACTTCCTGTTGGAGTCATGAGTGACCACATGAACAGACGCGCAATTCTTATAGCGAGCCAAATAGGTGCCCTCGTTATCACCATTGCTATTGCGACAATGATCACGCTTGACCTCATGACAATTCGATGGGCAATTGTCGGTTCATTTGTTGCAGGAATCTTCATTGCACTCGGTACACCAGTCCGTTCAGCGATTGTCCCCACTTTGGTCTCGAGCGACAAGTTGGTCGGCGCGATAGCTATCAGCACGATTGGGAACAACTTCGGTTTGATTATCGGACCTATTGCGGCTGGACCAGCAATCAGTCAATGGGGAATTGAAGGAGCCTTTTGGCTACAGGCAGTCCTCTATGCCATTGGTTTTCTTGTGTTGTTGCCTCTCGAACTTCCTCCTTCCCAGAACACTCATCGTCGCAAATTGCGAGAGGAAATATTCGGTGGGCTGTCCTTCATTCAAAGCAATGCTGCTGTTCGGTCCTTCTTTGTTCTTCTAGCAGGGTCTGTCATTTTCATGATGGCTCCATGGATTGTGCTTGGTCCGCAAATTGCAAAGGAGCAAGCAGGGGCTTCAGGTAGCCAAACCACGGTGCTGTTCGCCATGCTTGGAGTCGGACAACTTCTGACTTCCACGCTCATCATGCGCTACAACCACAAGATGATTCGCAAGGGTCTTTGGTTTATGTGCGGTTTATGTTGGGGCGGAAGTATTCAAGTACTTCTCGGTCAATCAACCTCTTTATTAGGAATGGGATTCTTTCTCTTTGCGTGGGGAATGGGCGGCGGCTTCTACATGAACCTCAGTCAAACACTCATTCAGAACAACACTCCCCCTCAGGTCATGGGAAGAGTGATGGCATTCCATTCGCTTCTTATGAGCGGCCTTGCACCTATGGCTGCTTTGCTGGTCGGAATAATTGCACGCAAACTAGACAATGCACCAATGACATTCTCTGGTGCCGGCGCGCTGATGCTAATTCTCGCGTTGTATTTCGTCGCTGCGAAGAAACACCTTCGCCCCATGGCCTAAAGTGGCACTCATGATTCGTCGTGTCTTCATAGCTTCAATCGTTTTAGGATCCATTGTCTCAATGAGTTCATACCCCCTGTCGGCAACTGAATTGCCACAGGCAAAGGTGCTGTACAAGATTCCTACAAAAGACAAGGTTGTCTTCGTAACAATCGATGACGGTGCAGACAAACCTGCAGATGCAGCAACTGAATTGGAACGCCTGCAATGGCCAATCACCAGCTTTATATTGCCAACGAAAGTTGGAACGTTTACCTCTTGGTTCTCGAATCTGGGATCACGTAATGACATTGCCTCTCATACTGCCCGCCACATCTCATTGAAAGGCCTTTCATTCGAGAAACAGAAGAAAGAGATTTGTGATGGCGAGCGCCGCATCAAAGAGAAATTCGGTTCTACAACTGGGTATTTCAGACCGCCATACGGATCATGGGACAAACGAACACTTCAAGCTGCTGCGGCATGTGGAATCTCGCATGTGGTCCTCTGGACGGTAAGCCTCAATGGCCGAACCATAACTACATGGGACGGAAAGATTCATCCGGGAAATATCGTGATAGCCCATTACGTCGGGTCTCTTGCACAAAGCATCAGAGAACTAGAGAAGCGACTCAAGCGACAGGGTCTCACTGTCGCTCGGTTGTCGGACTATCTCAAATAGGACAAAAGAGAAGCGGCGCCGAAGCGGCGCTTTTTGATTTGGTGTCGAAGGGGGGACTTGAACCCCCACGCCCTTGCGGGCGCCGGCCCCTTAAGCCGGTGCGTCTGCCTATTTCGCCACTTCGACGTGGGTGTCAGGATACCTAGATTGCTCTAAGAATAGGACGAGCTAATTCAGCAAGAATGCAAGCGCAATGACTGTGAATAGCCAGATTGTCGCAAAGACCGTTGTGATGCGGTTGAGGTTGCGCTCAGCAGCTGCAGAACCGAGCGCGGCTCCACTGGCTCCACCAAACATGTCCGAGAGCCCTCCACCTTGTCCACTGTGAAGCAAAACGCCCACAATGAGGGACAACATAGAAACCACGTTCAAGACGAGGGTGATGTACATAACAATGGATCGCACGAAGAGAAATCCTATCGCCCGATTCAGGGCTCTACCCTACGGATACAAGGGTCTCTTCAGGGAAATGGCACGCAACCACTCTCCCAGCCCCATCAGCCTGCAGAGGGGGCTCAACAGCCGAACAGAGGTCTGTTGCCTTCCAGCAGCGAGTGCGGAAACGGCACCCAGAAGGAGGGTCAATAGGAGACGGCACGTCACCCTCTAGGCGAATGCGCTTACCAGAGCCGCGCAACGATGGATTAGCTACCGGGACCGCAGACAACAGTGCCTTCGTGTACGGATGCGCAGGGTTGCTGTACACAGTCGCTGCGTCGCCCACTTCAACAATCTTGCCCAGGTACATCACTGCCACCTGATCGGCGATATGACGCACCACTGAAAGGTCGTGAGCAATGAAGACAAAAGACAAGCCAAGATCCTTCTGAAGATTCTCAAGAAGATTCAGAATCTGTGCCTGAATGGAAACATCAAGTGCAGAGACTGGTTCGTCGGCCACGATGACTGATGGTTGAAGAGATAACGCCCGAGCAATCCCAATTCGTTGTCTCTGTCCCCCTGAGAATTCGTGTGGGTAACGGTTGTAATGCTCGGGGTTGAGCCCCACTCGTTGCATCAAATCTTGAACTTCAGCCTTTTCATTGGACCTGGTGACAATTCCCTGAATACGCATTGGGTCACCAATGATCTGACCAATGGAATGCCTCGGGTTCAACGATGAATACGGGTCTTGGAAAATGATCTGCAGCTTTCGGCGCATCTCACGTAGTGCTTTCCCAGAAAGAGTTGTTATGTCAATTCCATCAAGTACCACAGAGCCGGAGGAGGGTTCGATCAGTCGTGTTACTAAACGAGCAAGGGTTGATTTACCACAGCCTGACTCCCCTACGATTCCTAAGGTCTTTCCTTTAGGCAACGAAAACGAAACACCATCCACGGCTTGCACAATGTTTGTAGCTCGACCAAGAATGCCTGTTGAACCAGTCGCAAAATGCTTTACCAAGTCAACGGCTTGCAGAGCAATGTCATTACTCATCGAGACGCAACCTCTTGGCCTATTGACAGAATTTCGCCGTCAGGAAGATGACATGCAGTGACCGAACCCTTACGACCAATGGCACGCAACATCGGCACATCAGTTCTACATGTATCCGATACATAGGCGCAGCGCGGATGAAAAGAACAACCACGTGGCAAGGCAATGAGAGACGGTGGTGAACCAGCAATGGTGGCAAGCGCTCCGCGCCCACTGTTGCCGAGGCTGTTGACGGCCCCAAGTAATCCCCATGCATACGGGTGTGTTGGCTCAGAGAACAAAGCGTCAACGGTTGAACGTTCAACCACTCTTCCCCCGTACATAACGAGGACATCTTTTGCAGCTTCAGCAATCACACCAAGGTCATGAGTAATCAACACAATGGCCATGTTGAACTCAGCCTGTAATTCTTTCATCAGATCAAGAATCTGAGCTTGCACAGTTACATCAAGCGCAGTAGTTGGTTCATCTGCAATGAGAACCTTTGGGTTATTAATGAGAGCAATTGCAATAACAATGCGTTGCCTCATACCACCAGAGAATTGATGGGGAAACTCGTCAATTCGCTTTTCCGGATTTGGTATGCCAACTTTTTTCAACATCTCGAGGGTGATAGCGCGCGCATCAGATTTTGAAGCTGTCGGATGATGGACCAGATAGGCCTCAGCAATTTGTTTGCCCACTGTGTAATACGGATTCAATGCAGACAGCGGATCCTGGAAGATCATTGCAACTTCGCTACCTCGGATTCTGCGCACTTCACTCTCATCCGCTGTCAGGACATCTACACCTGAGACAAGAATGGACCCAGTTGTTGAGGCCGTAACTGAGTTATTAAGTCTCATAATTGAAGACGCCGTAACAGATTTTCCGGAACCGCTTTCTCCGACTATGCCGAGCGTTTCGCCGCTAGAAAGATCAAGAGAAACATCTGTGACTGCAGCAACATCACCATCAGGAGTGTGAAACACAACTGACAGATTCTTGACCGATAGAACGACATTGTCTGACATGGTTATTTAACCCGAACTCGGGGATCAAGGAAACCATACGCAATGTCGACAAGAACATTTGCCAGCACAATGAAAACAGCAGCGACCATAGTGGTGCCCACAAGGACTGGAAGATCCGATTCAACCACAGCGCGAATCGACATCTTCCCCATGCCAGGAAGAGCGAAGACGCTCTCAGTAATGATCGCACCACCAAGCAGGCCCGCAAAGTCAAGACCAGCGATGGTCACAATTGGAACAAGTGCCTGGCGCATCACATAGCGACGAAGAATGATTCGCCTGGTCAGACCTTTCGCTACGCCTAAACGTACGAAATCCTCATTCATTGCTTCCAACATTCCGTTTCGCGTAAGCCTCGTATAACTAGCAGCAGACAACACAGCAAGAACCAACCACGGGAGAATCATTGTTCGCAAGAAGACCGGAAAGTTCTCGAACGGTGATTCATACGAGGGAAACGGCAAAATTCTTAGCCAAATCACTACTGAGAACAGGACCAAGAGGCCAATGTAAAAGGTGGGGAGGCTTACACCCACCGAAGTGAAGATAGATGCCGCACGATCTTGCCATTTGCCCTTGTTCAAGGCCGCAATTGTTCCGGTACTGATACCAATCAACATCCACAATATGAATGCCCCGATTGACAAATAGGCAGTGACAGGAAAAGTCTGTGCGATAAGAGTCGTGACACATTCATGTTGTCCGAATGAATACCCCAGTGACGGCGCACCACAACTGAACGCAGCAGCACCCGTGCCATAGTCACGACCAGCGAAAATGCCCTTCAGGAAAAGCCAGTACTGCTCCATCAGAGACTTGTCATAGCCCAATCGAATTCTGTTCGCTTCAATGACGTCAGGTTTGCAGTTCTTCCCGCACGTTAGTGCGGCAGGATCTGACGGCAACATTGCAAAGAGCATGTACGTAAAGAACGAAACAGCCAAAAGAAGAACGAGGGCGAAAAAGACACGCCGCACTATAAACAAGAACATAAGACCCCTTTCACACTAATTCCTCACATCTCACCAATAGCAAAGGGGGCACCGACTAATGCCGATACCCCCTTCACCAGGTGACTTACCTACGACTTAACGTAGAGGTCTCCGTAGTTATACGAACCAAACGGTGCCCACTGGTACGCGTTGCCAACCTTTGAACCCCAAATGCTTTGAGCTTTCAAGAAGGTTCCGGGCAATGCCCAGAGACGATCAACAACGTACTGGTTTAGTTCTTGCCACATCACGCCTTGCTTCGTGCGATCAAGTTCACCCTTAGCAGCATCGACTTTGGTCTGGAACTCTGCATAATCAGGATCATCCGCATTGCGGGTGAGGTTAAAACCACCAGATGTTGTGAAGAGTTCTGGAATAACAGTTGAGGCATTCGCCCAGTCAGGAGCCCAACCACCACGAGCAATGTCGTAATCAGTTTCTGGGTTCATCACTGTTGGCCAGTAGTTACTTTGTTCAACAGGCTCGTCTTTCAACTTGATACCAACTTTTCCAAGTGAGTCAATCCAGATGGCTACTGCTTTATCCCATGTAGGTGTTGCAGGGCGGTAGAAGGACAAGCCAGCTTTCGCACGTGCTGCTACTTCTGGACATGCGGTCTCTGCTGCTGTCATAGCTGCTTGTGCAGCCTCAACATTTGCAGTTCCGTCTTCATTCAAACCATCAGGCAGTGTTGCCTTCTTGTAGTCAAGAACAAGAGCAGGTTTGACGAAACCGTCAGCGAAATCTCCGGTGTACGGTCCGCCGCCGGCCTTACGAAGAGCATCACGATCAATAGCCAAATAGATAGCCCTACGAATTTCAACACAAGACAAATTTTTGTTATTCAAGTTTGTGTAGGAAACATACGGATCGTAGTAATCAACGCGACGGTCTTTGAAAGCATCGTCCTCAAAGATTGTCTGCAAGTTCTCTGGCTGAATACCAGCTGATACTGCGAACTGATCATCCCCGGCATCCTTAATCATGCGCTCGTCCATCACAGCTTCGTCGAGACCAAACTCATAAACGAACGAATCTGGGTTTGCATTACGAATTGGGTCAGAGTCTTTGCTCCAGTTTTCGTTGCGAACAAGAACCAAAGACTTACCAATCGTGTATGACTCAATCTTGTATGGTCCTGATGACACAGGCTTCATGTCATACTTTTCGCCAGTGTCAGCTGCTTTTGGCACTGGGCTAAATGCGAGCAATGTAGTGGTGTAGTTGAAGTCAGCGACAGGCACCTTCAAATTGAAGGTAATTGTCTTACCGTCACATGAAACAGCCTTGTCGTAAGCAGCTTGCTGTTCAGCAGTGGCCTTGTATGGACCTGGATAGTCGCCGGCGTCAATGTATGACGATGCGTAGGTAGGACCATCGGTAATCACATCTGATGCCCATGTACGAGACACACCGTATGCAACATCTGCACAGGTGATTTCAGAACCGTCTTCGAAGGTTCCACCGTCACGCAAAGTGAACGACCACACCGTTCCGTCTTCGTTGACAGTACCGAGGTCGGTAGCAAGGTCAGGAACAATGCCTGATCCATCATCGCCAGCCACGTACGCATACGAAGTCAATGTGCGGTGCATCGTTGATCCGGCAAAAGCCATGTCATCGCCCGTGTAGTTACGTTGCGGATCAAGGTGTGCAATTTGCTCGCCGTTGCTCAGAATGTGGATTGTTCCACCTTTTGTTGGCGTGCCGCCTTCACTTTCGCTACCACTGCTACCACCGCATGCTGCGGCAATAACTGAAGCAACGAGAGCAAAACCGACTGCGGCGATTATTCGACGCTGTTTCATGAGATTCTCCCCTTCATGTCTTGTGTCTTTACAAGATGTAAAACATTACCCTCAAAGTAAACAGAGCATGAACACCGACAGCAAAGGCTCGGCCGCGTCAGTTTTGTTAGAGCAAATTCTGTCGATCAGCTTTTGGGTCTAAGGCATCCCTAACAGCATCGCCGACGATGTTGAAAGCCATAACCAGCACGACTAGTGCGATGCCAGGAATAAACAAATACGTGGGGTCAGCGCGGTAATAGCGAACCGAGTCCCCCAACATGACGCCCCAAGACGCTGCAGGCTGCATCAAACCAAGCCCTAGGAAAGACAAGGTTGACTCGGTGGCCACATAGCCAGGAAGGCTCAATGACACGATCACGATTACTGGCGCCCAAAGGTTCGGCAACAACTGCTTGAAGATGATGTGCCGGTTGGTCGCACCACTTGCCTTAGCTGCTTCAACAAATTCACGTTCACGCAATGACAAGGTCTGTCCGCGCACAACGCGAGCCACATAAACCCAGCCAAACGTTGCTAACACCAAAATGATGTATGTCATTCGGGCAGGGTTACCTTCTGGAACGCCAAGAGATTCGAGTCGTTGTGTAAATGGTCGTGTGAGCGCGATGATCAACAGGAAAGACGGAAACGCCAAAGTTAAGTCCATGAATCGACCAATAATTGAATCTGCCCAACCGCGCTTGTAACCAGCCACCATGCCAATTACCAGACCAATTGCAGTGGTCAATACTGTTGCAAGGATTCCTACCAGCAAAGAAGCCCGAGCTCCATATATCAAGCGGGCGAATATATCTCGACCAGTTCCAGGTTCAACACCGAGCCAATGCTCGGTTGAGATACCACCGAAGGCGCCTTTTGGCAGACCGTAATCATTGAGCGCATCACCATCGAGCGCATACGGACTGATACCAAGGACCGCACAGATCACGGGAGCAAAGGCAGCTACGAAAAGATAAAAGATGATGACGCCAAGAGCTACTCGAGCAAACTTGTCTCTCGACAATCTTGCCCATGCAAGCTCGCGAGGAGATTTACCAATGATTGATTCTGCAGAATTCGGCTGAGCACCTTCTTCGTTCACAGAATCAATCAGTGAGGTCATTGTGCCTCTTCGTGCAAACGATATTGAACAATGCGTGCAAACTCATCGGGGTCAAGACTGGCACCGCCAACCAATGCACCGTCAATATCTGTTTGCCTCATTAACTCAGCGATGTTAGCGGCCTTTACAGAACCGCCGTACTGAATGCGAATAGCTGCTGCAGTCTCAGCACCAAAAAGCACGCCAATTTCTTGGCGAATGGCATGGCACACTTCCTGTGCGTCTGCAGTTGTTGCGGTCTTGCCGGTTCCAATAGCCCAAATTGGTTCGTACGCCACAACCAGTGTTGAAGCTTGTTCTGGAGTTACTTTTGCAAGTCCCGCACGTAATTGACCGAGCACCTTGTCGAGTGTCTGCCCGGCTTCACGTTCCGCCAATGTCTCACCCACACACAAAATCGGAATCATCTTGTTCGCAAGAATTGCAGAGACTTTCTTCTGCACCATCTCATCGGTCTCGGCAAACAATTCCCGACGCTCACTGTGACCACAGATCACATATTTAACACCCAGTTTCGCTAAGAAAGCAGGCGCCACTTCACCTGTAAATGCTCCCTTGTCTTCGAAATAGCAATGTTGCGCGCCAAGTAGAAATTTCAGATCGTCGGCATCAATCAAAGTCTGCACACTACGAATGTCCGTAAATGGAGCATGAATGCTTACATCAACGGTTGCAAAATCATCTTTGCCAACTAAGTACGCCAACTTCTGAAGGCACTGAATTGCTTCGTAATGGTTTTGGTTCATTTTCCAGTTACCGCTAATCAGCGGTCTGCGTGAATTATTTGACATTTGGGGCGCCTCTCAATGCGGCTAAGCCAGGCAAATCGCCTAACTCAAGAAGTTCTAATGATGCACCACCACCGGTGGATACGTGATCAATCTGATCATCAAGACCGAAGGTTGCAAGTGCAGCAGCGCTGTCACCACCGCCAACAACAGTGAATGCCTTTGTTGCTGCCATGGCCTCTGCAACAGTACGAGTGCCAGCTGCAAACCTGGCATCTTCAAACATGCCCATTGGTCCGTTCCAAAAGACGGTACGAGCATCCATGATCACGTCAGTGAAGGCACCTGCAGTACCAGGCCCAATGTCCAAACCCTTAGCACCATCCGGCAGACGAACTCCGTAGGAGGCAAACTGACCACTGGCATCTAATCCGTTGATGTCTTCTGGCAGATAAATCGGTTTCGAGTTCTCAAGGAGTTTCTTACAAGTTGCAATTTGATCTAGTTCGCACAAAGAATCACCGACTGGGTACCCCTTAGCGGCGAGGAACGTAAAGCACATTCCTCCACCAATTACTAACGAATCAACAACACGCAACAATGCTTCAATAACACCAATCTTGTCGCTGACTTTGGCACCGCCGAGAACCGCTACGAAAGGACGCTTGGGAGATTCACGCAATGAGCTTAAAATCTCAACTTCACGTTCGAGAAGTCGTCCAGCAGCAGAAGGCAAAGAGCGCGGAGGTCCAACGATTGATGCATGTGAGCGATGAGCTGCCCCGAAAGCATCATTGACATACATGTCAATACCTTTCACAAGGTTGGCAACGAACTCAGGAGAATTACCTTCCTCGCCCGCGTTGAACCGTAAGTTCTCAAGTAACTCGACCCCTGGTGCCAGCTCCGCAAGCCGACGCCGAATTGGTTCCATCGAATACTTGGCCTCGGGGCTGCCCTTCGGCCGTCCGAGGTGACTGGCGCAAACAACAGTTGCTCCCCTGCTTGTCAGCCACTCAATAGTTGGTAGTGCTGCACGAATACGAAAGTCGTCTGAAATTTCTCGGGCATCATCGGGACCATGCATCGGAACGTTGAAGTCCGTGCGGACGAGAACACGCTTTCCAGCGACATCTCCGAGGTCCTCAAGCACTGGGACACGTGCCATTTGCTATCCCTACTTTGTTACGTGCAAAGCAAGGTCAACGAGGCGGTTTGAGTATCCCCACTCGTTGTCATACCAACCAAGGACCTTCACCAACGAGCCCATGCTCATCGTCAGATCGCTGTCAAAAATGCACGAGTGCGAATTAGTCACAATGTCGCTTGAAACGATTGGTGCATCGGTGTACTCCAAGATTCCCTTCAGCGGGCCGGAAGCAGCAGCTTTGAAAGCAGCATTGATTTCCTCAACTGATGCTGGCTTCTTCAAGTTCGCAACGAAGTCTGTGATGGATCCAGTCGGAACAGGCACACGCAACGATGTTCCGTCAAGCTTGCCCTTCATTGACTCAAGAACAAGGCTCGTTGCCCTTGCTGCACCAGTGCTGGTTGGCACGATATTGATAGCGGCACCCCGCGCACGGCGAAGATCGCTGTGAGGACCATCGACTAAAGATTGATCACCGGTGTAGGCGTGAATCGTTGTCATCAGACCGTTCTCTACGCCAAACGCATCATCGAGAACTTTCACCATTGGTACGAAACAGTTAGTTGTGCAACTAGCGTTCGAAATCACTTTGTGAGTGCCACGCTTGAAGTCGTTCTGGTTAACGCCGTACACGATTGTCGCATCTGCACCGTTTGACGGTGCACTGACAATCACTAATGGGGCTCCGCCCTCAAGATGCATTGCTGCTTTATCGCGATCGGTGAAGATTCCGGTTGATTCAATAACAAGGTCAACTCCCAACGCACCCCATGGCAACGCCTTTGGGTCACGTTCTGTAAGCACCTTCAATACTTTTCCGTCGATGCTGATTCCGCCTTCGACAGCCTCAATATTGTTAGGCAAGACACCGAGGACTGAGTCGTACTTGAGTAGATGAGCCATTGTCTTCAATGAGCCAAGATCATTGACTGCGACAATCTCGATATCAGCACCACGCGCAGCGATTGCCCGAAAGAAGTTACGGCCGATACGACCAAATCCGTTAATACCAACGCGTACAG
>JBIILS010000056.1:0-7852 GCA_044232585.1 Ilumatobacteraceae bacterium
CAGGAGTGAATGTCTTGAGTGAACCACAGCGTGTGAGGTCATTGATTGGATTGTCGGGCCAGTACGCCGCTGTTGATGAACATCTCACTGCGTTGGAGAACCTCGAGATGATCGGCTGTTTGTACGGCATGCGTCGCCCTGCGGCTCGAAAGAAAGCGCACGAACTTATCGAGCGCTTCCGCCTGTCCGAGGCGGCCAATCGACCTCTGAAGACTTTTTCCGGTGGAATGAGACGACGCATCGACCTTGCCGGAGCGTTACTGGCCAATCCCCCAGTTTTATTTCTCGATGAGCCAACAACCGGCCTCGACCCCCGTAGTCGAGGTGAACTGTGGGACATAATTCGAGAGCGCGTTACTGAAGGCACCACTGTTGTCCTTACGACGCAGTATCTAGAAGAAGCAGATCAACTAGCTAACGAAATCGTGGTCATTGACCACGGTCGAGCGATTGCGCGAGGTACCTCACAAGAACTGAAGCGTCGTATTGGGGGCGAACATCTTGATGTTCACCTCGCGTTGCTCAGTGATCTCTCGCGCGTAGAGGACATTCTTCGGCCATTTGCCATTGGCGCTATCCGCACCGACGATCAAGACGCACTGATTTCTATTCCCGTCGCAAAAGGCGTAGAGGCACTCGGCGCGGTGATGGTGCAACTCTCCGCACAGAATGTAGAGATTCTTGACATCGGTCTCAGGCGTCCCACTCTCGATGACGTCTTTATGGAACTCACCGGACACAAATCGCAGGAGGAACAGTCATGATCAGAATGATTCGCGATGCAACCACAATCGCCCGACGAAACATAATCCGAATCAGCCGCGTGCCCGAAGTGATGGTCTTCGTCATTGTTCAACCGCTTATGTTCGTTTTGCTTTTCGCTTATGTTTTCGGCGGCTCAATTGATATTCCAGGAGGCAACTATCGCGAGTTCCTCATCGCCGGAATCTTTACCCAGACCGTGGTCTTCGGCGCTACCTTCACAGCATCAGGGTTGGCAGAGGATGTGCAAAAAGGGCTAATCAACAGATTCAGATCACTTCCTATGTCGCGCTCGGCAGTTGTCGCAGGCCGCACAGCAAGCGACGTTGTATACAACTTGTTATCCATCGTCATTATGTCGTTGGCAGGATTATTAGTGGGCTGGCGTATTCGAGGTTCAGTTCTTGATGCAGTAGTCGCTTATCTATTGCTGCTTTTCTTCTCGTACTCGTTTTCATGGGTGATGGCATGCCTTGGACTACTAGTTCCATCACCGGAAGTGGTTAACAATGCAACTTTCATTGTGCTCTTTCCGCTCACCTTCATTGCCAACACATTCGTTCCGTCAAATACTTTGCCTGGAGTGCTAAAAACTTTTGCTGAGTGGAACCCAGTATCAACTTTGACCCACGCAGTTCGCTTTCGATTTGGAAACATTCCGGCTGGCACTCCAGACCCAACCTCGTGGCCATTGCAGAACGCAATGCTGTACACACTCGGATGGGCAGTTCTCTTGATTGTGGTCTTCGCGCCAATCGCCACCCGCCTGTATCAACGCACAGGAAAACGTTAAGGCCTTACAACTAAATAGCGACTGCGAGCGCGTCGTACTCATATACCCAGTCGAGAATTGACATTCCCGGCGGGGTTATCGAAAAGATCATGTCTCGGTCGCGCTGCTCTTGGCCATCGACCATATGGAACAGATCTCTATTCATCAACGATGACGTTTGCACCTGTGCTGTGCGACCCTGACGGACATCTTCATATCTACGTAGTGCACTCACTGCATCACTTGTGCCTACATCTGACAAACAGCGAGCAAGAACTACTGCATCTTCAATTGCCTGACACGAGCCTTGCGCCATGAACGGAAGCATCGGGTGACATGCATCGCCAAGCAATGTGGTCGTGCCTATTCCCCACTGTTCCAATGGTTCACGGTCGTATAACGCCCACCGAAAGACTGGTTCTTCAACTCGACCAAGCAGCGAGAGAAAATCAGGAGACCAACCTTCAAAGCGTGAATACAAATCATCCATGGTTCCTGGCTCTGTCCATGATTCGGATTCCCACGAATCTTCTGGAGAGATACATACAAGGTTGAGATGACTGCGGTTTCGGCCGATGAAGTAGCTAACAACATGCCGGTCGGGCCCCATGCGGTTCGTTACATCAATTGGTAGATCTTCCACAGCACTGCGTGGCACTAATGCGCGATACGCAGCTGAGCCACTAAAGCGGGGCTTATCAATGCCGCCAACACAGGGACGAACAACTGAATGAATGCCATCAGCTCCGATAACGATGTCAAAAGATTGTGATGAGCCATCTGAGAAGAGAACAGTCGATGACGACTCGCCTGGTTCTACTGCAACAACATGAGTGGAAAACTTCATTGTCACATTTGTGCGAGCCGCAACTGCATTTCCGATGATTTCTACTAATTCATTTCGTGCAACGTTCGCAAGAGGTACTTGATGCTGAGAAATAAAACTTTCATCAAGGTCAGTCGCCCGAATAATGGAGTCATCTTCCCAGCGACGAAGCACTACTCGGTGTGGGTTCACTGAGATTTCCGAATACGCAGCACCAAGACCCAGAGAATGTAAGAGGCGCCCAGCATTAGGACTGATCTGTACACCAGCACCAATTTCTCTGATACCCGCAGAGCGCTCAAAGACCGTGATGTCATGTGAGTTCTGTGACAGCGCAAGAGCTGTCGTCAGCCCGCCTATTCCACCGCCAACAATTGCGATCTTCATTGCTAGGCGTCTGCCAACAAAGTTGCACCGTATTTATCAAGCGACAGATTCGATGCCACTAAGTGTTGTGCTGAACCTTGGGCGTCTCTGAAGCACCGTTGCAAGGGGCTTGTATTGAACAGGGCACCAGCGCCAGCGAAACTCATGAGCCGTGAAATGGCGGCAACCGCGGTCTCTGTGCAATACGCCGTCATGGCAGTAACACCAGCTTCATGTCGTGCATTGAATTCGCCGCCATTTTCCATCGCTTCGTCAACTTCAGCGAGCGTGGCAAGCGCATGGGCTTGAACGGCCTTGATTTGCTGCGAACTGCGACCAAGTTCATATTGAAATGCGCCACGATCTGCAAGACGACCATCAAAACCACGTGACTTGCCGCGTGCATACACAACGAGTTCATCAATGAATCGTGTGCACGCACCAAAAGTAAAACCGAGGTTCTCGCCGGCTACAAAAACTGGGTAGTTGAGTCCAAAGATTGATCCGCCGCGTTTTGGTGGTTCCGTTGGGTCAACTGTTAATGCCGTTGGTACAAATACGTCTTTCGCTGTAATTGACACACTGCCAGTTCCCTTCAAGGCCATGACATTCCAATCGCCATGAACCGTGGCTTCGGCTGTGCGAATGACTGCAAGAGTGACCGACGGCGTCTCTGATGCTTCTATTGCAGTCAGCATTGCCCAATCTGCATGACGAACTCCACTTGCGTAGTTCCATGTTCCGTTCACCAGTACTCCGCCATCAACACGAGTAAATGTTCCCGTTGGCAATGCCACCGCAGCAAGAAATGGTGACGGGTCAGAACCAAACAACAATTCAACGCCATCATCACTGAGACGTGACCCAGCAGCAGCTGCTGCACCTGCGTGGTTGAAGCCGGTCCATGCGGCCGTTGCGTTCGAGTAACTCAAAGCCGTGAAATAGCGACACTGATCGGCCAACAACAGTCGATCTCCGCCTGCTTCAAGCGGCGCCTTAATCATTGGTACACGTATCTGACGCATGAGGTCTACTAACGCTTGCGGTGCATCGCCCAGTTCCTCAGACTCTGCTGCAGTTGCATCGAATTGCGAATGCAATGCAGAGATTTCGCTGACCAACTGTTCAATTGGACGAGCTACGTGACTACTTGTACGTGAACTTGTCATTGTCATTAGAAAACTCCTTCATAACTGCCACCATCAAGTTGCAGGTTTTGGCCACTGATATATCCGGCTTGTGCCGCACAGAGAAACGCGAACGCATCTCCGAACTCGTCGGGACGACCAAGTCGACCCGCTTTGATTGATGCGATTTGTTGTGCTCGCGCTTCTTCATATGTGATGCCAAGCATTTTCATTGCAACGTGAGCCATTTGTTCTTGGCGTGCAGTGTCAAAACGTTCTGGCAACAGTTGGTTTACTGTGATGTTGAATTTGGCAAGGTCTTTCGAAAGACCCTTCAGAACTCCTGTGAGCCCAAGGCGTGTTCCGTGCGACAAACTCATGAATGAGTTGGGCGATTTCACCATTGCCGAACTCACAGCAACGATGCGACCAAACTTGCGGTCTCTCATGCCAGGCACGACGCGTTGCACAAGTCCTAAAGGGCCAGTTAATGCTTGCAGTACTGCGGCATCCCAATCTTCGATTTCAATATCAAGAAATGACTTTGGTGATGGGCCTTGGCCATTCAGCAAAAGAATGTCTGGCGTCGGGCAAGCAGCCATCAGTTCATCTTGCACACTTGATGTTGCCGAATCACCAACTACTCCAATGGCTGCAACACCATGACGCGATATCAGTTCCTCAACTGCAAGATCGACATCTGCTTGGTTGCGACCGTTAATGACAACGTTGACTCCTTCACGCGCAATGCTTTCTGCACATGCTCGCCCAAGCCCACGGCTAGAGCCAGCAAGGATGGCCCAGCGGCCCTTTATTCCCAGATCCATTGAGTTACTTCAATCCGCTGGCTTCGCGAGCTGCCGCGATAGCAGGAAGGTCAGGCGGGCTAAAGAAAACTTCTGGTGGATCAGTTGGTCCCCACACTGAGAAACCAGACGGACCATCTTCACCTTCCCAATCGAGACGACGATGCACGCGATCCCACAGCTCTTCATCAACTATTTGGTCCATGTCAGAGAAGAACTCAAACATGTTCCCTGATGGATCTAGTAAATACCAGAAAACGTTCGCTCCGAGATTGTGGCGACCAACGCCGATGACACTAGAAACTCTTTCGTCTTTCAACGCATTCGAACCGGCAAGACCGACGGCATCAATGTCATCTACTTCAACTGCATAATGATTCAGATATGACGTAGGGCCTGGTTGAATCATCAAGTTGTGATGGTCCGACTCAACGCGCATGAATGTTGCAAAGCCCTTCATGATTTGGTCTGAGATGCGGTAGCCCAGAACATTGGCGTAGAAGTCAACTGCTTCAGCAAGGTACGGCGTACCCAGTACAACGTGGCCAACACGGCGCACAATGGGCGACTCTGTATGCAACACCGCATCAGCACGCGTATTGACACGAGTGCGTTCGCCAGGTCCGTTGAATGCACGAGTTTGCGTTGGCGTTAGGGAATGTGGAGAACCAACATCAATCACAATGGAGTGCCCGAAGATTGGGTCAGTGCAACGCACTGTGGTGCTGTCACCCGTAGATGTAATTCCGGCATCAGCAAGGCGCTTTGAGATCGCAGCAATGTCAGCTTCTGTCTCACAACTGAGGTGCATGGAAGAGAGGTGACGGTACGGCCCTTCCGAAATTTGCATCTGCACAGGGCGGTCAGGGGTGCCAAGCACGCCATCAGATGTTGCGCTCATTCCATGCTCCAACCAGAAGTCGAAGAGCTCTTGCGGGTTCGAGACCGCAATCTGAATATCTAATAGTCCATTTAGTGCCATAGCGAAATAGTACGACATCAAACTATTCGATGTCAAAGTATCTGCCTATAATAAAACCATGGAAATCGGCAAATACATTGATGAGACCGTGTCAGGTTGGCAGGAACAAAGGCCAGACATTGACTTCGTACCCATGGGCTACATGCTTCGGTTCCACGCCATGGCTGAGGCTGCGATAGCCAAGATTCAGATGATCACGAAATCCCATGGGCTCACCCTCGGCGAATTTGACGTGCTTGCCACTCTTCGGCGCCACGGCGCTACCAGCACATTGACTCCGTCATTCATCGCTGAAGTTGCATTGGTATCCCCCTCTGGTCTCACACATCGACTCACGCAACTCGAACAGGCTGGTCACATCATCCGGACTGCTGACGATTCAGATCGTCGTAGTTCACTTGTTTCAATTACGAAAAGCGGCGCTGCAGTAGCTGACCAAATCATTGAATTGATCGCTGAACACAGTGCGCAAATGTATGGCGCGATACCAGCAGAGGATTTACAACAGTTCAGTCACGTTGTCTCACTCGTCTCACAACAACTTGAATCAAAGGTAGTCACTTCATGACAACAACAGTCACTCTCACCGGCACAGGTCTTCCGAACGTCGCACCAGGTCGCGCCGGAGCCGGAGTATTCGTAAAGCACAATGATGTGGTGGTGCAGTTCGATGCAGGGCGAGCAACGTGTAACCGACTTATTGAAGCTGGTCTCAGACTGGCTGATCTCGATGCTGTGTTCATCACTCATATTCACAGCGATCACGTTTTCGGATTAGCTGAACTTGTTTTGTCACGATGGATTGAAACTCAATTCGACAAGGTGGCTACTCCCCTTCCAATTTTTGCGCCATCCGGTGGAGCCGCACGTTTTGTGAAGAGAATGCTTGAACCGTATGAAGAAGACACTCACATTCGTCGTGAACACACAGGCTCACGCGAAGTTATTCTCGATGCTCGTGAGTTTCCCGCCTCATTCACAGTCGCAGAAATCTGGGCGTCTGAAGACCGCGCAGTTGTTGTGGAGTCTGTTGCCGTGCACCATGAGCCAGTGCCCGACGCCGTTGCATACAGAGTCACGACACCAGATGGTTCAGTAGTGATCTCTGGTGACACGCGAGTGTGCCAAGAAGTAGAAGATTTCAGCCGCAATGCAAACGTTCTTGTTCACGAAGCGTTTCGCCGTGCACCACTGGAACATGTCATCGAGCACTTTCCACGTATCAATTCGATCCTTGATTACCACGCCGACACAATTTCATTGGGTGCCATGGCGCAACGCGCACAGGTACAGACATTGCTCCTCACCCACCTCGGGCCGCCACCACGCGATGAAGCCGAAGAAAAAGGTTTTTCAGACGATGTCAAAACTGGTGGCTACACCGGCAATTGCCTAGTTGGCCGCGACCTCATGTCGGTCACGTTCTAACTATTCTTTATTCGATGCGCAAGCCGGAGATTGCACGGGCAATCACTAGCTGCTGAATTTCCGAGGTGCCTTCAAAGATGGTGTGAATCTTGGCGTCACGGTGCCAGCGCTCGACTGGGTATTCGCGTGTGTAGCCATAGCCACCAAGAATCTGAATTGCTTCTTCAGTAACTCGCACTGCAGTTTCAGATGCTTTGTACTTACTCATTGAACCTTCAGCGTTCTTGAAGCCGCCATTCTTTGACAACCATGAAGCACGCCAGATAAGGAGGCGTGATGCATCGATTTCAGTGGCCATGTTTGCAAGTTTGAATGCAATTGCTTGGTTCATGATGATTGGCTTGCCGAATGCAACGCGCTCTTTGGCGTAATCAAGTGCGTATTCATATGCAGCGCGTGCAACACCAAGTGCTTGCGCACCAACTGCTGGACGAGTTGCTTCAAATGTCTTCATTGCTGGCTGTGCACCTGCAGAGTGTCCGCCTTCGCGAGCACGTGCGATTTTTGCATCAAGCTTTTCTTTGCCACCAAGAAGGCAACGACCAGGAACGCGAACATCATCAAGAACTACTTCTGATGTGTGCGATGCCTTAATGCCGTGCTTCTTGTACTTCTGCCCCATTGACAAGCCCTTGGTGTTTGGTGGAATCACGAAAGAAGCTTGGCCACGACCTTTAAGTTCTGGGTCAACTGCTGCAACAACAACGTGAATGTTTGCAATGCCACCGTTAGTGATCCATGCCTTTGTTCCGTTGATTACCCATTCGTCAGTTGCTTCGTCGT
>JBIILS010000057.1:0-7816 GCA_044232585.1 Ilumatobacteraceae bacterium
TTCATTCCAGAGGTGCCAAAGACTTCAGTTGGCAAGTTCTCAAAAAAGACGTTGCGCGATCAGTTCGCTGATTACGTATTGCCAGACGCCTAAAGGCGGCCGGCGCGAATAATGCGCTCGAGAAATTGTTGAGCACGCTCTGATGTGGGTGCACTAAAGACCTGACTTGGGGCACCTTGTTCAATGATGTGTCCGCCATCAAGAACACACACCAGATCACTGATGTCACGTGCAAAACCCATTTCGTGAGTCGCCAGAACCAATGTCATGCCCGATGTCTTTAGCTCGCGCACAACATCAAGAACTTCGCCAACTAACTCTGGGTCTAGCGAGCTTGTAATTTCATCGAGCAACAAAACCTCTGGCTCGATAGCAAGGGCCCGAACTATGGCGACTCGTTGCTGTTGTCCGCCTGATAGTTGATCTGGGAAGGCGTTGTACTTGTCTGCTAGCCCAAATCGCTCGAGAAGTTCCGAGGCCCTTGCGCGAGCAACTGTTTTGTTGACTCCGAGCGTGCGAATGGGAGACAAGGTGATGTTGTCTTGCACTGACATGTGCGGGAACAGGTTGAAATTCTGAAACACCATTCCGATTCTTCGGCGAACTGGGTTTGCATCAAAGCCAGGTATTGAAATATCGATGTCATCGAGGAAAATCTCGCCATCGTCAATCGGTTCCAAAAGATTGATGCATCGCAAGAGCGTGCTCTTGCCAGACCCACTTGGTCCGATGAGGGAAACAACAGTCCCTTCGGCAATATCCAAATCAATTCCGTTCAAAACGGAATTAGCGCCAAATGACTTGTGCACGCCGCGCAGTGAGATCTTTGCGGCACTCATGAGATACGTGTCCCTGTAGTGCGACGGCGTTCACGTTCAATCAACCAGTCAGTTGTCCGCGTCAGAGGAATAGTGATTGAAAGGAAAATTACAGCTGCCGCAATGTACGGCGTGAAGTTTGCAAACTTCGACTTATCAATTCCGGCTTGGCGCAAGATTTCAATAGGCCCGATAAGGCTCACCAGGGCAACGTCTTTCTGCAGACTCACCATGTCATTCATCAGTGGCGGGATAACACGTCGAATCGCCTGAGGCAGCACGACATGTCGCATTGTTTGCCAACTTGATAATCCGAGTGACCTCGCTGCTGCACGTTGTGATTCATGAATGCTCTCAATGCCTGCACGAAAGACTTCAGCTATGTAGGCCGCATATGTCAGCACGAGCGCCACGGAACCCCAAATCAGAGGGCTGTTCCAGGGCCTATCAATGCCAAGGCCGGGTACACCAAAACCAATCAGGTAGATCCACAAGATAATTGGGACGCCACGCATGATGTCCGTGAACGCAATAGTGAGTATGCGTAATGGGAATAATGCGGCAGAGCGCGAGTTGCGTGTGATTGCAATTAGTAATGCCAGAGCAACAATTGCCGGCATCGACCAAGCAAAGATCTTGATGTCGAGAACGAAAGCGTCGAGAAGACGGGGGAGAGAATCGGCAAATCGTTCACCATTGAAGAACGATTCATGCACTCGATCCCACCGAGGCATCTTGGGAACTAAAACAACAATCGCAGTCACTACCGCCAGCGAACTGACGGTAGCAACTACGGTGCTGCGGCGTTTGCGTGCGCGTTCATACGCAGCGCGACGGCCTGTAATGGTTCCCATTAGTTATGGGTATGAACTGTTTAGGACGCCGCGATGACAGGTGCGTTGGTCTTGTCGGCCAACCATGTCTTTTCGATTTCAGCAAGTGTGCCGTTGTCCTTGAGTGATGCAAGTGCTGCATCAACACAAGTAACAAGTGGGTTGTCAAGGTCAAAGACCAAGCCGAAGTTGTCTGGTGACGTACTTGCGCTTGCAGGGAACTGACCAACAACTGATGCTCCGGTGAGTTCAACCGCTGCGATGTAGAAAGCAGTTGGAAGGTCAACAACAATTGCGTCAATTTGCTTGGCTTCAAGGGCGGCTTTTGCACCGGCATTGTCGTCGTATGCAAATGGCTCTGCAGTTGGCTTGATCACGTTTGCGATGAAATCAAGGCTTGTTGTTCCGGCTTGTGCGCCGAACTTTACGCCTGCCAAATCAGCAATAGTTGTTGCACCAATTGCTGGTGAGCCTGCAAGGGCTACCACTGCTTGGTTTGTTGAGTAGTACGACGCACTGAAAGAAACAGTCTTCTTGCGCTCGTCATTGATAGAGAACTGTTGCAGGTTGAAGTCAAAGTTCTTCTTGCCTGGTTGGATTGCTTCGTCAAAGCCAGTGCGCACCCAAGTAACTGCTGCATCACTGAAACCAAGTTCAGTTGCTACTGCGTATGCAACTGCGGCCTCAAAGCCTTCCTTGGATTCAGGCTTGTCGTTCTCAACCCATGGTGAGTAGGCAGGGTTGCCTGTTCCGATGGTCAATGTGTCAGCAGTAAGCGTCTTGCCACTGGTGCATTCGTTACCAGTGCCGGAGCTTGCAGCAGCTGTGGTGTCTGACGATGAGCTACTGCCACCGCACGCGGCGAGCAGAAGAGTGCCAGTGATGGCGACTGAGATGGTTAGTTTGCGCATGATGGTTCCTTTCACGGAATTTCGTTGGGGCGCTACGACTCTACAAGTTGTGAATACCCGACCCAACTAGTCGGGATTGAAAAGAACCCCTTGACATTGAGACAGTTTCTGTCTTAGTGTCTCATCGTGACATCCGACACAGCTGCCCAGCCTCGCGATATTGAAGCCGCCATTTTTTCTGCGGTTGATTCCTGCGTCACGCAATGGGGTTGGGACAAAGTCACCATGGACGACATCTGTGTCACGGCGGGGGTTTCACGGGCCACTGTGTATCGGTTGTTTCCAGGCGGTCGTGACGTGTTATTCGAAGCAGTGCGCCTCGGCAAGTTAGAAGATTTCTTCACTGCGATGCGCGCAAATGTTGAGGGCTCTGAATCATTGGAAGATTTGTTGGTGCGTTGCATTGTTGTTGCATCAAGTGAATTGCAGCACGACGAGCACTTGGCCATGATGCTTGCAACAGTTCCAGGTGAAACCCTTGGTGACCTCACGGTTAGCGGTCTTGGCCGCATTGTGCGCGTCGCAACGGCATTCATCACGCCGCTTACTGATGAGTTCATCCCAGCCGATGAAGCTGCCCACATTGTTGACGTGATGTGCCGACTAGTGATCTCGTATTACTTGTCGCCGTCACCCACACTTGATTTTGCGAACGAAGATGCCACACGCACCTTTGTTCGCACGTTTCTTCTGCCGAGCACATCGTCAGTTGTTGTAACCCACTAAACCAAAAGAGAGAATCATGAGCATTATTGATAAATCAAATGAAGAACTGATCGGCCGCGCCGAACTGAATGACATTGAGGCAATTCTTGCCATCACTAATACAGACGTGGATGAAGTTGAGCACATTGTTAAGAACAATGCAGACAGCATTTTCACTTGGGACTATTCGTTGGCACGTCCTCAGTTGCGCAAGTTATATGAAAAGGCCAAAACAGGGCAGTGGAACGGCACAACTGACCTTGACTGGAGTATCGGTGTTGATATTGAAAAGACCATCATCGAAGATTCCTTGATACTTGGTAGCGGAATGGAGCGTGACCGGTATGCCGATACCAAGATTGGTAAGTGGGGTGACAAGGAATGGCTTGAGTTTGGTATCGAAGGTCGCCGTTGGCAGCTCAGTCAATTCCTTCATGGCGAACAAGGTGCATTGATTTGCACTTCGAAAATTGTTGAAACTGTGCCCTGGTACGACGCAAAGTTGTATGCAAGTACTCAGGTGGTTGACGAAGCGCGCCACGTTGAAGTGTTTGCTCGTTATCTCGACGAAAAACTAGAAGGCGGATATCAGGTCAATACACACCTTCGCCTCTTGCTCGACGACATCATCAATGACAGCCGCTGGGACATGACATACCTCGGTATGCAGATCATGGTGGAAGGTTTGGCGCTTGCTGCGTTCGGTTTCCTGCATGCCACAACGAACGAGCCGCTATTGAAGAAGTTGTTGCGCTACGTCATGAGTGACGAAGCGCGTCACGTTGCATTCGGTGTTCTTAGCCTGAAAGAGGTCTATGACGGCATGTCAGATGCTGAAATAAAGGACCGCCAGGAATTTGCCTACGAAGCAAGCGTTCGGATGCGTGACCGTTTCTTACAGCAAGAAGTGTGGGATCGCCTCGGTGTCAGCACCAAAGAACTTGCTCCCATCATGCTGCAAGACCCTGAGCGTCAACTGTTTCAGCAGATGCTGTTCGCAAAGATCGTGCCGAACTGCAAGAAGCTTGGCCTTCTTGACCGTAACGACAAGTGGCTGCGCCATAAGTTCGAAGAAATGGGTGTTATCCAGTTCGAGGATTGGCAAGACACCACAGACGAAGTTGATGATTTTGAAATCGGTAAGGAACTTCGCCCAATCGGAGAATGATTCGGGGCGGTGTCGCCGCCTCTCATCAGCCATAATGGTGCATGGCCATTTTCGGACAAGTTCTCACGGCGATGATTACGCCCTTCGATGCATCGGGTGCGCTCGACCTCAATGAGGCCGTCCGCCTCGCGAAATGGCTTCAAGACAACGGCAACGACGGTCTTGTCGTTTCCGGAACAACAGGTGAGTCCTCAACTCTGACCGATGCTGAGAAGTTGGCATTGTGGGAGGCAGTAATTAATGCTGTCACCATTCCTGTGATTGCTGGATCTGGTTCTAACGACACCGCGCATTCAGTTCATCTCACAAAAGAAGTGACGAAGATGGGTGCCGCCGGAATTTTGGCAGTTGGTCCGTATTACAACCGTCCACCGCAAAGTGGACTTGAAGGCCATATCACCGCAATGGCAAACGCAACCACGCTTCCTGTTGTTGTCTACGACATTCCTGTGCGCACTGGCCGAAAGATCTCAACTCACACTTTGGCCAAGTTGGCAAACACTGTGCCCAACATCAAGGCACTCAAAGACGCTGCAGGTGCGCCAGCAGAAACTGCAAACCTCATGGCACAGGTGCCAAAAGATTTCGAACTGTATTCCGGAGATGATGGCCTAACACTTGCGTTCCTCGCATATGGCGGCAGTGGAGTCATTGGTGTCGCAACACATTGGAGTGCTCCAGAACATCAAGCCATGATTACTGCCTTTAAGAACGGTGATGTTGCTTTGGCACGCAAGTACAACGACATTCTGCTTGAGAGCTACGCATTCGAAACTGGTGATGACAACCCGAACCCAATTCCGAGCAAGGTCATGATGAATCACCTCGGATTCAAAGTAGGCGAATGTCGCTTGCCCATGGGTCCACCACCTGCAGGTCTTGCTGATCGTGCTGCAGTAGTGCATGCCAATTTGCAAAAAGCGCGCGAAGCGCTGAGCAAGTAACTCATGGCGCAACCAGTACGAATTTACTTCCTCGGCGGTCTCGGCGAAATCGGGCGCAACTGTATGGTGCTCGAGCAGGACGACAAGTTGATGCTTATCGACTGTGGTCTGATGTTTCCCGATGCAGACATGCACGGCATTGACCTAGTTCTTCCTGACTTCACGTTTCTACGCGAGAATGCTGATCGCATTGTTGGCTGTGTAGCAACGCACGGCCATGAAGATCATGTTGGTGGTCTGCAATTCCTTTTGCGGGAACTGTCTTTCCCTATTTATGGCTCGATGGTGACATTGGGTCTTGCCCGCAATCGCATTGAAGAAGCAGGGCTACTGAAAAAGACAGAACTCATTACGGTGCGTGACGGTGAACGAATCAATATTGGCCCGTTCGATGTTGAGTTCTTGCCAGTTACTCACTCGGTTCCTCACGCACATGCCGTAATCATTCACACGCCTCAGGGTGTCATTGTGCATTCAGGTGACTTCAAGCTTGACCTCACACCAGTTGATGACCGCAGAACTGACCTCGCGCGATTGGGTGAGCTGTCAAAGACTGTTGGTATTCGCTTATTGATGTGTGACTCAACAAACGCTGAAGAACATGGTCACGCTCCAAGTGAGAAGAGCGTCGGCGCCGTATTGCATCAGTTGTTTCACGAGCATCGCGATCGTCGAATCATTACAGCTAGTTTCGCGAGCCATATTCACCGCGTTCAGCAGATCATTGAAGCCGCAAT
Source organism: Ilumatobacteraceae bacterium (assembly GCA_044232585.1). GTDB lineage: Bacteria > Actinomycetota > Acidimicrobiia > Acidimicrobiales > Ilumatobacteraceae > UBA2093. The sequence goes on from JBIILS010000057.1 coordinate 6,117, forward strand.
CGATAATGGTCGCAAGGTGTGTCTCATGGGGCGCTCAATGCAAAAGAACATCGGGCTCGCAATTGATCTGAAACTCATTAACGTTCCAGCAAGTGTTTTTGTTGATGTTGAAAAAGTTGATGACTTTGCGCCAGAAGATATTTGCATCATCTCAACTGGGTCTCAAGGTGAACCAATGGCTGCATTGTCATTGCTGTCACGCGGAGAAAGTCGCTGGTTCAAAGTGGGCGAGCGCGACACCATTATTTTGTCTAGCCATGCAATCCCCGGCAATGAAGGCAATGTCAATCGGGTCATCGATGGTCTTGTTCGTGCCGGCGCCAAAGTTGTGCACTCAGGCATCGCTGATGTACACGCAACAGGTCACGCCCAAGCTGACGAGCTAAAGACGTATCACTCCATCTTGCAGCCCGAGTGGTTTGTGCCCGTTCACGGTGAGTATCGCCACATGCGCGCACACGCTGAATTGGCAATCGTGATGGGTGCCGCACCTGATCATGTTCTACAAGCAACTGATGGTGATGTGTTGGAATTGTCTGACGACGGACTTGCATTCCACAGCACAGTGCCAGCGAGCTATTTGTTTGTTGATGGAATTGTCGGCGACGTCGGGCACGGCGTATTGCGTGACCGCAAGGTGCTGGCGGAAGAGGGCGTCGTTGTCATCGTGGCAACAGTTGACAGTTCATCGCACAAGGTGATTAACGGACCTGAAGTCATTACGCGCGGCTGGGTGTACGCACCGGAAGCCGATGCATTGCTAGACGAAGCTGAGGCACACATTGAAAAGGCTCTTGTGAAGGCGCTCGACGATGGAATCAGTGATATCGACGGACTGGAGCGTGTGGTGCGTAAGGCCGCAGGCAAATTTGTGAGTGATCGCACCAAACGACGGCCAATGATTGTGCCCGTCGTCATGACCACGTAGAAAGCCAGTTTTCGCTGGCCAGTATTGGCCTATGGAGTATCCCGTAGGCAGGAACACCTCATTGGTACCCTTTTTTCATGTCTGCCAAGGGTTCTCGTCCATCGTCTCGGGGCACCAAGGCGCCTGCGGGTAGCCGTGCTGGGGTCAAAACCCCGCCAAAGGGCAGCAAGCGCCCACCCGTGAAGCCAGATTCGGCCGCTCGCGAAGTAGTGCGGGGTCGCGAAGTTGAGTTCTGGGGAGTCGGATGCATCAGCCTCGGCATCGTCCTCGTGTTGTCGATGTACCTCCATATGGCAGGCCCACTTGGTCGTGCCATCGATACCACCTTTGGTTGGTTGCTCGGACTAGGTCGCTTTGCATTGCCGATGGTGGTCACCGGAATCGGTGTTGCCATGGTGCGACGTCGCAGCATTCAGCATCGTCTGCGTCTCACGATGGGCTGGACCATCGTGGTGTTGGCAATTCTTGGTTTCCTGCATCTCGTAAACGGTGCAGACAAAATTGTTGCCAGTGTTGACGCCATGTCTCAGGCCGGCGGATGGTTCGGTGCCATCATGGCCGAGCCGTTGCGTTCTTCAATTAGTTGGGCTGGCGCTTTAGTCGTTCTGTTTGCAATCGCTGTCGGCGGAACAATGTTGATTACCGATACAACGATCCCTGAATTGATTACCGCTATTCGTACATGGACTGCAAAGCAATCAGGTTCAGCCGCAACCATGGCTCGCGGAGTCTCATCGCGCGACGGATCATCACAGCCGTACGACGAATTCAG
>JBIILS010000058.1:0-7602 GCA_044232585.1 Ilumatobacteraceae bacterium
GCAACAACATTGCTCCTCTGTGCGACTTGCGCACTGGCGAAACCTGTCATACCGAGAACGGCTGCCCCGGTTGTCACGATGAGCCCTGAGGCCACCGCAATTTTCGTAAAACGAGATTTGATCTTCATTGTTCTGTGTTCCTTTTTGTGGATGTGCTCCAGAGTTGTTCTGGCATGACTCCACTTTCACGGGGCTAGGTAAGAAGTAAACATGAGCAAGGTAAGAGGAAGACAAGAATTGGGTCAAGGTACGGCAAACCGTTGCAATTCATGGGTACCGTGTCTTTATGGACAGCCGCAAAGTACTGATTGCCGAGGATGACTCCTCGGTTCGCAAAGCAGTTCAGCGCGTCCTTGAGCTTGAGAATTATGTGGTCACCGCAGTGAATGATGGGCAAGCTGCTCTCGAGGCCCTCGCTAATTCACGGTTTGATCTTGCAGTGCTTGACGTGATGATGCCATTTGCTGATGGCCTTACTGTGTGTCGTGAAGCGCGTCATCGTGGCATCAATATTCCAATTTTGTTGCTCACTGCACGTGTGGAAGTTGGCGATCGTGTCGCTGGTCTTGATGCTGGCGCCGATGACTATTTAGTAAAGCCATTTGTTATTGATGAACTCCTTGCGCGCTGTCGTGCATTGCTGCGACGTTCACAGCCAACCGGTGCGGGCACACAATTGCGCGTCGGTGATCTCACACTTAACTCACTCACACGAGAGGTTCACCGTGGTGACCGTGCCATTGAACTCACAAAGACTGAATTTGATCTTTTGGAGTTACTCATGCAGCAACCATGCATTGTTGTGTCTCGCGAGACCATCTACGAAACAATTTGGGGCTACAACTTCGAAACGAACTCCAAATCCCTAGACGTCTATATCGGTTATCTTCGTCGCAAGACAGAAGAAAACAATGAGTCGCGTGTTGTGTTTACGGTGCGTGGTGTTGGGTATACGGTGAAACAGTCATGAACCTGCGCACACGATTTGTACTTGTCTCGGCGACTCTGATGTTCGTGCTTGCTACTGGCATGAGCGTTGGCGCATACCGCATTGCATCGCAACAACTACAAGGTCAAGTAGAAAGATCACTTGATCAGCGCGCATCACGCATTCTTCAAATTATGGATCGTCCTAACTTCAACTGGAATGATGCATTTGGCCCTGGCCCCGTAAACCAAGCGATTATGCAAACTGAAGTTGATGCAATTACTCAGATCGTTCTACCAAATGGTCAAGTACTCGGTCGCCGTGAATACCCTCGGTTGCCCATTGAAAAAGGTGACCGCTCTTTGTCAGTCGGTGGCAAACGAATTCACCGCTCGTCTACCATCATTGATCGCAATGAGTTCAGAACACTGACGGTGCTTGCAAATGACGGTTCACTTATTCAAGTTGCCAAAGACACACAAATCATTTTGAATGCTCAAAACGGCATGCGCACTTGGTTCCCTATCTACGCAGCAATCGCGGTTCTTATCTCGGCATTATTCGGTTGGCTCTTTGCGCGGCGCATTAGTAAGCCCATTGAAGACTTGGCGCTTACTGCCGAATCAATCGCTGCCACACAAGATCTAGATCGCACAATCATCGTGACTGGTAGTGACGAAGTGGCGCAGCTAGCCACCAGTTTCAACACCATGCTTGAAGCACTGCGCGGAAGTGTTGCCCGCCAGCGACAGCTAGTACAAGATGCAAGTCATGAACTTCGCACACCATTAACCAGCCTTCGTGCAAATACCGAATTGCTAGAGCGTGGCCAGTTATCAGAAGCAGATCGCACATCTATCCTTGCCGACATGCGTGCAGAGGTAGACGAACTTGCAGATCTCAGCGCGGAGTTGAGCGCATTGGCAACTGATAATCTCACCGCAGAAGAGCCAGTATCTATTGACCTTTCAGATGTCGCACACGAAATTGCCGTTCGCGCTTCCCGCCGATCAGGAACATCGGTCACCGTTCACACAAGTCCTGGCACCACGGTAATTGCACGTGCGAACCAACTGGAACGTGCTCTCAGCAACTTGGTTGACAACGCCATCAAATTCACTAATGACAATTCCGAAATCGAGATTCACGTTGGTTCATTCCGCGTCGAAGTTCGCGATAAAGGAATCGGCATCGCAGATACTGACAAGCCTCACGTATTCGATCGCTTCTACAGGGCCACTGCCACCCGTTCACTTCCTGGTTCCGGACTCGGGCTGTCGATTGTGTCGCAGTTCGCTGCTGATCACAATGCCAGTGCATATGTATTAGACAATGCAGGCGGCGGAGCAATCGTCGGATTGCAATTCCCTATTCCGTCGGTTTAGCAACTTTGCGAAACCCGCGACGATTTTCCTGACGTTCGCGCTCCGTTTGTTCCTCTTCAACGTTCAGTTCTTCAGCCACTAAGCGGCGCATTGATTCAAGACGTACAGATGGCAAAGTTCCGGCAGCTATCGCTGCAGTAACAGCACAATCCGGTTCGTCAAGGTGTTTACAATCGCGGAATCTGCACGAACCGGCCAGACCAAAAACATCAGGAAATGCACGTTCAATTCCGTCACTACTTGTCCACAAAGTCACTGCGCGTAATCCGGGCGTATCAAGCAACCACGCATCACCTGGTAATGCAATCAGTTCAGCCGCAACCGTTGTATGACGCCCACGTTGATCATCTTCACGTACTTCGGCTGTTCGTTGTATCTCATAGCCAACAAGTGCATTAACTAAAGTTGACTTACCAACGCCACTTGCACCAATAAAAACAATCGTGGTGTGTGGTCGTGCATATGCACGAATTTTCTCTAAGCCTTCACCCGTTACTGAACTCACTAATGCAATGTCTACGTCGAAAGTGATTTCTGCAAATACTGCTCGGGCAGCTTCTGCTGCTTCCGGGCTAATGGCGTCGATTTTTGTCAATACAAGAACAGGTGTTGCACCACTGTCAAATGCCAGCACCAGCTCACGCTCAAGTCGGCGCTGATTCGGCGGAGAGTTAACAGAATGAACCAAAAACACGGTGTCAATGTTTGACGCAACTATTTGACGCATGCCTCGTGCACCTTCAAACGAGTTACGTCGTGTTAGGGCACTTCGACGAGGGTGCACGATATCTATACGTTCAAAATCTGATGAGACCGACACCAAGTCGCCCACGGCAACTTCTACGCCAATGTTGCGCACTCGAATACTTTCGGAAGTATCCAACAACACTGTGCTCCACCCGCGGTCTAAACGCGTGATACGTCCAGACAACACCTGATCTTCAGGCGCATTTGGCGGTGTGACATGTGTTTCCATCTACCGAAACGGTACCGCCATGTAGCCATCGCAGTGTTCCGTTTCGTAACCTAGAACCGTCACCTTTTCTTGAATTGGACCCCCATGCTCTCGTCACTTGCTCGTTTCTGTGTGCGCCATAAGCGCATCGTTGTTTTTGCAATCTGGATTCCAATGGCCATTGCCATGGTTTTCGCTGGTTCGGCTATTGGTACAGATTTCCGCACAGAGATGTCAATGCCCTCAAGTGAGGCGCGCCAAGCTGAAGAGTTACTCGCGCAAGCCAATCCCAACCAGGGAGGTGTTTCCTCACAGCTTGTTTTTCAGGTGAAGTCGTCTATCGATGACCCTCAGGTAAAAAAAGCAATTTCAGATGCAATCGCAGCAGTGGACGCAATCAGCAACGTTGATATTTCTTCTCCCTTTACTTTGCAGAATCAGATAAGTAAAGACAGAAAGATTGCATTTTCTGAGATCAATGTTCCTCGTAGGAATTTGGAAGAGTACAAAACACTAAGTGACGAAATCAAAAGAGCAACTGCGCCAGCACGAACTGCTGGTGTAGAACTTGGTTACGGCGGTGCAATCTTTGAAGAAGTGCACCTTCCTGAATCTGAAGCACTAGGCCTCTTGGCCGCAATCGTGATCTTGGTGCTTGCTTTCGGATCCGTAATTGCGATGGGTCTGCCAATCAGCGTTGCGTTAATCGGGCTAGTTATTGCATCCAGCATTGTTGGAATCATTAGCCACTTCATTTCAATGCCTGATGCTGTGACTTCGATGGTCGGAATGATTGGGTTAGGAGTCGGCATCGACTACGCGTTATTCATTGTGACGCGCTTTCGTGAAGGGCTTCACGATGGATTGTCAGTGGAGGAAGCAGTCGTTGAATCTATTGACACCTCTGGTCGTGCCGTGGTCTTTGCCGGCATTACTGTCATCGTCGCAGCCTTAGGACTTCTCACTATCGGACTGTCATTCGTCACCGGATTGGCTATCGGTATGGCGACCGCAGTAGCAGTCATGATTATTGCGTCCGTTACCTTGCTTCCTGCGCTTCTCGCTATGGTCGGTGAACGCATTGACACAACTTCTCGTGCAGCAGTTATCTCGCTAAGTGCTTTCGTTATCAGTGGTTTTATTGCTGTTTTCACAAAGAATGTAATGGTGTTGGCTGTTGGTGTTGGTCTTGCAATTGCTAGCCAACTCACTCGCTTTATTGTTCCTACTTTGCGCACCGCAATTCCACACCGCGCACAGAATAACCACCAAAACACGATCTGGTGGCGTTGGAGCCGAGTCGTGCAACGTAAGCCATGGATTTCATTTCTGGCTTCGTCGCTCTTCCTCGTTCTTCTCACTGTTCCGATGTTTTCCATACGTCTCGGTTTTGGTGACGCAGGCAATGCACCGAAGACTGCCGACATACGCAAAGCGTATGACATGTTGTCTGAAGGATTCGGGCCTGGCTTCAGCGGTCCGTTGTACATAGTCATCACCGGTGATGCAGTGAATGAACCTGAAAAAATGAAATCGTTCCTCAACGTCGTTAACACGACTCCTGGCATTGCATATGCCGGAGTTGCGCCAATGAAGAACAAAGAGGTCGCGTTGGTTGTGGCATACCCAATGTCAGCACCCCAAGATGAAGCCACTACTGATCTAGTGCATGAGTTACGTGACACTGTCATTCCATCTACAGGAGTTGCAGCACAAGTAACTGGGTTTACTGCCGGCTCTGTTGATTTCTCTGACTACCTTGCAAAACGTCTGCCATTTCTTATAGGCATCGTCTTGTTGTTGTCATTCCTTCTACTGATGGCAGTGTTCCGCAGTGTGCTTGTTCCTATCAAGGCAGTTCTCATGAACTTGTTATCGGTCGGAGCCGCCTATGGCGTCATCGTTGCTGTGTTCCAATGGGGTTGGGGTGCAGGACTCATTGGTGTTGACAAGGCTGGACCCATCGAAGCATGGGTACCAATGTTTCTCTTTGCCATCGTGTTTGGTTTGTCGATGGACTATGAAGTGTTCTTGCTGTCACGTATTAAAGAAGAGTTCAACCGCACTGGCGACAACACCACTGCCGTAGCCGACGGTGTGGCCGCAACCGCCCGCGTCATCACTGCTGCTGCCCTCATCATGGTCTGCGTTTTCGGCGCCTTTGTCCTTGGCGATGACCGCCAATTGAAGCTATTCGGCCTCGGCATGGCTGTGGCTGTCTTTCTCGACGCAACCATCGTTCGAATGGTCCTCGTGCCAGCCACTATGGAACTTCTCGGTGCCCGCAACTGGTGGATGCCGTCCTGGCTTGATCGCCTGCTGCCACAGATCAATGTGGAAGGCGAGCACCACACGAAGCCGGCCCCGATACCCTGATGAAATAAGGGTTTGCGCCTATTGCCTTGACAAGGGGGTAGCAAATCACATAGCCCTGAAAAAGATATGGCCAAGTTTCTCGTAATAGTTGAGTCCCCCGCAAAGGCAAAAACGATCTCCCAATACCTCGGGTCGGAGTTCAACGTCCGCGCTTCAGTAGGCCATATTGCCGACCTCCCAAGCAAGGGCATGGCGGTCGATGTTGACAACGGATTCGCACCTACTTATGAGCTCACCGAGCGCGGCCGAACCGTCGTCAAGGAACTCAAAGATCTTCTCAAATCATCTGATGCCTTATATCTAGCAACGGACGAAGACAGAGAAGGCGAATCAATCTCCTGGCACCTGCTGCAGCACCTGAAGCCCAAAGTTCCCGTGCACCGCATGGTGTTCCACGAAATCAATGCAAAGTCCATCCAAGAAGCAGTGGCAAACCCACGCGAACTTGATCAGCCACTTGTAGACGCTGCAGAGACCCGCCGCATCCTCGACCGCTTGTTCGGATACGAAGTATCCCCGGTGTTGTGGCGTCGCGTTAACCGTGGTCTGTCAGCTGGCCGAGTACAGAGCCCGGCACTGCGCCTCATTGTTGAGCGCGAATGGCAGCGCATCAATTTCATTTCAGCTGACTACTTCTCTCTCGAAGCTGTCACCGATACTGCTCCGTCGTTTACTGCGAAATTGCTTTCAGTCAACGGCACTCGCATTGCAACCGGTAAGGATTTTTCGGAACAAGGTGCTGTCAACCCAGACGTCACCATTCTTACTGCAGCACGTGGCGCTGAAATCACAGCTGGCCTTGCCAACGTAGATCTGGTTGTTCGCACAGTTGATGAAAAGCCATACCGTTCATCACCAAAGCCTCCGTTTACTACCAGCACACTGCAACAAGAAGCTGGCCGTAAATTGCGTTTGTCTAGTCGTCAAGTTATGAGCGCGGCACAAAGTTTGTACGAACGCGGATTCATTACGTACATGCGTACCGACTCCATTTCATTATCTGACGAAGCAATCAACGAAGTGCGCTCATACGTACAACGTGACTACGGCAAGCAGTTCCTTACTGATGGTCCACGTAAACACAATTCGAAAGTGAAGAACGCACAAGAAGCTCACGAAGCTATTCGTCCAGCATTGCCATTGCGTTCACCAGAACAACTCGGTGGAGAACTTCGCGGACAAGATGCTGGCGTGTACCGCCTCATCTGGCAGCGCACACTCGCTTCACAAATGGCAGACACGCTCGGCACAACAGTCAGCGTGCGCCTTGGTGCAACAGCAGCCGATGCTCAGCGCACTGACTGTGAATTCTCTGCAAGCGGAACCACCATTACGTTCCCTGGTTATCGCCAGGCATACGAAGAGTCACGTGACGAAGATGAAACGCCGGCAGACGACGAGAACGCATTGTTGCTTCCTGTCCTTTCGCCAGGTCAAAACGTTCCGGTCAGTGAGTACTCACCAACATCGCACTCCACCACTCCTCCACCTCGCTACACCGAAGCATCATTAGTAAAGGAACTGGAAAGTAAGGGAATTGGTCGTCCATCAACATGGGCAAGCATTATCTCCACCATGGTTGATCGCGGCCATTACTTATGGAAAAAGGGAACATCACTTGTTCCTACATGGACAGCATTTTCTGTTATTCGTTTGTTAAAGGAAAACTTCGACACCCTTGTTGATTACGAATTCACCGCCCTGCTTGAAAGCGGACTTGACGCCATTGCAAATGGCGAAGTGAAAAAAGGAACATGGCTTCATGACTTCTATTTTGGAGAAGATGGAAAAGAAGGTCTCCACGGAATCGTTGCAGCCAAACTTGAAGGCGGCTCTATTGATGCTGCTGCTGTCAACACTTTCGAACTAGGTACTCACCCAGACACCGGTGAAGTAGTAATCGTTAAGCCTGGTTTGTACGGCCCATACGTTCGCTCGGGTGAAAACACCGCCAGCGT
>JBIILS010000059.1:0-7532 GCA_044232585.1 Ilumatobacteraceae bacterium
ATTGTCGACAATTTTTCCTGGCGATGGATCTTCATCATCAATCTGCCATTCGGACTTGTCGCTCTCTTAATGACCCAAAAATATCTGCGCCTGCCAACGACACGTCGCGACACCAGCATCGACACACTTGGTGCAGTGCTGCTCGTCGGAGGAATCGGCACATTGATTCTCACTATCTCATGGGCTTCTGTTGAATACGGATGGACATCACGCCCCACTCTTAGCCTCGGTTTCGTATCAACTGTTTTGATCATTGCGCTGTTCTTATGGGAACCGCATGCAGAGAACCCAATGCTTCCGCTGCATCTCTTCAAAAATTCCACAGTCAATACTTTGATTCCACTGACCACATTCGTAAGTGCAGCCATGACCTTGGTGAGTTCGTTCATGCCGCTCTTCTTACAAGCTGTTACTGGCATCTCGCCAACAAATTCTGGGTTGTTACTCGTACCAATGATGCTTGGCCTCACTTTTTCGAGCACCCTCGTCGGACGAAAAGTAACCGCTACCGGCCACTATCGCATCTGGCCCATCATTGGTACTGCACTCGGAATCGTGGGAATGACACTCGTAGCGTTCATCTCTAAATCTGGAATGGGCATTGGAGTAGGCCTGATCGGAATGGCATTCATTGGTTTATGTTCTGGCGCCTCATTTCCAACATCAACCACCGCTATTCAAAACAGCGTTGATATTCGTGACCTCGGCATCGCAAGCTCGACTGCCCAACTGTGTCGTTCACTCGGAAGCGTTATTTCTGTTGCTGTCTACGGAACGATCTTGAACGCACAATTGTCTGGAACAGTTGACCCGAAATTACTTCGGGCACCGCGCAAGATAAATATTCTTCCCGAGCCAGGCCGCACAGACGTCATCAATGCAATGTCAGACGCGATTACCACTGTTTTCCGATTTGCAATTCCACTTATGATCATTGCATTTCTATTCAGTCTTCGCGTGAAAGAACTGCCGTTGCGCACTCACGCCGCGTATCAAGATGATGAGTCAGCATCAATTGATGCTGACAGAACCTAGTTCTACTTGCTGCTTGGCTCTTTAGGAAGACCAAGTACTCGTTCACCAACAATGTTGCGCTGAATCTGACTTGTGCCGCCCCAGATGGTTTCTGAGCGCGAGAAGAAGAATGAAGACATCATGCCGCTGACTGGGTAACCGTCACGACGCTTGTCGCGTGAAGTTCCGGGCCAGTTGCCATCGCCCATTGCGTAGTCAACAAGCATGGCGTTTGCACCTGAGATATCAAGAGCTAGTTCCATTGCGCGTTGGTGCATTTCAGTCCAGAACATCTTGTTGCTAGCACCAAGTGCTGCCATGCTCGGATCTTTCTTTTCCATAAGTGTGGTTGAAAGTGAACGAAGCCCATTGATCTTCAAGATTTGAATCTTGGTGTAGTACTGCATGAGACGCTGACGAATTTCTGGGTCGTTGATGCGTCCGTTTTCTTTTGCACCACGCACCATTGCCTTATATTCCGCTTCGAAACGGCGGTAGCCAGTGGTAGCAGACATTCCACGCTCGAAAGCCAAAGTGGAGTTTGTAACGATCCAACCATTGTTGATTCCGCCGACAACGTTGTCTTTAGGGCAACGTGCATTGTCGAAGAACACTTCACAGAATTCTGCGGTGCCATCTGGCTGCACGATTCCGCGCACTTCAACACCAGGCTGGCGCATTGGCACCAACAAGTACGAGATGCCTTTGTGCTTTGGAGCATCAGGATCTGTGCGTGTGAGGAGGAAGCAATAGTCAGCATGGTGACCCTGTGTGGTCCATACCTTCTGGCCGTTAATGATCCATTCATCGCCGTCAAGAACAGCAGTTGTCTTCAAGCTTGCAAGGTCAGAACCAGAGTTTGGCTCGGAGAAACCTTGGCACCAACGCATTTGACCATTAAGAATTTGCGGGAGGAATTCCTTCTTCTGCTCTTCTGTTCCCCACTGAAGAAGTGTCGGACCAACAAGAGTGTCACCGAAGAAGTCGGCACGCATCGGAGCTTTTGCATTTGCAAACTCTTCTGACAACACAACGCCTTGCATTGTTGAAAGACCTTTGCCGCCGTATTCCTTTGGCCATGTCGCGCAGATCCATCCGCCTTCAAACAATTTGCCAGGCCATTCTTTGTTGAACTTGTCGCGAGCATCGTTGCTCATCTCGAAACCTTTGTCGAACCAACCCTTCGGCAGGTTCTCTTGGAGCCACGCACGGATTTCGGCGCGGAACAGTTCATCTTCGGGGGCGTAGGTAAGTTCCATGGTTGGTAATTCTGTCGTACAAAGCGCCAATTCCGCACATTGAACGAATGTGTCTGTTTACACACCGTTCACAGGGGGCAGACAAACCCGAGAAATGGGCTACATGCCGAGAAGATACGGACTAAGCCATCCATCACGGTTCCTGCCCCAAGGGCGGGCACCTTCGCCGTGAAACGCCTCAGTCGTGAGATATAACTAGAACCATGAATTCAGCGCTACTAGCCACCGGCAGCGCTATTGATTTCGGCTCGATCTTCAACGACCTTGCAATCATTCTCATTGTTGCCAAGATTGCAGCGGAACTATGTGAACGAATTCGAGTCCCTGCAGTTCTGGGGGAGATTCTGGCGGGCATCATCATTGGCCCATCAATGCTTGGCTTCATAGACCCCAGCGACGCGATACGAATGCTGGCCGAAGTTGGCCTGATTATTTTGCTGGCCGGAGTGGGCCTTGAAATGGATCTCACGGAACTAAGAAAAGTTGGACGTGCCTCAATGCTCGTGGCCATCATCGGTGTTGTTGTCCCCATGTCTTCGGGGGTCTTGGCTGGAACTGTTCTCGGCGAATCTTTCAATGCATCACTGTTCCTCGGAGCTGCCCTTGCCGCCACCAGCGTGGGGATTACTGCTCGAGTGTTCGCTGACTTACGCGCGCTCTCGTCTACCGAAGCACGCATTGTTTTGGGTGCGGCAATTACTGACGACGTTCTCGGACTCATCATCCTGACGGTGGTAACTCGAATTGTCCAGCAAGGTTCAGTTGACTTAGCTGACGTGGCAAGCACAATTGGGATAGCCGTTGGATTCATCGCAATTACTGGAGCCGTTGGAATTTTTGTTATCCCTCGACTATTCGCATTCATTGGTGAACGCGCAGTTTCACCTGCGACTATCGGAGTTCTTGCAGCCAGCTTAACTTTTGGATTTTCTGCAGCAGCCAGCGGCGCGCAACTTGCACCGATTATTGGTGCGTTTATCGCTGGCACAGCGCTCTCTCGCACGCCTCAACATGACCAAATTTCTCGAGACTTTAAATCGCTGGGCGCAATCTTCATTCCGATCTTGTTCTTACAGATCGGCATCGACACAGATGTCACCAAATTCTTCTCACAGCATGTTCTGTTCATAGCTGCCATTCTTTCGGTTATCGCTGTCATTGGAAAAATGGTTGCTGCTATCGGAGCAAGAAGCGCGAATGCCGACAAGTTATTGATCGGGATTGGAATGGTTCCACGTGGCGAAGTTGGTCTGATCTTTGCATCCATCGGAGTAGCAATTGGAGTATTCGATGATGAGTTGTATGCAGTTGTGCTACTTGTTGTTCTACTGACAACTGTCATCACACCACCACTTCTTCGCTGGCGCATCAGACACTCTCAGTAAAAAAATAAAAATCGGGCTTGATATTCCTTTCACCATTTAGAAACAATCCCGAAACAACGCACTTCTAGAGTTACCTCGTCATTACAAGTACAGGAGACGTAGAAATGATATTTGGAGCAACTATTGATTCAGGAGCTACGGCGTGGGTGCTGACCTCAGCAGCCCTCGTAGCTTTCATGACCCCAGGGCTCGCGTTCTTTTACGCCGGCATGGTTCGCTCAAAGAACGTTCTGGGCATGTTGATGCAGAACTTTTTTGCGATGGGACTGATCAGCGTGTTGTGGGCAGTAGCAGGTTTCAGCCTCGCGTTTGGCGGCACTGGCAAATACATCGGCAACTTTGACTTTGCCTTGATGAAAGACCTCGCAACTATTGAATCCCTTCCTGGCTATACAGGTGACTTTGCGTTGGCCATTCCAGTTCTTGCGTTCTTTGCCTATCAAATGATGTTTGCAGTCATCACGCCTGCGCTCATTACAGGTGCGACTGCAGACCGTTTGAAGTTTTCTGCCTATGCAATTCTCATTGGTATCTGGGCGATCATCGTCTACCCCACTGTTGCGCACTGGGTGTTCAGCCCGAATGGTTGGTTGTTCCAACGCGGCGCACTCGACTTCGCAGGTGGTGCAGTAGTTCACATCAATGCTGGTGCTGCTGCACTTGCAGTCATCCTTGTGTTGGGTAACCGTAAAGGCTGGCCACGTGAGGCAATGCCACCACACAACCTTCCGTTCGTCATGCTTGGCACAGGAATCTTGTGGTTCGGTTGGTTCGGATTCAATGCCGGCTCTGCACTGTTGGCAAATGGACTTGCAGCTCAAGCACTTGTGAACACACATCTTGCAGCTGCAAGCGGAATGTTGGCTTGGTTGCTAGTTGAAAAACTACGTGCCGGACATGCAACAACGTTGGGTGCGGCATCAGGAGCTGTCGCAGGCCTCGTTGCCATCACGCCATGTGCTGGTTTCGTTGGTGGCGCTGCCCCCATCATCATCGGTCTTGTTGCAGGAGCTGTCTGCTATCTCGCGCTTACATTGAAGACTCGCTTCAACTTTGACGACAGCCTTGATGTCATCGCTGTCCACCTTGTCGGTGGAATCATCGGAGCACTCCTTCTCGGACTGTTCGCAGACATAAAGGTCAATTCGCTCGGCTTTGACGGCGTGCTGTTCGGTGGCGGTTCAAAATTGTTGGTCAATCAACTCATCGCAATTGGAGCCACTTTTGTCTTCTCATTTGTTGTGACCTGGGTAGTTGCCAAGATCCTTGATGCCACCATCGGGTTGCGAGTCAACCAAGAAGATGAACTCGTCGGCCTTGACCAAAGCCAACACGCCGAATCGGCCTACCAATAATGATCACACCAACCACTACACAAAAGGCAGACTAAGACCATGAAGTTGATTACAGCAATCGTGAAGCCCTTCAAACTTGATGATGTTAAGGAGGCTCTCAAAGCAGCAGGCGTCCAAGGCATCACAGTGTCAGAGGTCAAGGGCTTTGGCCGCCAAGGCGGACATACCGAGACCTACAGAGGATCTGAATACCAAATTGATTTCGTACCAAAAATGCGCATTGAATTAGTCGTAGAGGACAGCTCCCTCGAGCGGACACTCGACGTCATTCGCGAGGCAGCCTCTACGGGCAAAATCGGGGACGGAAAGATCTGGGTCACCAACGTGGAACAGATCATCCGCATCCGTACGGGCGAACATGGAGCAGACGCCATCTAGCCCCTAGTCTGCATGCATGACAATGACGGCAGACACCCCCGCAAAAGCACCTCGCTGGACAGCTCAATGGAAAGAACTCTACGAAGAGGTTATTACCACCGGGCTCTGCACCGGATGTGCCGGATGCGTTGTAACGTGCCCACACGATGTCATCGGATACGAACATGAAGAAGGCAAATACATTCCTTTCCATATCGAGGAAGAACTTGGCCTCGACAATTGCATTCACGGAGAAAAAGGTTGCACAACATGCACCCGTGCATGCCCACGATTCCGTAAGTGGGAAGAATCTGCAGACATGCACTTGTTTGGTCGCACACGCGAACCAGATGAAATGTCAGGCATCTGGCGCCAACTTCTTCTCACTCGCGCAGTAGACACTGAAGAGCACACAAAGGGCCAGGACGGCGGATTCGTTTCCGCCATGTTGATCTGGCTTCTCAAGAACGACTACATCGATGGCGCACTTGTCAGTGGCGTTGAAGAAGACGACAAGTGGAAAGCAAAGCCTGCAGTCGTCACTAATCGCGAAGAAGTACTAGCTACTGCTGGTAGCCGTTACACATACTGTGCAAACCCACTTGCGTTGCCAGAAGCAAAAGAGAAAGGCTTGTCGCGTCTTGCGCTTGTTGGCATGGGATGCCAGACATCGTCTCCCCCAGTTATGTGGGATCGCAAAGCAGGAAAAGTGTCAAAGCCATTCCTCTTCAACATTGGGCTTCTGTGCTCTAAGACTTTCGACGATGCAATCTTTTCTGAACTCTTCGAGGCCAAGTACGGCCTGAAAAAAGAAGACATGGTCAAGATGAACATCAAGGGCGCTTTTCAGATCTGGATGAAAGATGGCTCATTCCACGAAATCGACTTGAAGGAATGCCACGGCTGGACTCGTACCGGTTGCAAGAACTGCCCGGACTTTGCTGCAGAGCATTCAGACATCGCTACTGGCGGTATTGGTAAAGACAACGACTGGACACTCACAATTGTTCGTACTGCGCTTGGTGAAGAAGTTATTAACCGCATGATTGCCGACAACGTCATCATCGCTCGCCCCGCACAAGAAGACGAAGTAGCAATGAAACTTCTTCGCACATTGTCAATCGTGAGTCGACGTCGTTGGCCGGATTGGGCTGAGACTTCTGTAAAAGTCGGAACTCCAGCAGTTAAGAAAAAGGCTGAACCAGCTGCAGAAGCAGCTCCAAAGCCTGTTGAATAAATCATGACTCTGCACCCGCAAGCAGAACGCCTCATTGCGTTGATGGCAACGCGTCAGCAAAAGAGTTTCTCAGAGCAAACGCCGCAAGAAGCTCGTGCAGCACGTGCCACTACTGACTACAAGTCAGACGAACACGTTCACGAAATGCGTGATGTCAATGCGTTGGGCGTCAAGTGCCGTTTGTACAAGCCTCGCGCAGGAAACGACATGGGCTTACTTGTGTTTTTTCATGGTGGCGGTTGGGTCATTGGCACAATCGAATCGCACGACGGTGTGTGCCGCTCGCTTGCCAATCAATCTGGTCATGCAGTTCTGTCAGTTGAATATCGACTTGCACCAGAAGATCCGTTTCCAGCCGGTTTAGAAGATTGCATTCGTGCCACTTTGTGGGCGCACCAGAATGCAGATGACATTGGTATTGACCCGACGCGTATCGCAGTAGGCGGCGACAGTGCCGGCGGAAACCTTGCAGCAGTTGTTGCACAGTTACAACCGGTACCTCTTGTGTTCCAAGCACTCATTTACCCCGTCACCGATTGCCGTATGGGCACAGAGTCATACGTTGAAAATGCTGCAGGCCCATTCCTGCGCAGCGCCGACATGGCGTCATTCATTGATTTGTACATCGGCGATATCACGTCGCCTGAAGATCCTCGCGTGTCGCCCATCATGGCGTCCCCTTCAACACTTGCATCGTGCCCACCTGCAGTCATCATCACCGCGGGTCACGACCCACTACGCGATGAAGGCGAACAGTACGGCCACGCGCTCATCGCTAACGGTGTTGAGGCAAGCATTGTTCGGTACTTCGGCATGTTCCACGGATTCTTCTCACTGTTCCCATGGCTGGACGACGGCAAAGCAGCGGTGTCTCAAGTGTCGAGTGCCATTCGTGCAGCGCTT
This sequence comes from Ilumatobacteraceae bacterium, assembly GCA_044232585.1. Lineage (GTDB taxonomy): Bacteria > Actinomycetota > Acidimicrobiia > Acidimicrobiales > Ilumatobacteraceae > UBA2093. Next base: position 7,511 of record JBIILS010000059.1, read on the forward strand.
GCACCACCGCGCACCAAATAGT
>JBIILS010000060.1:0-7525 GCA_044232585.1 Ilumatobacteraceae bacterium
CGCCGTTCATTTTCGGAACGCGAATCTCTGTGAGCATTTCATCAGGAGCAAGTGCTGATTCGAGGAAACCAACATAGAAATCTGCAGCTGCAATTTCACGTGTGCCGTTCGGGCCTTGCACAACATATGTTGCACCAAGTGCCAAAGTAGTTGCAGGCAGGTCAGAAGCTGAGTCTGCGTGTGCAATGGAACCACCGATGGTGCCGCGATGGCGTACCTGTGGATCGCCGACGTGGCTAGCAGCGAATGACAGCAGGGGAGCATGCTCGGCAAGGATCGGTGATTTTTCAACGTCCATGTGACGAGTCATTGCGCCAATTGCAATGTGGCTACCCGCATCGCGGATGTATGACAGGTCTTCAATACGAGCAATGTCAATAAGTACTGCTGGTTGCGCAAGGCGCAACTTCATCAGTGGCAACAAGCTGTGGCCACCAGCAAGGAACTTTGCGTCTTCGCCGTACTCGCCGACAAGTGAGATTGCTTCAGCGGCAGATGATGCGCGCTTGTAATCGAATGGTGCAGGAATCATGAGTGTCTCCGACTTACTTGTTGTTGGCGCATGCGAGCACCGACTTGACGATGTTGTGATAACCGGTGCAGCGGCACAGGTTGCCTTCAAGACCAATACGAACTTGCTCTTCTGTTGGAGATGGGTTCTCGTTCAAAAGACCAATAGCTGCCATAACCATGCCTGGTGTGCAATAACCGCACTGCAAACCATGGTTCTCCATGAATGCTTGCTGCATTGGGTGCATGACGCCGTCTTTGGCGAGTCCTTCAATAGTTGTGACAGAGCCGCCGTCTGCCTGAACAGCAAGCACGGTGCAGCTCTTTACTGATTCACCATTGAGGTGCAATGAGCAAGCGCCGCAACTAGAGGTGTCGCAACCAATATTGGTGCCAGTGAGGCCGAGTGATTCGCGCACGTACTGAACGAGCAGGGTGCGTGGTTCAACATCACTTTCGTGTGTGGTTCCGTTGACGGTAATGGTGACCTTCATGATGGCTTCCTTTGTGTGTAGTTCTGTGTAAGTAGTAGTTGGTTATCGTGCGGACTGAATTGCAGCCCACACCTTTTCAGCGGTGGTTGGCATGTCGATGTGCTTGACACCGAATTGAGATACAGCATCAACAACAGCTGACTGCACTGCCGGAGTAGCTCCGATTGTGCCCGATTCGCCGATTCCCTTTGCACCAATCAAGTTGACAGGAGTTGGTGTCTCCATGTGTACAACAGTGACGCTTGGAAGTTCTGCAGCCGAGATGAATGCATAGTCAGCGAGGTTTGATGTGATGGGGTTGCCATCTGGGTCATACGACACTTCTTCAAGAAGCGCTTGTGCGGCGCCTTGTGCAACGCCGCCGTGAATTTGACCTTCAAGCAACATTGGGTTCAGTACTTTTCCGGCATCATCACACGCGGTGTGAGCAATGTGAGTAACTTTGCCCGTTTCAACGTCAACTTCAACAACTGCAACGTGAGCTCCGAATGGGAACGTAGCGCCAGAAACGTTGATGACATCAGAATGGACAAGTCCGCCTGATTGCTTTTCAGCAAGCGCAAGTTCTGCCCATGTCTTTGCAACAGCTGGAGTACCTGCAACGTGGAAACTTCCGGAATCTTTGTCAAGAACGATGTCTTCTTCACTTGCCTCAAGCAAACGAGCAGCAACTGACTTTGCTTTGTTCACTAATTCGGCAGCAACTGCGAACACGGCGTTACCGCCTTGTTGCAATGAACGTGATCCCATGGTCCCGGTGCCGATTGGAACTAGGTCTGTGTCGCCCCATACCAATTCAATGTTTTCAATGGGGATACCGGTTTGTTCATTGGCAAGCATTGCCCATGATGTTGCGTGACCTTGTCCGTGCGGCGAGGTACCGGTGTAAATAAGAGCGTGTCCGTTGTCTTGAATTTCGACTTTTGCAGACTCGCCATTGCCAACGCCACCAGTGATCTCAACATAGACACTGACGCCGATGCCGATTTGCTTTGCTGCACCGCTATCGCGAGCTGCTTTCTGCTTTGCACGCCAACCCTTGTAATCAGCAGCTTCAAGGACCTTATTCAATGAGGTCTCATAGTCACCAACGTCGTAGGTCTGGCCAACAACTGTGGTGTGTGGTGTGAGGAACTTCGGAATGAGGTTCTTGCGACGAACTTCAACCGCATCCATGCCAACTTCAAGAGCGAAAATATCCATTGCACGTTCGATAGCTGCTGTTGCCTCTGGTCGGCCGGCACCGCGATACGCAACTGTCGGTGTTGTATTTGTAACAACCGATGTTGTGCGGCATTCGATATTTGGAATGGCATACACACCGGACGACATTGGGCGCGTCATGAATGGAGCAAGGATGGTTCCCATGTCAACCCATGAGCCTGAGTCTTGAATTGCCCAGAATTGGTAGTGAGTGACTGTGCCGTCGCGCTTTCCACCAATGGTGACGTATTGCAATTGCGCACGGCCGTGACCAAGACCAACCATTGACTCACTGCGAGTTTCACGCCAACGAACTGGAGTGCCGACACGCTTTGCAATGACGCCCAGCAAGAGTTCTTCAGGGTATGCACCAATCTTTGCACCGAAACCGCCACCAACATCTGGAGTCTTGACATGAACCATGCTCGGATCAACGCCGTTAGTTGCTGCAAGTGGTGCAACTGCACCCTGTGCGTGCTGAGTGGAGAGCCATTGTGTGAGACGACCATCTTTGCCCCACGCTGCAGCAGCGCCTCGAACTTCGAGTGGGCATGGTGCAACGCGCTGGTTGATGAAGCGGCCTTTGGCTACAACTTCACAGTCAGCGAAGTACGCATCGCCGGTGTTGTCCGGCAATCCGAGGACCATTGAGTCGAAAACAACGTTGCTTCCGCATGCCTCGTACAACAAGGTTGTGCTGGCCATTGCTTCTTCAAGATCAATAAGCGCAGGAAGAACGTCGTAGTCAATGATGACCGCATCAATTGCATCTTCGCCCTCTTCGCGGGTTTCACTGACAATGGCTACAACTGGTTCGCCAACAAAACGCACTTTGTCGGTAGCAAGAAGTGTGCGTGTAGCTGCGGGGTTGTATGCAGATGGCACGAATTCAAGCCCAAGGTCTTTACCTGTGAACACTGCAACGATTCCTGGCATTGAAACTGCATCTGAAGTATCAATTGATGTGATGTTGCCGTGAGCCACTGTGCTGCGAACGTACGTGACATGCAGTGCACCGTGAAGCGCTGGTTCATCTAGTAAGTCATCGACGTACACGCCGCCGGTTGTAAGAAACTTTGGATCTTCTTTACGAAGAACCCGATTTCCAAGAATGCTTCCGCCCATTTCAAACCCCCATAGTCAGTAAGACAGTAGAAGGAACACTACCGAGTGAAATTGGGTGGGCTCGCATGGAGCCGTTGCGGTTCCGGCCCTTACGGGGCTAGGGGCGCAAGAGGAGAAGACGGGGTACCGCTGTCGGCATTGCGTACGGCCAAGATGTCAGTAATCAATGTGTATGGCCATGTGGGTGGCAGGTCGGTTGGCAGTTTCGGCATCGGGACAAGTGAGAGGCGCTGCTCGCCTGGCAAGACATAACCCAACTGGGCTCGAGCAGCATTGCGGATGCCTTCTGGGGTTTGAAGTTCGTTGACTTCGGTCTGCAATTGCTCGTTTGCATCAGCAAGCGCAGCGAATTCTGAGTTCTTTTCAGCAATCGCCGAGCGTTGCGTCACGAAGTCCATTAACGGGAAGAAGAACAATGAGGTGCCACCAGCAACGACCACGGTTGCCAGAGCCAGACGGGCAATCCAGCGAGTAATTGGACTAGAGATGAGGCGCTGATCGAGTGGGGTAGGGCGTACGAGTGAACGTGTGACATCACGCGTGCGTGATCGCAGGCGCGAGAGGGGGTTCAAGAATCGTGGAGCCACGTCTCTATTGTGGCGTGTAACACGGGGCTAACCGTGGCACACGAACAGATGTTCGTTACTTCAGGGGCGCAAGCGCACTGCGTCCGCGAAAGCGAGCAGTGTCGCCGAGCATTTCTTCGATGCGTAGAAGTTGGTTGTACTTAGCGACACGGTCGCTTCGTGCTGGTGCACCAGTTTTGATTTGGCCGCAATTCGTGGCAACTGCAAGATCAGCAATTGTTGAGTCTTCGGTTTCTCCACTGCGATGGCTCATGACGCTTGTGTATGAATGGCGTGTTGCCAATTCAACTGTGTCCAGAGTTTCGCTGAGAGTTCCAATTTGGTTGACCTTGATGAGAACGCTGTTTGCAACAGACTGATCAATTCCCATTTGTAGGCGACGTGTGTTTGTCACGAACAAGTCGTCACCGACCAATTGAATACGTGAACCGAGAGCAGCGGTCATCTGTGCCCAGCCGCTCCAATCGTTCTCTGCCATGCCGTCTTCGATGCTGACAATGGGGTAGCGATCAACAAGTGATGTCCACCACTCAACCATTTCTGGTGCGGACAAAACTTTGCCTTCGCCCTTCAGGTGGTATGCGCCGTCGCGGTACAGCTCGCTCATTGCGGGGTCAAGAGCGATTGCAATGTCCTTACCTGGTGTGTACCCGGCCTTTTCAATTGCCTCTACAAGAATTGCAACTGCTGCTTCATTGCTTGACAAGTTCGGGGCGAATCCACCCTCGTCGCCAACAGCCGTTGATAGGCCACGATCAGCAAGAACCTTTTTCAGAGTGTGGTACGTCTCCACGCCCCATCGAACTGCTTCGCGGAAACTTGGTGCACCAACCGGCATGATCATGAACTCTTGAAGGTCGACGTTGTTGTCCGCATGGGCGCCACCGTTGATGACATTCATCATTGGGACAGGCAGTACGTGTGCGTGTGGGCCACCGATGGCCCGATACAACGGAAGTTCGAGTTCGCTTGCTGCGGCGTGGGCGACAGACAAGCTGACTCCGAGCATTGCGTTTGCGCCGAGGCGCGATTTGTTCTCAGTTCCGTCAAGTTCAATCAGTGCATTGTCGAGGGCGCGCTGATTTGTTGCGTCCATCCCGATTACAACTGGAGCGACGAGGTTGTTGACATTTTCAACGGCGCGTAAAACACCTTTACCTAAGTAGCGCGAACCGCCGTCACGTAGTTCCACGGCTTCGTATTCGCCTGTTGAAGCACCTGATGGAACGATGGCGCGTCCGGTGGCGCCACTGTCAAGGACTACTTCTACTTCGACTGTTGGGTTACCGCGAGAATCTAAAACTTCGCGGCCGACTACTTCGACGATTTCACTCATGCCTAGAACGCTAGTGAGTTGGGTGGGACTTGACCACTTCCCACAGTTCGTCTAGCTCAGAAGCAGACAAAGATGCCAATTCGAGACCTTGACTGGCCGCTAGGAGGGTGACACCTTCAACTCGCGCACGAAACTTAAAGACCGCTGAACGCAAAGCGCTTTCAGGGTCAATATCGAGATGCCTGGCCACATTGACAACAGCAAAAAAGAGATCGCCCACTTCCACCATGGTGGATTCTGGGTCACCGATACCAATGGCGTTATGCACCTCTTGCAGTTCCTCAGCAACCTTTTCCAATGGCCCATCTGAATTGGCCCAATCAAAACCAACCCGCGACGCGCGTTGCTGCACCTTGGTAGCAAATGACAACGCAGGCGCAGCTTCAACAACTCCATCGAAAGGCCCGGAACGTTCCGGCTTTTCCGCCTTCTTTATTGCTTCCCAATTGTTCTCAACATCTTCAGAGGATGAAACAACAACATCAGAGAAAACATGAGGATGTCGCGACACCAATTTGTCGTGAACTGTGCGTGCAACATCAGCCATTGTGAATCGGCCTTGCTCTTCGGCAATTGCGGCGTGAAATTCAACTTGGTATAACAAGTCGCCCAGTTCTTCAATGAGGTCTGTATCGGTTGAGGGATCGTCTTCATTCAAACGAGATATTGCATCTACAACTTCGTATGTCTCTTCAATGAGGTAGCGCACCAAAGACTGATGCGTTTGTTCGGCGTCCCACGGGCATTCTTTACGCAATGTGCGCGCCAGTTCGTGAAACTGCGCGAGTTCGTGTGCGACTGGTGTACCTAAATGTGGAATGTACATGGAGGTGAGATGGTCAGCTTCAAGAGTTCTATCCATGTTGCTCCACGTTGTGTGGGCAATTTGCTCGTCCGGTAGACCGAGATGGTGAAGCAAGATGACTTTGGTGTGCGGGTCTGGGTCATCAATTGACAATTTGATATCTGACAACACCCAATTGGCATGCGTGTGAGCCACAAGCATTGGCCCTGAAATTCCTGCAGCGGCTTCAGCAAATACATGACCATCAATGAGTCTGACGCCAGCTTCGATGGGGTCAATGTTCAACGCTCTCCATACATCTTCCAAGAATGAGACTGCGGGAAGAATGACAAGTTCGATGTCATTACGTGCACGCAAATGAGCAACTGACTTTTCAAGCACAGTTGGTGAGCCAGGAACTGCGTACAGCACTTCGCCGTGTTGCTTCGCGGCATCGACCAACGTGAGCGCAATGTCGCGATACACATCATCAAACGATGGCGCACTGTCATATAAATGATCGAACGACGTTGCATCAGTGGCTAAGTGTGCAGACGGGTGATGAATAGTGCGCAAAAAGCGCACTGGAATTGAACTGATTGCAGCAAGCGTGTCGGCAGTGATGAGGCCTTGATTACCTGGCCCGAGACCGACGACAACGATGCGTGGCATTAGCTAATGGTGGCGGTTGCGCCGTTCCAGACTCCGTAAGTGGAATTGACTTTGATGTCTGCTGTTGACATGTAGCCAGCAAGGAGAGTGGTGCCAGGGTTTTCGGCAACAACAGTTGCAACAGAATCTTTCACGTCAGCAAATGGCGCGCTCAAAATGACGTGGTAGCCGAATGAGCTCTTCACTGGTCCTGTCGGAACGCCTGGCTTTGAAGCAACTGCACCAATCATGAAGTCTTTGTCGAAAGAAGTTTGCAGGTTTGCAAGCGCTTGGCATGGCTGGTCACCATTGGCCAATGAACCGCCAGACTTATCTGCACCAGGTTCGATCGACTTCTTAGCTGCAACATCTGCGAACTTGGCTCCGGACTTCAGATCTGCAAGGACTGTCTTTGCTTCAGCTTCGGTTTTGACCAAGATGTGACTGAGGCACAGGACTCCGGCAGATGCAGGTGAATCTGAATACAGCTTTTCAATCTCGCCAATGGCTGGTGGAGTCATCTTTCGTAGCGTGACATCAGCAATGTTGAAGTTCACGAGGACATCTTGAAGTTCTTTGGGATACGTCGGGAATTTTTCGTCAGCGTTGGCATTCTTCAAAACTTCGGCCTTGTCTGATTCCAGAATCTTCACGTTGTTCTCTTCGATGAACTGAAGGAAGGCCTCGTAACGAATAAGGGTGCGCAACACGACAATTGCATCTGCTGCCTTGATTTTGCCGTTGATGGCGGTGAACTGGCCGGCCGTAATCAATACGTCTGACAACTTGTTGAAGTCTTCTTCTGCGTATCCGGTGCCATTGACGCTAAATGCAT
>JBIILS010000010.1:0-25527 GCA_044232585.1 Ilumatobacteraceae bacterium
ACACCGGCAAGACCTGTCGCGTTATTCGCACTGAATGGAGCAACCATTGGGAAAAGAATCCGTCAGAACTTCAAGGTTTCCCCGGACAAGCCATCGCTGCAGCTCAAGCTGGTGTACAGCAACTAGGTACAGGCCCCGATGTACCTCTTGACACCAACAAAGCATTTATGCCTGCAGGCCAAGCTGTCGGTGCGATTCATGAAATTCTTCCTGCTCGCCAGGTTGTAGCTGACATCATGAATGAAGCACGTCGCACACTCGAGCGCCTCGCAGCATTTCGATAATTCATAGTGTTTTCTTTATTGCGGCGTAACCGCGATGTGCGCATGGTGTTCGGCGCACAAATAGTGTCTTACCTTGGTGACTGGTTCGCATTCGTTGCACTTGCCGGGCTAGTTGAAGACGTAACCGACTCGCGCTTCCTTGTGTCACTTGTACTCGTGTCGATGACCATCCCTGGTCTCTTCATGTCGCCCATTGCAGGCTCATTTGCGGATCGATTTGATCGTCGCAAAATCTTGATTGTTGTATCAATTCTTCAGGCATTCGCTGCCTTGTTACTCCTTCTTCATTCCGCAGCCGGAATTTGGATCACGTTTGTTGCTCAATGCCTTATTGCCGCGCTTGCATCGTTCGTTGGGCCATCAACCAGCGCGTCGGTTCCGAACTTGGTAGACAATGATGACGACTTGCGTAAAACCAATGCACTTTTCGGCAGCACATGGGGAACCATGCTCGCTGTTGGTGCAGCGTTGGGCGGAGTCTTTGCTGCAGTGTTCGGGCGAAACGCAGCATTCATCGCAAACGCTGTGTCATTTGTTGTAGCTGCGATTTTATTTGCGGGCGTGAAGCGACCAATGCAAAGCGAACGCACACAAAACTCGAACAAAGGCCGCGTGCGACCCCTTGCCGACATGAAAGAAGCAATCAACGTTGCAAAGAAAGACCCTGTCATCCTTGCGCTTCTGTGTTCCAAGATGACTTTCGCAGTGGGTGCAGGAATTGTCAGCCAGTTGGCGGTTCTTGCATCAAATGTTTTCAATGTTGGCGACTCAGGCCGTGGCCTGCTTATTGGTGTGCGAGGAATCGGCTCTGGTCTTGGCCCAATTATTGGCGCCCGCATTGCAGGACGTGACATGGCGAAGTTACTGAAAGTCTGCGGGTATGCGGGAATTGTTTTCGCAGTGTGTTATGTGGGTGCAGCATTGAGCCCATTTATCGGAATGGCTGCTGTCTTTATTGCGCTTGCGCATCTCAGCGGCGGCGCACAGTGGACTTTGTCAACACTGGGTTTGCAGATGGAGTCTCCTGACCATGTTCGTGGCCGCGTGATGGCTGGCGACATGGCAATGGTGAACACCATGATCGGTTTCACCAGCATTCTTGCTGGACTCACCTCACAATTTGTCGGTGTGCGACCAGCAATCATCATTTTTTCTGCAGCTGCAGCAGTTGCCTCTGTGGTCTACTTGATTGCTACAGCCGGAATTATTCGGCGTCTGCGCACTTCACAGCAGCATTGATGTAACCCGAACGGCGAGGGTCTTCGTCGTACACAGTAAGCATGGTATTCATCACATACGACATTGCAAGTTGGCGTGATGGCTGCGCAAACGCAACCGAACCGCCCGCACCATCGTGACCGAAACTGCCGGGGCCTGCATACTTGTTGCGCTCGCTATGCAACATGTATCCCTTGCCGAATACTGTCGCGCGCCCAAGAATTCGATCAACTTCACCAGCAGGCGTTTCTGAAGTTGTTGCTCGACGCAGAGTTTCTTCACCCAACAAACGCACTCCGTTTACCTCGCCAATGACGGCAGCATAAATCGTGGCAAGAGATTTCGCATTGGAGATGCCATTAGCGCCAGGAATTTGTGCAGCATGCACCTCACGCTTGTTGAAGGCGCCCGGACCAAATGCACCATTCAATGACAATGCAGTTGCCCCTTCTGAACCGGGGCCGCCAAAGTCATTCATGAACTTGGCAATGTCTGGTGGAAACTTTGGAATGGGGTGAGCCATGAGATGAGCAACACGATGCTCTTGATCTTCTGGTAACCCAATCCAAAAATCAACACCCAGTGGCGCCACTATTTCGGAGGCAACAAAATCACCGATACTTCGACCAGTGACACGCCGAACCAACTCTCCAGCGAGCCATCCGTACGTGAGCGCGTGATAACCGTGTGTTGAATTTGGTTCAAAGAATGGTGTCGTTTCTGCCAGTCTCGAAGTGACTGTTTCCCAATCAAGGGCTTCTTCCAATGTGATGGGGCCTTCTACGGTGAACACACCTGCGCGATGCGCAAGCACCTGTGCAACTGTGAGTTCACCTTTGCCTTTGGTAGCAAATTCGGGCCAATAGGTGGCCATTTTCTCGTCATAGTCGACAAGGCCACGCTCGACGCACATTGCAACAGCAAGAGCTGCAATTCCCTTGGTGGTGCTAAAGATGACATTCAGCGTGTTTGCGTCGTAGGGAACTTTTCCTTCTTTGTCGCGTGAGCCGCCCACTAGATCGACAACGAGTTCACCTTTGTGACGCACTGCAATGCTGGCACCACGATCTAGCCCAGATGAAAGATGCGCGAGAAATTCATCACGAACTGGCTCCCAGCCGGGAGCCACAACATCAACTGTCAGTAACGACATGATCAGGCGTCGATGATTGCGCGGAGTTTTTCGATTTGGCCAACAGGGTCTGGACCAACTGGGTTCACTGACAACACAGTGACGCCGGATTCCTTGAAAGCAGCAACGCGCTCTTTGATGAAACCAGTCGAACCAACAAGGTTGGCGTTCATGATCCATTCGGCCGGAATAGCTGCAGCAGCTTCGGCCTTCTTGCCTTCAAGGTAGAAATCCTGAATATCAACTGCTTCTTTTTCGAAACCGTAATCACGACAGATGTCGTTGTAGAAGTTCTTACCGCGAGCACCCATGCCGCCGACATACAACGCCATGTTTGGTCGTGCCATGTCAAGGACTTTCTTTTGGGCGTCACCTGTAAGCGAATCATCAATAGCCAACATGCCGCCAGCAGAAATTTCCAGACGCCCACGTGACGGATCACGCTTTGCAAGTCCTGCCTTCAACTGATCGCCCCACACGTTGTGGTAGCGCTCTGGGTAGAACATGATGGGAAGCCATCCGTCTGCCATTTCTGCAGTTGCTTCAACGCTCTTATCCTTCAACGAAGCCCACCAAATGGGGATGTCTTTACGAACTGGGTGGTTAATGATTTTGAGTGCCTTACCAAGACCAGTTCCCTGACCTGCAGGAAGCGGGATGTCAACTGTCTTGCCGTGATATTCAAGTGGTGCTTCACGTGCCCACACATTGCGACATACTTCGATGTATTCCTTAATACGTTGCATTGGCTTTTCGTATGGAACACCGTGGAAGCCTTCGATTACCTGAGGCCCAGATGCACCGAGACCAAGAATGAAACGACCATCGCTGACGTAGTCACAACCGGCAGCGGTCATTGCCATCAACGCAGCAGTACGTGAGTACACATTCACGATGCCAGTACCAATCTCTACGCGGCTCGTTTTTGCAGCGAGGTAGCCAACTTGTGAGATTGCGTCAAAGCTGTATGCCTCTGCGATCCACACTTGGTCGAGGCCAGCCTTTTCAAGCTCGACGACCCGGTCGACTGCTTCTTTGAATCCGCCCGAATAATTGATTCCCATTGACAACTTCATGGTTTCCCCCTTGAATAAGTTGCTCAACTCTAGAACCACAAGAGTCGGCCTCGCGATTCGTGACATCGACGGTGCCAAATTGCCAATCTGGTGCGACAATGCAGGCGTGACAATCACGCCCATTTCGTTCCATGTCTCAACCCGTGACGGCATTTCCCTGCGTATGTTGCAATGGTCTTCTGTAGATGAGTCCCCAGGAATCCCCATTCTCCTTATTCATGGCCTCGCCTCAAATGCTCGGCTGTGGGATGGTCCAGCGCGACGCCTTGCCGAACTGGGCCATGCAGTCACAGCGATTGACCTTCGCGGTCATGGCCTCAGCGATAAACCCGATGGCGGATATGACATGGCAAATATCGCCGATGATGTCCTTGATGTGGTCAACGCGCTCGGTGCCCGCCAGCGAAATTGGGTACGACCCCTTGTCCTCGGGCAATCCTGGGGTGGAAACATCGTGGTGGAATATGCACATCGGCATGGCGACAACATTCGTGGCATCGTTGCGGTCGATGGCGGCACCATTGAATTGTCGCAAGCTTTCCCCGAGTGGGAACTGTGCAAGTCGACGATGGCGCCTCCGGCAATTGCCGGCATGCAATACGACAAACTTCGTTCATACATTCGTGCCGCTCATCTTGATTGGAGCGAAGAAGCAATTGATGGCCAGATGCACAACATGGAACGCATGGCAGACAACACCATTCGTCCACACCTCACCTTTGATCGACACATTGATGTTTTGCACGGACTGTGGCGACACACGCCTTCGTTGTTGTGGACCGACATCAAGGTTCCGGTGTTGTTCACGCCGGCATCCCGCTCTGATGATCACCACACACAAATGAAGCGCGCCCAAATTCAATTCGCACTCGACAACCTCTCACATGGCCGCGTCGAATGGTTCACGCCTGCAGATCATGACTTACATGCACAATTTCCGTTGCAGTTTGCCGGCGTAGTTGACGACGCCATTACCTCAGGATTCTTTTCATGAGCCTCCCCCGCATCCTCGCAATCATGGGCTCAGGCGAAACAGCCCCGACCATGGTCACCACACATCGTCGTCTCACATCTTTACTGCCATCGCCAATAAAAGCAGTCGTGCTTGACACCCCGTATGGGTTTCAGGAGAACGCACCAGAACTTGCAACAAAGGCCGTTGAGTATTTCAAAACGTCTATCAACGTCGACCTTGTTGTAGCTGGGCTCGTCCGCTTGCACGACACACATATTGCAGCAGACCCCGTTGCAATCGAACGTGGGCTTCGCGCACTCTCCGATGCTGACTACATCTTTGCTGGTCCTGGTTCACCTACATATGCGTTGCGTCAATGGTCTGGATCTTCTGTCGCCAGAATCATGATCGACAAACTCAACAACGGTGGAATTGTGACGTTTGCTTCAGCTGCCGCTCTCACGCTCGGCAAGGCAACCGTGCCGGTGTACGAGGTGTACAAAGTAGGGCAAGACGTTCAGGCCCTTGAAGGCTTAGACATTCTTTCGAGCATCGGCATTAATGCGGCGCTGATTCCTCACTACGACAATACAGAAGGAGCAAATCACGACACTAGATTCTGTTACCTCGGTGAGGCTCGTTTGCAGATGTTCGAATCTCTCTTAGACCCAGACACATACGTGCTCGGAGTTGACGAGCACACTGGCTTGATAATCGATATTGATGCAGCAACAGCCACCGTTGTGGGAAATAGCAATGTCACCATACGTTTGCGTACTGAATCATTCGTGTACCCAACCGGTTCAGTCATCCCGCTTTCACTTCTGCAGTCACCCACGTCGTTGCTAACCGGATCTGGTGACGTGTCATCAAGTCCATCCGTCGCAACCACGCCCGTTGCAACAAGCACACAACTCGCTCAAGCCAATTCGCTTGACTCAGTACTTGCCGAATCAATACAACAATTTGATCAAGCGATGCAACAACGCGACGCTCTTGCCGCCGTTCGCGCAGTTTTGTCTCTGGAGCAATCAATGCAGGACTGGTCAATTGACACGTTGCAAAGCGATGTGCTCGTCCGTGCTCGCGGCACGCTTCGTTCAATGATTAGTCAGTTGGGCGACGCTGCGGTCGGTGGCGTGAGAGACCCTCGTGAAGTTGTGGCACCATTTGTTGAGGCCATGCTCTCCGTACGCGCCACTGTCCGAGCCGAGAAGCGTTTTGATCTGTCAGACATCATTCGCGATGTGTTCGCTTCGCTCAACATTGAAGTGCGTGATACACCAGCAGGCGTTGAGTGGTCTTTACCAACTGAATAAAATCAGATGTGATGCAAACCAGAGATTCTGGTACGTCCACGAAGTCCAGTGACTGCGTACACGACTATGAACATCAGTGTGCCCACGAGAATGATGGTTGCACTTGCTGAAGTATCAAGGAAATACGAAAGATACATACCGGTGAACGCCGACACTCCTCCGATGATTGGCGAAATCCACAACATACGCGCGAACGAGTTTGTCAACATTCGTGCTATGGAAGCGGGAATGACCAACAGCGCAGAGATGAGAAGGGTTCCGATTACTCGCATTGTTACAAGGATCGTTAGCGACAAGAGCCCCATAAGCAAGGCTTCAATCCATGCCACGCGAACGCCTGAAACTTGAGCAACTTCTGGGTCAAATGTGGCAAAGAGGAACGCACGATACAGAGCGACGATAATCACAACGCTGAGAATCGCAACTGCAGATACAGCAACGATGTCAATCGTTTTCACGCCCAAGACGCTTCCGAACAGAACGGCCTCAATACTTTTCTTGGCTTGTCCATAACGATTAAGCAAGGCAAGACCCAATGCGAATGAAGCAGTTGTAACTACTCCGATTGCTGCATCTGCCCCAATCAAACGTCGGCGCGCAATGCGACCAATGATTACTCCGGATGCGACTCCCCACACTCCAGCACCAATGAAATAGTTGATGTTCATCACTGCTGATGCTGCAGCACCACCAAATACTGCGTGCGACAAACCGTGGCCGATGTAACTCATGCCGCGCAACACAACAAACACACCAAGGAGCCCACACAAAGCGCCAGCAATTGTGGCGACGATAATGCCGTTATTGAAGAACTGGTAGCGGAATGGGGTCGTAAGCCCAGCGATTACATGAATCATGATTTATGCCAACCGAGACATTCGTTCAGCAATGTCTGCACCAACACCATCAACAACAACAGGCATTCCGCCATGGACAAGAACCTCCATCGGGGCACCAAAAGTCTGTTCAAGAATTTCTGGAGTTAACACATCAACTGGTGAACCGTCAGCAATGATCGCAGAATTCAAACACACCAACCGGGGCAAGTGCGCTGCTAATCCATTCAGATCATGGGTTGAGAGAATGATTGAAACACCTTCGTCATGAAGGTCAGCAAGCAGATGTAGAACCTCATGACGAGTTCGGACATCTACGCCAGACGTTGGCTCATCGAGTACCAAAAGCTCTGGTCGGTGAAACAATGCCCTTGCCACAAAAACTCTCTGCTGTTGCCCACCAGACAATTCACGAATGTGCCTGTTTTCTAGACCGCCGAGGCCAAGACGTTCAAGAACCAATAGCGCGTCAGCGCGCTCGTCTTTAGTTACCCGAGGTAGCCGACCGGTTGACGACCGAGTCATCACAACTACTTCAAGAACGGTTACCGGAAAATTCCAGTCAACAGTTTCAACCTGTGGCACATACCCCATGCGTAAATGAGGTTTTTTCGTTATATGACCCTCGACGGGAGTAATTGATCCGAGAATCGCCTTCAGCAATGTGGTTTTACCTGAGCCAGATGGGCCAACTATGCCTACGAAGTCACCCTTACGAATTGTCAGATCGATGTTTTTGATTGCAAGCGTTGAGTTGTATGCGCATGACATGTGCGCACATTCAACAAGTACCTCACCAATCACTGCAGATAGGTCGCCTCATCGGAAATCTTTGCGTCAATGGAAACAGACTTCAACGCTGTCGCATCACCGCCGAGCGCTTCAACAATCGTGATGTAGTTGAACTTCATCAGTCCAGCCCATGAGTGGTCAGCGTCGCCTGGCTCACCCGGCAAATCGTCGTCGCGCAATACATCGATGTAACGAACGCCGGTCTCTTTGCCAATTTGCTCAAGCACTGGAGACGGGAACACTTCACTTCCGAAAATAGCCTTTACCTTCTTTGCCTTCACTTGGTCAATCAGGTCAGCAATATCTTTCGGTGAAGGCTCTTCAAATGACTGTGGCTGTATTGCACCAATCACTTCATATCCAAAGTGACGCGCAAAATATGCGTACGCATCATGGTATGTCAGTAAGTTTCTTTCGTTCTTGGGAATCGTTTCCGTAGCCACCTTCATTGCCTCATCAAGATTCATTACTAGCCGTGAAACGAGCACATAGTTTGCGTCGTACTTGTCAATATTGGTTGGGTCAGCATTTACCAGAACATTGCGGATGGTTGACAAATATGGCAAAACGTTTGGAGGGTTTGTCCACAAATGCGGATTCGGCTTGCCGCCATCTTTCGGGAATGAAAAATCATATATCCAATCACTTTCAGCAAGAGACGAAGTTCCCAATTCACAAATGACAGCTTTAGGCGCATTGGCTTTAGCCAACTCAAGAGTTGGGTCTTCAAGCATCATTCCATTCACAAAAATGATGTCCGCAGTCTCCAACGTTGCTACAGCACTTGGTGGAGGTTCAAAGGTGTGTGAATTAGTTCCTTCAGGAACTATGCCCTGCACGATTGGCCCGATGTCACCGGCTAGTAGTCCGACCAGATTTGTGATGGGAGCAACGGTGGTCACGACACGTACTGGTCGTCCTTTGACTTCTGTACCAGCCATGCAATCGGCACCAGCCTCTTGCAATTTGGCTTCAGAGACAGCAGGGTCACTGATGTTTCCCTGGCTGAGATCATCTTTCGGTTGCTCTACCGAGTCGCTTGACGAGCAACTAACGATTGCAAGACAGGAGACAACAAGAGCAGCAGTGAGAATGTTTTTGCGCATTTGTTCAGGTTACATGTGGTGTAACCCAGTTCACATGGCACCTAGCGAGGTGTGACCCTTATCTGGAACGATTTCACGGCCCGAGCAAAGATATTGGCCTCAACATCTGGTTCGCTCACTACGGACAGACCAGTGGCACGACCAGAAAGCTCGCGAAAAACGGTTATCAGAACAAGCCGTGCGAGGTTTGCCCCGATGCACAGGTGTGTTCCGAATCCGAATGAAAGGTGAGGGTTCGGATTCCTATGAATGTCAAACTCAAATGGATTTTCGAAGACTGCTTCATCACGATTGGCCGATGGGTACAACATGATGATTCGGTCACCCGCTGCGATTGGCTGGCCACCTACAA
Source organism: Ilumatobacteraceae bacterium (assembly GCA_044232585.1). Classification (GTDB taxonomy): domain Bacteria; phylum Actinomycetota; class Acidimicrobiia; order Acidimicrobiales; family Ilumatobacteraceae; genus UBA2093. The sequence goes on from JBIILS010000010.1 coordinate 9,071, forward strand.
CATCGTCGGTTAATGCCATCCGAAAGAAGTTATTTAGTGGCGTCACCCAACGCAGCACTTCTTCCACCGCAGAATTTATAAGTTCTGGTTTGGCGGCCATTTCTTCCCACTGGTCAGGATGATCAACAAATGCTCGCAGACCATGACTGATTGCGGTTCGTGTTGTTTCAGCACCACCTGCAATGAAGAGGCCCACTTCATGAAAAATCGCTTCAGGCGGCAATTTTTGTCCGTCAATTTCTGCATTGGCCCATATCGACATGAAGTCGTTACGCGGGCACGCGGTGACTTCTTGCATGATGGGCATCATCGCGCCAAGAAATTCACGGTTTGCATCAATGAATTCATTCATGATGAGAGGATCGCGATCGCGCATATCTGTGCGCATCAATCGCTCGCTCCATGACTTAACTTCGGGCCACATTTCTTCAGGAAACCCAAGCAAACGTGCAGTCATGCGAGCAGGTAATTGCCCCGCTATCAGTTCAACAACATCAAACTCGCCTTGCACTACTGCTTCTGCAACCAGTTCTGCCACTAGCGCTTCTACTTCTGCGGTGCGCGTCGCGACACCTGCATGAGTTAGTTGTGGTTGCACCAACATGCGTTGTTGCCGATGCCGCGGATCATCCTGAGCAATCATGTTGCTCTCCCCCGGTGATAGCACTGCGCGATACACACCCTCTGAAGAGAACACTGACGAGCGTCGTTCAACGTCCATAACATCTGCGTGTCGCGTGATACCCCACAGCTTGTTTTTCTCGTCTCGGTACACGGGTTCATTTGCGCGCATCCATGCCCACACATCATGCGGATTCGATTGGTACAAGGCTGGATCCAGAAGATCGATTGTCATTCGTTCAGTTGATTGGCTCATGTCATGTCATTTCTGTGAAGCGGATTGTGACCAGGATTGTCCGGACTGTGGATTTGGTTCAGATGGAAGTTTTAACACGCGTTCGCCCAGAATATTTCGCTGCACTTCTCCTGTGCCCCCGCCAATAGTCAGCGCCTTTGAAAACATGTACCCGCTGTACCAACTTTTGGACGTAATTGATTTGCCACTAACCGCATCGTCCTGACCGATGACCATTGCGTTGGCCCCAGTGATATCACGGGCCACTTCCATAACTGTTTGGCCATGTTCATCGGCCATGATCTTTCGAATACTTGCTTCTGGGCCAGGCTGTGTGCCTCGAAGCCGCGCCGTCAGTGTTCGCATCCGAATGATTTCCAAGATCGTGTGTTCGATATAGATGTCAACGAGCCGATGACGCATCGTCTGATTCGTGATACCCAATTTCTTCGCTTCAGCAATGACATCAAGTGCTGTTGGGCCATTACCCCACAAGACTCCACCAGTTGACAACGACACGCGTTCATTTCCCAACGTAACTTTTGCTAACCGCCACCCATCGTTGACATCACCAACAACATTGGCGTGAGGAATGCGCACATCTGTGAAGAACACCTCGTTGAAACTTTCCGCGCCGGCGATGTTCTTGATAGTCCGAATCTCAATTCCCGGTAAGTCCATTGGGCAGATGAAGTACGAGATTCCTTTGTGTTTCGGTGCATCGGGATCAGTTCGTGCAATCAGAATTCCGAACTTTGAATAATGAGCACCGGTGGTCCACACCTTTTGACCATTAACAATCCATTCGTCTCCGTCACGTACGGCACGCGTACTAAGACTTGCCAGGTCGCTTCCTGCGCCCGGCTCTGAAAACAACTGACACCAGATTTCCTCGGCAGTGAGAGCAGGCATGACGTACCGATCTTTTTGTTCCTGCGTGCCAGCAAAGATGATGGTAGGAGCAGCCCATCCAATTCCAATTTGGTTCGACGGTCGCGACACACCAGCGCGCGCCAATTCATCATCGATAATCAACTGATGAATAGGGTCCGCACCGAGCCCCCATGGCTCTGGCCAATGCGGAGCCACATACCCCGATTCAGCAAGTTGAACATTCGTGGGGTTCGGGTGCGTCGCGAGCCAATCACGAATGACGCGCCGGCGCGGATCATCGTTTCCCGGGAGCAATTCATCCATGCATTCACAGTAGGCGCAGAGCAATTCTCAATAGTCAGCCAGAGTTTCCCGAATGCTCAAATCGGAGTCTTTACGGGCGCCCGACTACGGTTGCTGGAATGAACAAATTGGGATACGACGGAAAAGTTGCAGTAATCACAGGAGCCGGTGGTGGCCTCGGCCGCCAGCACGCACTCTTACTTGCCTCACGTGGAGCACTTATCGTGGTCAATGACCTCGGGGGTGCCGTTGACGGCGGAGGCTCTGACGCCAGTGCCGCACAAAAAGTGGTCGATGAGATTCGTGCTGCTGGTGGTGAAGCAGTAGCAAACCACGACAGCGTGTCAACCCCTGAAGGTGGAGAATCCATCATCAAGACCGCAATTGATGCATACGGTCGTGTTGACATTGTCATCAACAACGCAGGAATCTTGCGCGACAAGACATTCCACAACATGACATCTGAATTTGTTGATCCAGTGATCGACGTTCACTTGAAGGGAGCCTTCAACGTGACTCGCCCAGCATGGATTCACATGCGCGAGCAGGGTTATGGACGAGTTATCTCTACATCGTCAGCAGCAGGAATTTTCGGCAACTTCGGCCAAGCAAACTACGGCGCAGCAAAAATGGGTCTGGTTGGATTCACTCGCGTTCTCGCAGCTGAAGGCGCCAAGTACAACATCAAGTCAAACGTCATTGCGCCGCTTGCGTTAACACGTATGACAGAGAACTTGATGGGCGCAATTGGCGACAAGCTTGACCCATCGCTCGTCACTCCAATCGTCGCGTGGCTTGCTCACGAAGATTGTGATGTTTCAGGCGAGATCTACTCCGTTGGTGGCGGTCGTGTTGCACGCGTGTTTATTGGAGAGACCCAAGGCTTCTTCAAGCCTGGTCTGACACTTGAAGACGTACGCGACAACTGGACACAGATTCGCGACACTGATGGTTACCAAATTCCTGCAAACCTTCCTGAAGAAACTGGCATGTTCTTTAACGCCATGAAAGACGCGTGACCGAAGAATCAGTCGACACGTTCCGTGCTCGCGCAGCGGCATGGCTGACACAAAACCGTCAGCATGCCCCGCGTGACTACGGAGCCATTTGCCCACCTGACCTTGTAACAGAGGCCAAGAAATGGCAACGACTGATTTTTGATTCCGGTTTCGCTGGAATTCATTGGCCAACAGAACACGGCGGTCAAGGACTTTCTCCGGCTCACCACGGCGCGTGGGTAGAAGAGTGCGCAAAGGTTGGCGTGCCGCCTGTGCTGAATATGGTGGGACTAGTGCTTGCTGGTGGCGCGGTAATGACCTTTGGTACTGATGAACTAAAGCAGCAACACCTCCGTTCCACACTCAATGCTGACAATGTCTGGTGTCAATTGTTTTCCGAACCAGGCGCAGGCAGTGACCTTGGCTCATTGGCGACTCGCGCCGACAAAGATGGTGATCGATTCATCATCAATGGCCAAAAAGTGTGGTGCAGTGGGGGTCGGTGCAGCAACTGGGGAATCCTCATGGCGCGCACAGACTTTGAAGCAAAGAAACACGAAGGTATTTCGTTCTTTCTTATTCCGATGGACTTGCCAGGTATCGAAGTGCGACCACTCAAACAAATGACTGGTGAATCTGAATTCGACGAAGTGTTCTTTACAGATGTTGAATTGCCTGCTGAATATCTCATCGGCCCACTGCATGGCGGATGGGGCGTTGGCATGGCGGTTCTTACGAACGAACGCGGTCACATTGGAGCAAGCATCATCGGCCTCGAGCGTCGTCTCGAATCAATGGCGAATCTTGGCAAGGGTCGAGAGCTCTCCCCTTCACAACGTCAACAACTTGCTGCTCTGATTTCAACCGGTACTGCTTACAAATCAGTTGCGCAAACCCAGGGTCCTGTTGCGTCCACTGCATCGTCACTGATGAAACTTGGTATCACCGAGATGATGTTCAACATGTCAATGTTGCGAGGAGACATCGCAGGTGCAGAGGCAATGCTTGAGGGCCCCGATTCGCTGGGCATGATGTCTGCTCCGGGTGGACGTATTGCCGGAGGTACTAGCCAAGTACAACGCAACATCATTGGTGAACGATTGCTCGGTTTGCCTCGGGAGCCAAAATGACAAACAACATTGCATGCAATGACGCGCACCTCATCTCTTCAGTAGATGGCGTAACAATCGCTATGCACGACTTTGGTGGAACGGGTTCTCCGGTATTGCTGTCTCACGCCACTGGTTTCCATGCACACTGCTGGGAACCTGTCGCACATGCGCTGAATTCGCAACATCATGTAGTCGGACTTGACCACCGCGGGTATGGCGACGCTGAAACTGTTGACCCAACGACAATGACATGGGATCAATATGGTCTTGATGCACTTGCTGCTGCACGTCATTTGTATGCGCAACACAATGAACCAATCGTTGGCATTGGTCATTCAATGGGTGGCGCAAGCTTGCTGATGGCAGCACATAGCGAACCGCACCTGTTCAGAGCACTCTTTGTCTTTGAACCAATTGTCTTTCCCCCACCAGACCCAGATGCGGGTGAGCGCCCTGGAAGTCCACTTCCGGCTGGTGCAAGAAAACGGCGCAGTCGTTTCCCATCTTTTGAAGCTGCGATTGAAAACTTTGCGGCAAAACCACCGATGGCAGCGTTTAATGCTGTTGCCCGCGAGGCATACGTTCGCCACGGATTCAAACCAACGCCAGATGGTGATATTGAATTGAAATGTCTTCCCGAGCACGAAGCGCGTACGTACGAAACGGGCGGACTAAGTGGCGCATGGGATTCGCTCCCCTCAATCACGACTCCTGTGTGGGTTTTGTCTGGCGCGATTGCACCGTTTCAGCCATCGACATTTGCAATCACCGTTGCGGAACGAATTCCTGGAAGCACCTATGTACGTTGGGACGAAGTGGGACATTTCGGACCGCTCGAGAAACCAGAACTGATCTCCCAATACGTCACATCTGTAGTCCCAACACTGTCATGAGTTTTGATACTGCCGGAGATCGAATTCTCGAACCTCTTCGTGTGAACCCAATAACAAAAACTGTTTTTGGAATCGCAAGCACTATTGGTGACTTCAGCATTGTGTGGCATGTCACCGGATTGCTGTACGCAATCGGTTCAATGGAACGATTTCACCAAGCCATTGCTCTCTCAATTGCACTGGGTGCCGAAAGCATCATTGTTAACCAAGGTGTGAAAAGAATCTTTCGCCGTGAGCGACCTACCGTGTCTGGAGATGTTCGTTTCGACGTGCGCACGCCGAGCACCTCTAGTTTCCCAAGCGGACACGCTTCATCAGCCACCTTTGCCGCACTAATCCTTATCTCCATGACTGGCATGCCTCTTGCAATTCTGTGGGTCGTTATGGCTGGTGTTGTTGCGCTCAGCCGTGTGGTTGTCCGCATTCATCACCTCTCAGACATTGTGGGCGGCGTCATTACTGGCGCGGTTTTGGGGGCTATCGCGGTCCCAATCATTTCGTCGATTATTGGCTAGTAGGTTGGCTCTATGAGCGACAAACGGATGAGCGACACAGAGTCACTGATGTGGCGGCTTGAAAAAGACCCCTACCTCGCATCAACCTTTGCCAACATCACCATTCTTGACCGCCCACCAAATATGGATGCGTTATACGCCCGAATGGAACGCACGTCGATTCTTTTCCCTCGCCTACGCCGACGTGTTCTTCCTGCACCAGGAAACCTTGGGAACCCCACTTGGGTTGATGACCCGTCGTTTGATATTCGCTATCACGTTCGCAACATTTCACTGCCAGAGCCTGGTGACATGCGCCAACTTCTCGACCTCACAACGTTGCTCGTTGCTGACCCGTTTGACAGGTCCCGTCCACTGTGGCACTTCATCATTGTTGATGGTTTGCGTGGTGGCCGCAGTGCTCTTGTTCAAAAACTGCATCACACCGTTACAGACGGTCAGGGCGGAGTGGAACTATCTCTGCAGTATCTCGACTTGCAACGTGACCCTCCTCCGTTACCACCGATTGATCCCGAACTCGTTAATTCCGCCCACACCGCTACGGAACCAGACGCAACAGAAGCACTGCGCGGTGCCATGACAGATTCATTGCGCTTGCCAATAGCCCTGTTGCGCCAAGTTCGAGACGTGCTGTCTGATCCATCACTGATTGGAACCATCGGCGCATCTACCTCCACAACTGTGAAGAGTCTCATTGCTCAACTAAATGAAGTTGATGCATCACGGTCACCGCTGTGGACATCGCGATCTCTTCGCCGTCGACTCGAAACAACTCGTGTCTCGTACTACGACATGCGCGGTGCAGCCAAAGCACTTGGCGGAACTCTGAACACTTCATTCATCACCGCCGTGTCGCACGCAGCCGGAAAATACCACCGCGAATTGGGTGCGCCAGTTGAATCATTACGTGCATCAATGGCAATCAGTACTCGAAACGAAAGTAGTGGAAGCAATGCATTCACACTTGCCCGAATGCTGGTACCCACTGCAGACATGCCAATCGAAGAACGATTCTCTGCAATCAACGAAATTCTCACTGCCGCCCGAACCGGAGCCGAATCCGCTGGACTTGAAGCATTGGCCACTATTTCTGCAGTAGTACCCACATCTATCGTTACTCGTCTTGCCCGTTCACAAGCAGAAACGGTTGATTTTGCTACTTCAAACGTGCGCAGTGCCGGAGTGCCCTTGTTTATGGCCGGCTCTCAACTGTTAGAGAACTACCCAGTCGGTCCGTTAGGCGGCGTCGCATTCAATGTGACGTTGATGTCGTACTTGGGAAGCCTTGATTGCGGAATCAATATTGACGAGGCGGCAGTAGAAAGCCCATCATTGTTGCGTGACTCATTGTCACAAGCATTTACAGAATTATCTGCGTTCGCACCTGCGCGCGAAAATTCTTCTTCGGCCTCAAAGGCTGAAGAAGGCGCTACTAAACGGCAGCGACGGTGGTGGCGACGCTCGCAGTGAGCAAGCCACGAAGGTCGAGCAACAAGTCGCCCACTTCAACAGCTGACACCAATTCACGGCGCAACATTTCGGCGAGTGCTTTGTCGATGACGGCAAGCGCCTCTGTTATCACTGTGTCGTGAGTATCGATCATGTGGTGCTCCTCTCGGTATCGAACGGATTGCCCGATTTCTCGGTTCCGCCCGATACACACATCGTACAGATGGCATGACCCAACAGGTGTGCACTTCGACACCTCTGGTGCATTTCTCCCGTGACTCGTGCCATAAGGTCTCAATTATGAATTTTGAGGGCAAGACCACCGTAGTAACAGGCGCAGCAAACGGAATCGGTGCCGCCCTGGCCAGACGATTCCATGCAGCAGGTGCTCGTGTAGTAGTCGCCGACCGCGATGCGAAGAATCTCGAGACCATTGAAAAGGAACTCAATTCCATCCGCCCCGACAGCGCATTTGCAGTTGTTGCCGACATCGGATCTGAAGCCGGCAACGTTGCACTCATTGATGCAGCGCGCGCAAAGTTCGGCTTCATTGATTTGTTCTACGCAAATGCCGGTGTCGGAATGGGTACAGATCTTGAATCAACTGATGAAGAAACGTGGAATACCGCGATGAACATCAACCTGCATTCACATAGGTGGGCTGCAAAGCATCTGATGGGCGAATGGCTCGCCGCTGGCGAAGGATATTTCTGCAGCACCGCATCTGCTGCAGGCTTGTTGTCGCAGATTGGTAGCGGCCCCTACAGCGTTACAAAGCATGGTGCAGTTGCTTTTGCTGAATGGTTATCAATCACGTACGGCGATCGTGGTGTTCGTGTAACGACTTTGTGCCCCCAAGGAGTCAACACAAATATGTTGAACCCGCCAGACGCAGTACCAGGGATCGGAAACACTGACGGCGGAAGCGCTGTCAAGGCTTCAGGGGTCGTGCTCGAGCCAGCAGAGGTTGCAGACATTGTCTATAACACCATCGTTGCTGAAAAGTTTTTAGTGATGCCTCACCCCGAAGTGCATACGTATGAAAAGCGCAAAGTAGACGACCGTGACCGTTGGTTGTCTGGCATGCGTCGCCTGCAAGCGCGCGTTGCGGGCGGCTGATAATTCGGCCGCACTGTTGTTCTAAGGTACGTCTATGGCAGTACGACTAGACCCCGCAGATGAATACATGCATGAACTCGGCCCAGAGTCGAACTTCAACGAGAGCATGTACATAAATTGTTTCGACCCAACAACCCAGGTGGGCGGATGGTTTCGCATGGGCAACCGTGCGAACGAGGGATATGCAGAGATGACCATCTGCATCTACTTGCCAAATGGTCGCGTGGGTTTCATGTTCAAACGTCCGAACATCGAGAACAACGACGCACTTGATGCTGGTGGTCTTACATGGACCATGGTCAAGCCATTTGAAGAACTTCGCATTGACTATGTCGGCAAGGTTGTAGTTCTCGATAACCCACAAGACATGGCAGACCCGAAAAAAGCGTTTGCCAACAATCCATTTGCTGAATGCGAAGCCCACATAACTTTTACTGGCAAAGGCAAGCCAAGCATGTTTGGCGGTGAGCCAGACGTGCCGCATGAAGCACCGGGCGAAGAATTCGCCAAAGGCCACTATGAACAACTTGTTTCTGCGACAGGTTCTATTCGTGTCGGTGATGAAGAATTTGCTATCAACGGTTTCGGATTGCGTGATCATTCGTGGGGTCCACGCTTCTGGCAAGCACCGTGGTACTACCGCTGGCTCACTGCAAACTTCGGAGAAAACCTTGGCTTCATGGCGAGCCGTGTTGCAAAGAAAGATGGACCTGGTTCACGCGGTGGGTTCGTCTGGGACAACGGACAAATTCACCTGTGTGACGATGTTCAAATCTCAACTGTCACAGTTGGTGAAGACAACTACCACGACAAGGTGACCGGCGTCATTAAGTCATCAAAGTCAAACAAAGAGTGGAACTTTGAAGGCGAAGTCACGAGCCTCATTCCTCTTCGTAATCGCCGCCAAGACCCCGATGGCAATTGGCTCATGACTCGCATCAGCGAAGGCATGACCAAGTGGCGTATCACTTCTGGAGAACATGAAGGCGCAACAGGTTTCGGAATGTCTGAATATCTTGATCAGATCATCGACGACGCACCAGTAGGTATTGCCGAGTAGCAACTCGCTACCCACAATCGTTGACACATTGGGTGGGTACTGTGCGGGTATGCGCATTCCCCGTTTAGTTCTCACTCTCCTTCTTGTCGGCACTCCGGTTGCCGCTGTGGCTGCAACATCATCAGTCGCTTCGGCAGATCCGTTTACATATTCAAGTGTCGAAGTTGGCAACTCCGCGGTGTGCGCCGTAACAACTGACGGCACTGCGGTGTGCTGGGGAAGCAACCGCGATCAATATCTCATTGCTGCATCGAGAGAACTGAACATTACAACCCCCACAAAGGTGCCACTACCAAACAATGATCGCTTCGTCACTCTTGATGGCGGAGCAAACCGCACATGGTGTGGTCTTGCTGTTTCCGGAAAGGTCTACTGCTGGGGAGACCACCACACTGGCAACTACTGGTCGCCTAGTTCTCGCACCCCCGTTGCAGTTGAATTCCCTCACGCAATGACAATTACTGAAGTGCACAGTGGTTACAGCAACGGTTGCGCCATCAACACCGACGCCGAATTGTGGTGTTGGGGCGACATTCTTGAATCCGGAAGTGGACAAACAGAACCAATGCGCACACCAGTAAAGGTTGCGATGCCAAACAACGAACGAGTCATTGACTTTGACAATGGCGGACCTTCCTGCGCTGTTACTGATCTGGGAAACATCTATTGCTGGGGTCACTCAAACGGCGCAGGCCAATTAGGCATCGGATACGCCAGCTACTTTGCGTATGCAGTGTCCGTTACCCCACTCAAAGTTCTTACACCTGCCGGAGTTCAATTCTCCTCTGTTACGACTGGTCTTGAACATGCCTGCGCTTTATCCACGACTGGAACCGGATATTGCTGGGGAGACAACTACGAGGGGCTCTTCGGAAACGACTCGTATGTCGACAGTTCTGTGCCTACACCGATGGTCGTACCCAACAATGAAAAACTCTCGCAAATTTCCACTGGCTGGTATCACACCTGTGTCAAAACCGTTTCTGGCTCAACGTGGTGTTTCGGCCGCGGAGCTTTTGGTGAACTTGGCACAGGCACAACACTCGGCGGCAAGACCTACAGGGCTCCACTTGTTCCTTCAGGAATTCAATTCTCCAAAATCAGCGCAGCCATCGGAACTACCTGTGCCATAGATCAATTCAGCAAAATCTGGTGTTGGGGTGGAGCGAACTGGGGTACAAGTGGAAGCGGAAAACTTGAGGCTTCTCTTTTTCCCGCAGTCATTTTGCCTATTGGAACCCCCACTGTCTCGCTTGATTCCGCCACCAACGTTGATGCTGAAACAGCAACCGTTCGGGGCACAGTCAACGCAAATGGAAACGCCACGCGCATGACAGTTGAGTATTCGACCTCAGCATCATTCACTTCTTCAACCAGTGTCTCAGTCTTCACAGTGTTGCGTGATGGTAATTACAGCCCCGTCGCTATTCCCACAGATCTCAGTTCACTCGCGCCCCGTACTACGTATTACGCACGAATCACTGCAACCAATACTTTTGGCTCAACTGTGAGCAATGTCATTTCCTTCACCACTCTTGGCACTGAACCAGTTGTATCCGATCTTGCTATTTCCGATATCACCGGCAATGAAGCAAATATCTCCGTGTCTGTGAACCCTGGACGTTTGTCCACGACGTCTGTTCTTGAATACTCAACCGACACCATGTTCGCCACAAATGTCAGCACAGTTGCACTTAGTTCAACAAGAGGGCCTGACACCCAGGCTCTCACTACATCACTCACTGAACTTCGTGCTCGCACCACCTATCACACACGAGTAACTTCTACCAACCAACTAGGCAGCACTACATCACGTTCTGAGTCATTCACCACAATCGGAGACCTTCCTCGTGCGACACTTTCCTCACTTGAGAGCTCGCTCACAACAGTTTCTGCAACCGTGACAGTTGATACCGGACTTCTGTCAGGATCGGTGTATATCGAAGTGTCCACCAATCGCAATTTTGAGAATTCATCGTCATCCAACGTCGGAACGTTTGTAAGTGGCGGCCCCACTCAGCATTCGCTCACAATGACTGGTCTCACTAACCGCACTGATTACTTCATCCGTGCGAAAGCCACTAATGAACTCGGTTCATTTACTACTGCAATACAAAGCGTGCGTACAGCTGGAGGAATTCCGGTAATTGGCAGTGTCGCCATCACGCCGTCAACCAGCACCGCTTTGTTGTCCGCTTCAATCGACACCACAGGACTTGACACATTCGTTACAGCCGATGTCTCCACAAAAGCGGACTTTTCAGATTCAACGGAGTATTTCTTGTACTCAGGAACTACTAGTGGTGAACACAGTGCCACTCTTAAGAATCTTGTTCCACGAGTTACCTATTTCCTTCGAGTGATTGCTACAAATGATTCCGGCACGGTACTCAGTGAGGTCAAAACCTTCTTGGCTGTCACACCGGTCGGAATTGTCATCAACGACGACGAAGAAATTGCTCAGTCTCCAAGCGTTGAGTTGTCATTCACGACACCTACTCGCACAGTTGCAATTCGCGTATCCAACTACGCCGATTTCTCACACGCCCGAGTCATTCCCACAGCGACACGTCTTGCGTGGAAATTGCTAGAACCTAAAGGACCACGTTCAACTAGCACCGTGTGGGTGCAGTTCATCTTCGCAGACGGAACAGTGACCCAATATTCCGACTCTATTGATGTGATTACTGACGAGCCCGTTCCAACACCGACCACAACGACCGTTCCGCCAGTCACCACAAGCACGACCCCAACTACTTCCACTGTTCCTGAGGTTCCAGTCGCTCGTACTCTCTCTGCTATCCAGCCAGTAGTTGTTTCTCAGTCATATGCGCCAGTTCGCAGCGCAACTGTTATGCCACGAAAGAATCAATCGAACATCAAGAAGATTCAAACCAAAATTGGTAAGAAGATTTCAACAAGAACTGTCGTGGCTGCAAAATCAGGCAAATACATCATTGTCTTTCCAAAAGGAATCAAATCAATGAGCGTTCGTTTCGTTAGCAAATCTGGTTTGGTATCAGCCTGGTCTCGTATCGCAGCACCGAAATAGTGCTGTGAGGTCAGTTGTTCGCAGTCCGATTCAGGAATTGTGCTGCAACATCTGTGCTGCCGATCACTTCGAGTGACGACATAGGAATTCTGCGCCACAGGCCTAACAGCAATTGTGAGGCCGAGCCACGAATTGCACAATCACCTTTGGCGTGTTCACGCGTCACAAGAACATCTGATGATTCAGTCGGAACAATCAGCCATTCACCGTCTACATCAGTGCAGTGAATATGTACTGAACCACTGAGGGGGCCTTCCCCTTCACGAACATTGCTCTTCACCATCACATGTACGAACTCATCTATTCCATCACTCGCTAGAGCGGCGTCAATTTCAGCGGTATGGCCTGCCGCGCAGTGCGCATCCCAGGCATGAACAGCGGTCTCGTGTGCCATTCGCCGAATAACCCACGCAACATCCTGTATGCCTGCCCATGTCCAGCATGAACGAGCTGGATCAAGCGAGGACAACACATCAATTAAGTCATTGAGGCCAGTGCGGTATTCAGCTAGCAGGTCTTGATCAGTTGGCTTCGAACGAGGCACGTAATCGTCCGGATTCATGAGGTGAGTGTGCGCGATGAACTTCCATGAGTAATGCACTTCAATCATGTGCCACAGCAAGTCGGTGCCAACCCACAGCTCGCACGAGGCAACCGGTGTATTCAGCGCCCGTGCAATCGAATCAGCGAACGCGTCACCCTCGCGTTGCAACACCGCAAGGTATTCAGTTGTTGTCAACATGATTTAGAGCAACGAGCTAAATCGAGCGAGTGGCATCAGCCAATTCTTGCCACTGCTTCATCGGCAATGTGCCAGGAGCATCAGTAAGGACTTGTACACACACATGATCCGCGCCGGAATCAAGGTGCGCTTTAACGCGAGCTGTGATCTGTTCAGTCGTTCCCCATGCAACGATTGCATCAACAACTCGGTCTTCTTGATTTGCTACTTCATCTGCATTGAAACCGAGACGCACAAGATTGTTTACGTAGTTCGGTAAACGTGTGTAGGTATTCATGTGCTGACGCGCAATCGCGCGGGCCTTCGCGGGGTCAGTCTCAAAAACCACAGCTTGTTCTGGTGCCAACAATGCATCTGCACCCATTACCCCACGTGCCATTGCTGTGTGTTCCACAGGAATGAAATATGGGTGTGCACCTGCACAACGTTCTGCAGCAAGCTTCAACATCTTTGGTCCTAATGCCGCAAGTACACGAAGTGGTGGCGCACTAGGAGCTGGAGAGAAGTAAATGCCAGCGTCCATAGCGTCGAGGTATTCAACCATTGTGGAATATGGCTTGTCGTAGTTTCCCTTGTGAACACCAGTCACCATTGGCGCATGACTAACGCCCATTCCCAAAACGAAACGATTCGGGAATGCTTCGGAAACGGTCTTCCAGCCGGCTTGCATTGTTTGCGCTGTGCGCGCATGAATACTTGCGATGCCAGTAGCAAGAATCATGTTCTTGGTGGCAGACAGCAACAGTGACGTAGATGCAAATGGTTCACGCAACACAGCTTCAGGGACCCACACAGTGCCGAAACCCATTGCTTCTACTTGGGCGATTGCGTCCTGCGCTTTCGCCATTGGTTGCAGGTCAAAGTCTGCAGTCCAAAGTCCGACACGTCCAAGATTGATTTTGCTCATGGCGTAAACGCTAGAGCATTTTGCTCTCGAAATCGTTAGCGCTGCAACAGCCAATCGTCAATGAGGCGGCGCGCAATTGAGATTGAACCAGGAATCATGGGCAGGTCATCCCTGCTGTACCAGTTGGCATCAGCAATTTCAGTTGTGTCACAGACAATGTCACCAGAGACATAACTCGCCCGAAAACCCAACATCAACGAGTTCGGGAACGGCCATGGCTGACTAGCTACGTATTCAACGTCATTAACAACAATGCCCACTTCTTCTTCGACTTCACGAGCAACAGCTTGTTCAAGGTTCTCCCCTGGCTCAACAAATCCGGCAAGACAGGAATACAACGGCATGGGGAAATTTGTACCGCGTGCAAGCAACGCTTGTTGATCATCGCCTTCGCCGCGTGTCACAAGCGTGATGATGGCTGGCGACAGTCGAGGAAACTGCATCAGTGAACATGCAGGACAGCGAAAGGCGCGCTCGTTATGTGCAAGTTCTGTCGGCTCTCCGCACCTGCCGCAAAAACGGTGTGTACGTGCCCACTCAATGAGTTGTACTGCGCGGCCAGCCACTGCCCATTCGGTATTGCTGACTCGGGCGAACAACGAATACAAGTCCGTCTCGGCGCCATACCCAGGGTCCTCACCATGGGGCACGTCAATTCCCCAACACGCAACCTCGCCATGCATGCCTAGAAAATGGCTGGTCCACGACTCCTCGGCTGGTCGGTCGTCGATAAAGACCTTCGTGCCGACTACGTGAATGAAGCGATGTTCAACAACCGAATCGGCAGGAATTAGAGAAGGGCGGAAGGAAGATTCATGCTGGCTCATTGCCCACTGACGGTAGTGCGTATGGCGCTGTCTAGGATGACTGAATGGCACGTACCCAAAACTCAGTAGTAATTATCGACACCCTGCGCACCCCAATTGGTAAGCGCAACGGCGGTTTGTCCACGTTGCACCCCGGCGAATTGCTCGGCATTGTGCAAAAGGGAATCCTCGACCGCACAGGTTTAGACCCAGCACTTGTCGAACAAGTTGTTGGTGGCTGTGTTAGCCAAGTTGGCGAGCAGGCATTCAATATCACTCGTACCGCATGGTTGGCCGCTGGTCTTCCACTGACGACCGCCGCAACAACAATCGACACACAGTGCGGTTCCTCACAACAGGCAACTGGTCTCGCTAGCTCACTCGTTGGTTCTGGTGTTGTTGACATTGCAATTGCATGTGGTGTTGAAGTGATGAGTCGCGTACCCATCGGTGCATCTGGCCGCAAAGACTTCGGTCTCGGAATCCCCATTCCAAAGACATACTTCGAAGAGTACGAAATGACTTCACAGTTTGAAGGCGCAGAGCGCATCGCTGACAAGTGGGGCATCACTCGTGATGACACCGACAAGTGGGGCCTAACCTCACAACAGCGCGCCATTCGTGCATGGGAAGAAGACCGTTTCGCTGGCCAGTTCATCGAAGTCGATGCACCAGAAGTCAACGAAGCTGGCGAAGTTACTGGCACACGTCGTATTTCACGTGACGAAGGCCTTCGTGAGACCACTCTTGAAAAACTTGGCACATTGAAGCCAGTTGGTCGTCCAGATGGCGTCCATACAGCTGGAAACTCATCACAGATTTCAGACGGCGCATCAGCTGTTCTCATGATGACAGAAGACAAAGCCAACAAGCTCGGCCTCAAGGCTCGTGCGCGAATCGTTGATTCTTGCCTAGTTGGGGTTGATCCGGTACTCATGTTGACAGGACCAATTGATGCGACCCAGCGTCTCCTTCAGCGCAATAACTTGAAGATCTCAGACATTGATGTGTTTGAAATCAACGAAGCTTTTGCATCTGTTGTTCTCGCTTGGGCCAAAGAAGTTGGTGCTGATCCAGAGCGCACGAACCCTAATGGTGGTGCAATCGCTCTTGGTCACCCTCTCGGCGCAACTGGCGCCTTTCTTGTCACCAAGGCACTGAACGAACTCGAGCGCACCGGTGGTCGCTACGCAATCGTTTCAATGTGCTGCGGCGGTGGCCTCGGAACCGGCACGCTCATCGAGCGTCTCTAAACAAAGGAGCGCGCATGGCGCGCAATCATGTGGCCATTACGGCCGTCCTCTTTTCGTGGCTTCTATTCGGCTGCGCCCAAAAACAAGCCACGATCACGGCTGATGGTCGTGTTCATGGCGTCATCACACACGTCACCGATGGCGACACTGTTGCAGTTCGATTTGGTAGCACGACAGAAAAGATTCGACTCATTGGGGTAGACACCCCCGAGACCAAGCACCCCACTAAACCTGTTGGTTGTTGGGGGCCAGAAGCATCTGCACATGCAACAGCACTGTTGCCACCTGGCACCGACGTGTACATCGTGCGAGATATAGAAGCACGTGACCGATACAAGCGGTTACTGGCATACGTGTTCCGAACAGCAGACAACCTTTTTGTGAACATGGAATTACTTGCGGGCGGATGGGGCGTGCCGCTTTCCATTGCACCAAACACCGCGTTCGAAACTGATTTTGCCGCCGCTGCGTATTCGGCCCAACAGGCCAATCTCGGGTTATGGGCACATTGCCGAGGGT
>JBIILS010000061.1:0-7161 GCA_044232585.1 Ilumatobacteraceae bacterium
TGACCAACGCCGAACTTTTCGATTCGTGGAAATCACTGAACGACCACGAACTTGCAATTGAACTAGCGCGGGTCACCGGTCAACTTTTGGCAGAACATCGTGAAGTCACAATTGAGCGAGGCACAACACAGTGGCAACTCAAAGACTCCGGCGACTTACTCGCACACAATTTCCTCATGGAAGCATTCACTGCAGTACGCCCAGGCGACGCAATTCTCTCCGAAGAGGGCGCGGATGACCGTCGTCGACTCTCATCAGATCGTGTGTGGATTGTTGACCCACTTGATGGCACTAATGAATACGGTGAAGGACGCGCCGACTGGGCCGTTCACATTGCTCTGTGGGAACGAGACGCACTAACAGCTGGTGCAGTGTCGCTTCCCAGCATCGACGCTGTTTTTGGAACTGACCCTGCAGTTGCAGTGCCACCAAAAGAAGGCGCAAAGCCCCGCCTTGTCACATCACGTAATCGTGCGCCGTATGCAGCAGTGCTTGTTGCTGAACATCTTGATTGCGATGCATTTCGTTTAGGCAGCGCAGGTGCCAAAGCAATGTCAATCCTTATGGGTGAAGCAGATATCTATGTCCACGATGGCGGCATGTACCAATGGGATTCTGCCGCACCTGCCGCTGTTGCACTTGCTGCAGGGTTGCATGTCAGTCGCATTGACGGCTCCCCTCTTGAATACAACACACCAGATACATGGCTGCCAGATTTCTTTGTATGCCGTCCCGAATACACCGATGCAATTTTGCATGCAATATGGGGTCGCGATCCGCGTTAAGCGGTTTTACTCTGCCGAGACATAGGCGCAGAGGTCAAACAAGTTGCCATCTGGGTCAGCGAAGTTTGCAATAAGGCCATACGGTTCGCTGCGCATTGGTCGGGTTTCAGATGCACCCAAACCCACGATGCGTTCACGCTCATTTGGAAAGTCATCGGCAGAACACGACAGGTCTATGTGTATTGAACCTTCAACGTGTTTACCTCGTTGAAAACCAATGGTGCGTCCTCCGTTTGCATCGCCAAGAAGTACCCACCGATCGCCATCTTCACGTTCGATCTCTTGCAAGCCCAGTAGTTCTGCCCAGAATTTCGATAACTCATTCGTGCGAAGAGTATTGAGAGTCACAATGTCAAAGCGGCTAGCAGTCACAGAATCACCATTTGGGTTCGTGTTGGCCAAGGTTAGGAACCGGACCATACGTTGGGTTATATCCGTCGAAATCAACGGGCGAATTCACCGCGCGGTACGGCGCTTCACCTGGTTGCGGAGTCATGTCTACAAAAGCACCTGATGCAATCACTTGTGCATCATTCACCGCTTCAGGAATTGAATTCAGTGGCGCCCACCACACATCTTCTGCGTCAAATCGCGATGTCCAATACGCATAGTCCTGTGTCGCAAAGTGCGCATCGAGAACTGTGATCAATTCTTCAGCGTTCAACGCCCGAGTTCGTGCATTCTTGAAGTTTTCGATTGAGGCCAAATCTTCGCGACCAATCGCTTTCAACATTCCCGGCCAATGACGATCTGCTTCAAGTCCAAGCAACCAGAACGCGCGACCATCTGCACAGCGATAACAGATCATTTGCGGTGCAGGGTTGCGATGGCGTGGGCGCGTGCTTTGTCGTTTTCCGTACCGCAAATACACACCAAAGTCCCAGCCGATTGTGTAGATACCAGTGCGCAGCAAACTGGTGGAGACAACACGTCCTGTGCCAGTTCGCTCTCGATCAAACAATGCAGCCATGACACCAGAGGCAAGCGCCATTCCTGTTGTGTGGTCACCTTGGCCACTGCGAATTGCTGGTGGCAGTTCATCAGGAGCAACTGTGGTGTGTGCCAAACCACTGCGCGACCAGAACGCGCCAATGTCATAACCGGCCTTATCAACATCAGGGCCTGCTAATCCGTAACCGGTAATGATGCCGTAGATCAGTCGCGGGAATTTCTTCGTCAAGGCGTCTGCGTCAAGACCTAAGCGTTGCAAGCCAGCTGGTCGAACGTTGGTAACAAAAATGTCTGCCTCGCTGATGAGGGTCATCATGGTTTCTAAATCGCTGTCGTTACGCAGGTCAAGAACTACTGATCGCTTCCCGCGATTATCAATCTCGAACGGAGGCACCCCCACCTGGTCGCCCACTCCTAATGCTCCGAACACGGCACGCTGCGGGTCTCCGGTTGGCGGCTCAATCTTCAGTACGTCTGCGCCCCAGTCAGCCAGCATTCCTGTGACAGCTGGCCCAGCAACCCACACGCCCAGTTCGACTACTTTGACCCCTTGAAGCGGTGCATTAGACATGTGATCCCCCGTGCGCATCGTGCGTGACCCATTGTGTCGCATTTCGCCCCCGCAAGGCGTGTGGGAGCGCCTCGCCACGGCAGAATGATTCGATGACAGAACGACCGAGTGACCTTTCCTGGGGCAATTTCTCTGATTCAGGTCCGTGGGTTCTCGACCGCGACACCATTGCATGGTCACAGGTAGCCATCGTTCTTCGTGCTGCAGCGCAAAAAGAAGTGCCGTCCCTTATTCGGGCCCGCCGCATTCCCCCACTTGGTCGTCTAGTGGTCGTTGTTGCACATCTTGGCTGGGCGTTACTTCCGTGGTTTGTTAACAAGAAACGCAACAAGTTTGCGACTCCTGAAGATTCGCGCACGTACATGTCTCTTCGTTTGCGCAAAGCAATTGAAAAACTTGGCGCGACGTACATCAAACTTGCTCAGATCATTTCTAGCGGTGAAGGTTTGTTTCCTACTGAACTTGTAAACGAATTCAAAAAATGCCGCGATCAAGTTCCACCACAACCCTGGAACACCGTAAAGCTCATTGTGGAACAAGATCTCGGCGCTCGAATTGAAGATGTGTTCGCCAATTTTGAACAGCAATCCCTTGCAGCAGCATCAATCGCTCAAGTGCACCGCGCGACACTGCTAACCGGCGAAGACGTTGTGGTGAAAGTACAGCGCGAACAAGTTTCTGAACTTGTCCGCCGCGACCTTCGTGTTATGGCCTGGATCGCTCCGTTCATGATTGGCCGCATCAAGGTTGCCGCTCTGGCAAACCCGCCGGCCCTTGTTGAACTGTTCGCAGAGACAATTGTGGAAGAACTCGACTTCCGTATGGAGTCTTCAAACATGATTGACGTATCAATGATGTTGCATGACCTCAATCAAGATTCATACATCGTGCCCCGCCCTCACCCGGTTCTCGTCAAGCGGAGAGTACTTGTGATGGAACGTCTTCAGGGTTTCAACTTTGATGACGTTGAAGGCATGCAAGCAGCGGGAATTGATACTGAACAAGTAATCAAGGCCGGCATGATCTCCTTCATGGAGGGCGCGCTCATCCATGGCATCTTCCACGGAGACCTTCACGGTGGAAACTTGTTTGTACTATCCGATGGACGTACTGCGCTTCTCGACTTCGGCATCGTTGGTCGCCTAACAACAAAGCGTCGTCTTGCATTCATGCGACTCATGCTTGGTGCAACAACAAATGACTTGCATAGCCAAGTGTCTGCATTGCGAGACCTTGGCGCGCTGCCATCAGACACCGATATTGATGCAGTAATTCGTGACCTCGGCCTTGACCAACCCACAATCGACCCAACATCACTTGATGGTGAAGAGTTAGTAGCAGAAGTGCAACGCATCGTGAAGGCGCTGCTCGCGTACGGTGCAAAACTGCCAAAGGAGCTCATGTTGTACATCAAGAACATGGTGTTCCTTGACGGCGCCATTGCCCGCCTTGCACCAGACCTTGACATCATTGGCGAACTCACCAACATCTCAATGACATTCATGCAACGCCACGGTGCCCGCTTGTCAGAGGAACTGGGTGTCGACATGAACACAGTAGAAATTGACATGGGCAGCCTCAAGGCAGGGCTCGGCGTTGACGAATCAACAGAGTCAATGACGTACCGTCAACTGCAAGAACGGCGCGACCTAATTCAAAAGCGCATGCGCGACCACATCACTAACTAGCCCTGTCGGCAATACTGTTCTTGTGAGACTTATCGTTGCGCGCTGCACTGTGGAATACGCAGGCCGTCTAGAGACCCGCTTGCCAGAGGCTCTTCGCCTTGTCATGGTCAAAGCTGATGGCTGTGTAGCAATACATTCCGATGGCGGTGCTTATAAACCTCTCAACTGGATGACTGCACCGAACGTTATTGAAGACAACTCAGACCATTGGATTGTGCGCAACCCTAAGGGTGAAGCAATGACAATCACTTTCCACGAGATCTTTCATGACAGCGACCATGAACTTGGCGAAGATCCCGGACTTGAAAAAGACGGCGTTGAGAAGCAACTACAAGAACTACTTGCAGCTTCACCCGAAGCAATGGAGCCGGGACTCACACTGATTCGTCGCGAGCACTACACAGCTCTCGGCCCAGTCGACATCTTGTGCAAAGACACTGCTGGCAACACAGTGGTGATTGAGGTTAAGCGTCGTGGCGAAATTGACGGCGTTGAACAACTCACTCGGTATCTCGTTGACTTAGCTAATGATCCGTCGCTCGGCACGCTTCGCGGCATGTTCGTTGCCCAAAGCATCAAGCCTCAGGCTCGCACACTTGCGGAATCACGAGGCATCATGTGCGTCGAAGTTGACTACGACGAACTGCGTGGCAAACAGTCCGATAAGTGGACACTGTTCAACCAATAAAAACATCGTTCAAAAAGTCTTTCCGACTCACCGACGCTCTTCGTCTTTGCTAATTTTGAGCGATGGAATGGATATCTGACCCCACAGCATGGAGCGCTCTAGCGGCCCTCCTCACTCTTGAAATTGTTCTCGGAGTCGACAATGTTGTCTTCATTTCGATTCTCGCATCAAAACTCCCTGTCGAACAGCAGGACAAGGCGCGCAAAATTGGTCTTCTCGCCGCAGGCGGAATGCGCGTATTGCTCTTATTGGCTGTTGGTTGGGTTATCTCGCTAAAGAAAGAACTCTTCTCTATTGGTTCAGTTGGATTCAGTGGCAAAGAACTTGTGCTGCTTGCTGGTGGATTGTTCCTGATTTATAAAGCAACCAAAGAAATCCATCACAAACTTGAAGGAGACGAAGGTCAAACTTCGGCAAAGGTTGCACCCACCCTCGCGGCGGTGATTGGACAAGTTCTAATTCTTGACCTTGTCTTCTCAATCGACTCAGTCATCACAGCAGTCGGTATGACCACCTATGTTCCCGTCATGGTCATTGCAATAATGACATCTGTAGCAATCATGTTGCTTGCTTCAAAAGCCATCTACACCTTCGTCAACGCTCACCCATCCGTAAAAATGCTTGCGTTGGCCTTCCTGCTACTGATTGGCACCACACTCATCGCTGAAGGATTCGGGCAAAAGATTCCTAAGGGTTATATCTACGCTTCAATGGCCTTCTCGGTCTTTGTTGAAGCTTTGAATCTACGTGTGCAGGCCAAAAAGAAGACCAAACCGGTCCACCTTCGCGAACCAATTGTTTAGGAAAGAGTTGGAGTCGCTTTGCGGTTCATTCTGAATCCTGCAATGGCGATGATTGCACCCAAGACCGTCAACTGAATGAATCGCGTGACCATTGGGTCTGTGAGTAACTGTGTGACCCCGTCAATTACTGCCTTGTTGTCTGTTGATGACTGAGAAATCCTGCTTCGAATTACAAGAACTATTCCAAGGAACGCAACCCCGCCCAAGAAGAGGCGAATACCTAAACGAAGGAAGCGTTGCCACTGGGTAGCAACGCTGAGGAACCATGCAGCAACCTGCAGCAGGATTCCGAGAATGACAAAGGACCACGAATTTCGTTCAATCAAATCGCGCAGACCGCCGTAATTGAAATCATTGTCATCGCGCGTGATTGTGATGGGGTCAAGCTCCAGATTGTCGGCCAATCTCAGACGCTTGTCTGTTCCAATCACAGCTGCAACCACAGCTTTACTAATGGGTGAGATATCAATCTCTGCAGAGGGTTCGTTGTCGACATAAACCGAGTAAGCCTTCGCGGCCGCATCACCAGCGAAACTTTGAATTTCAGGCTCAGCAAGAACGTTTTGAACTGCCGTGACGATTTTGTTACGAGCAAAAATTAGAACAAGCTTTTGTATTGGGTTGGCTTTGTCTTCAATTTGGTTCACAATTTCTTCAACCAAGTAATTCCGAATATCCGGTTGATTCAATGCACTCTCAGTTGTTGATTTTGCTGCAGCTGGTGACGAGATAAAGCTCATCAGAACCAATGCAATAACGCCAAGTCCAAGAAAGACAATGCCGAACCCACCAAGGATGGTGGCAAAAGTTCGTCGTGCGAGATGGCGCGATGTGGGTACATCAGTTGGAAGTTGAGGGGGCGTCGTGAATGTCACCGACCGACCATAACAAACTTCCTGTTAGTAACCCGATCGAATCATTAGTGCACCAATAGTGGCATTAGTAACAGGGTCAATAGCGATGGCGCTGCCGCCAGCCCTGTTCACCGTGTATTCGTCTACGACTAATGGTGAGGCGAGAGCAAGTTCTACGCGTCCGATGTCGTTCAGTATCAGTCGGTCGGTTGGCGTGTTCTCAAGTGTCTCAAGATCAAGACGATGAGTAATGGCTGCAACTCGAGCTGAAACCTCTCCAGATGCATGACGAATAACTAAAGCATCACCAACATTTAGTTCGCTATCTGTGAACCAGCACACATCAGCAATAAGCCCTGTTGCATCGACAGGCTGATGAGCACCATCAACCACAATCACGTTTCCTTTGCCAACATCCAGATCGTCCGCAAGTTCAATAGCGATTGCATCTCCAGGGACAGCAATATCTGTAGGCGAACCGGCGCGAGTTAAGCCAGCAACAGCGGTTGAGTAACCCTGAGGGTGAACTGTGACCATGTCTCCAACACGTATTGCACCACCTTCAAGGCGTCCTGCATAACCGCGGTAATCACTGCCGCCGTGTTCACGCAATGTCCACTGCACAGCTAAGCGAGCTTCAATTGTGGCAGCCGGAGTGATGTCGAGAGTTTCCAACAATTCAAGAACCGACGGACCTTCGTACCACGGCGTCTTGTCGCCAGCATCAACCACGTTCTCGCCATCTGTTGCACAAATAGGAATCGGATGAATTGGAACTGAAGATCCGAGAGTTGAAACGATGGCTGCAACATCAGTGACAA
>JBIILS010000092.1:0-4595 GCA_044232585.1 Ilumatobacteraceae bacterium
GTTATTTACATGCGCCGTGATCAGATTCTGTCTGGCGCAGACCTCAAGGTTGCGGCTATGGAGTATCTCGCTGAAGCCGTTGACTCGCTGATTGAAACTCATTGTGTCTCTGAGGCAAGTGATGAATGGGATGTCGATGGTTTGGCGCTGGAATTGTCTGGCTACTGGCCAGCAACAATTACTGCAGACCAGATTGATCAATGTTCTGGGACTGATGCCATTTACGACCTCGTGATGGCTGATGCGAACAGGCACTACCAAGCCCGCGAAGAAGAGTTGGGTTCAGAGACACTGCGTGAGATTGAACGCCAAGTCATGCTGAGCATCATTGACCAACGTTGGCGTGAACATCTTGAAGAGATGGACTACTTGCAAGAGGGAATTAACTTGCGAGCCATGGGCCAGAAAGACCCGCTTACTGAATGGCAACGTGAGGGATACGAGATGTTTGGTCAGATGATGACCGGGATTGCTCAGGACTTTGTTCGTTACGTCATGCACGTTCAGGTCGTAAATGAAGAACAACCAGTTCTCAAAGTACAAAACCTCACAGAAACAAGTAGCGACAACGTGACTACTGACGGTTTTACCGCTGCTGCTTTAGCAAGTGATGATGTTGATCATTCACTGCTGGCTCCTCCAGAAGAAGAAGTGCGCAAGCCCATCGTGAAAGATGCAAGTGATTGGTCTAACACGCCACGTAACTCGCCATGTCCGTGTAATTCCGGCAAAAAATACAAAATGTGCCACGGCGCCGCCGCCTGACTGTCGAATTCCGAGCAATAACTCGTCATGCGTGATTTCACTTCCGACCTTCGCGAACTAGCAACGCGTATTGCTGAATCGCACGAGTATTTGCATATTGACCAGACGCGTGCCCGTATTTCTGAGCTTGAAATAGAAGTGTCACGGCCCGACTTGTGGGACGACCAAGATGTCGCAAAGCGAGTGACAGGTGAGTATTCAAACTTGCGTGCTGATCTTGATGCGTACGAGGCGATGCGTGCTGAACTTGATGACCTCGATGTTCTTCATGAAATGGCACGCGAAATTGACGATGCCTCGCAAGAAGCAGATATCGCTGCGGGTATCGCACATGTTGCGGCTGAACTCGGAATTCTTGAGATGCGCAGTTTGTTCACTGGTGAGCATGACGGGGCTGATGCCATCGTTCAAATCAATGCCAAAGACGGCGGAGTTGATGCTCAGGACTGGGCTGAACTGCTGATGCGCATGTTCACACGATGGGCTGAACGCAAAGGCTTCGTTGTAGATGTTGACGATGTGAGTCCTGGCACAGAAGCAGGAATTATGTCGGCCGAGTTCACAATCAAGGGCCGATATGCATATGGCCTCATGACTTCAGAGCGCGGAACTCATCGCCTTGTGCGTATTAGCCCGTTCGACAACCAAGGCCGGCGCCAAACCAGTTTTGCCAGTGTGCAGGTGTGGCCAGTTATGGATGCTCCTGACCTTGAAGTCAACGAATCTGAAATTCGTATGGAAGTGTTCCGTGCGTCTGGAGCTGGTGGTCAGCACGTGAACAAGACGTCATCAGCAGTTCGCCTCATTCATGAACCAACCGGTGCAGTTGCGACTAGCCAAGAAGAACGCAGTCAATTACAGAACCGTGAAAAAGCACTGACGCGTTTGAAAGCAATGATTGTTGCCAAGATTGAAGAAGAACATCAGAACGAAAAAGATCGCATTGCTGGTAAACCCGCACAGGTGGGTTGGGGAAGTCAGATCCGTTCATACGTGCTTCAGCCGTATCAGATGGTGAAAGACATTCGAACAGAAGTGGAATCTGGCAACGTTGCTGCCGTTCTTGATGGTGATCTTGATTCCTTTATGGAGGGCTTCCTGCGTTGGCGCAGGGGGCAGGCAGAGTAATGCCTGTATGGGTTTCCTGCCCGCCCTCGCGAGGTAGTCGTGCATTGCTAGGTTGGGTCTCTTCATGATTCGTCTCGAAAATGTCTCCAAGGTCTATGGCTCTGAAACGCCAGCCTTACGTGATGCCTCTTTTGACATTCCAAAGGGTGAATTTGTGTTCCTCGTCGGGCCGTCTGGTTCAGGGAAATCAACCCTTCTTCGTCTGATGAATCGCCAGGAGCGCCCAGAACGCGGCAACGTATGGGTGGCTGGTCGCAATATCAATGAAATGGCCAACAGTCAGATTCCGTTTTTGCGTCGCACCATGGGCAATGTGTTCCAGGATTACAAACTGTTGCCAAACAAGACTGTGTTTGAGAATGTTGCATTCGCTTTAGAAGTCATTGGCAAACCACGCCACATCATTGCTCAGCAAGTTCCCCAAGTTCTCGAGCTTGTAGGTCTCGGCGATAAGCAAGATCGACTTCCTCATCAACTTTCGGGTGGAGAGCAGCAAAGAGTCTCAATTGCGCGGGCATTCGTTAACCGCCCACTTATTTTGTTGGCAGATGAGCCCACCGGAAACCTTGACCCTTCAACGGGTGAGGGCATCATGGCGCTGCTTGAAGCAATCAACGGCACCGGCACCACGGTTGTGATGGCAACTCATGACCATCGCGTCGTGAACGCAATGCGTAAGCGCGTTATTCAGCTTGACCGCGGTGTCATTGTGCGTGACCAAGAGCGTGGGGTCTACGAATGATTCAGCGCATTTCCTATGCATTTCGCGAGACTATTGCGAGTTTTCGTCGGAACGTCACTTTGTCGGTAGCAGCTGTTATTACTTCTGCAGTTTCGCTTCTTCTTGTTGGTGCCACGTTTCTGATGCAGCGCGCATTCGACAATCTGCTTGTTCAATGGCGTGGAGACGTCGGAATGATCGTCTTTGTTCGTCCTGACGTAACCCCCGAGGCGCTGAAATTTGTTGAGCAGAACTTGAAGTCGCAACCGAACATTATTGATGTGCCGAAACTTACATATCTCGATAAAGCCGGAAGCTTTGAAGAGGCGAAGCGAGTGTTTGCAGGGGACGCCACGACTTTGAGCCTGCTATCGATAGAAACGATTCCGTCTCAGTTCAAGGTGGTGCCAAAAACCACAGACCCTGAACTGGTGCGCAGTCTTGCCGACCAATACCGAACTCTTCCGGGGGTTGCTGGAGTCTCCCTTGCAGAAGATGAGTTTGATGTCATCTCAACACTGTCCGGATTCGTTCGAACTGTCACCATTGCAATGTCGTTAGTTTTACTTGCAGTGGCAGTCATCCTTATTTGGAACACAATCCGCACTGCAATTTTTGCTCGGCGTCGTGAAATTGAAGTGATGAAATTAGTGGGTGCTACTGACTGGTTCATTCGAGTACCTTTCATTCTTGAAGGCCTTATTCAGGGACTTGTGGGTGCGATTTTCTCGTGCGTTGGTTTGTGGACACTCAACAGCGCATGGACTTCCGGAGTGGCCGGTTTCAAATCAGGCACAGGTGTTAGTTCGCTCGTGGTACCTGATTCGTATCTGAATGGCGTCATGATTGCGTTGCTAATCATTGGTGCAACCGCAGGTGGCGTCGGTTCTGGTGTTGCCTCCAGCAAGTTCCTCGACGTCTAGTCGAACTACTGACACATCGGCCTGTATCGCTAAGGTCGTGGTATGGATTTTCAAGACATTCTCCTCGACATATCTGATGGTATTGCCACAATCACGTTGAATCGACCAGACAAATTGAATGCGTTTACTGGGCGCATGATGTACGAAATCATCGCCGCATTAGACATCACTGATGCTGATGATGATGTCAAAGTCGTGATCTTCACTGGTGCTGGTCGTGCGTTTTGCGCTGGCGCTGATCTGTCTTCAGGCGGAGACACTTTTGCCAAGGGTGGCAGTGATGTGCAGACAAAGCAGGGAGTTCCTCGCGATGGGGGCGGACTTGTTTCGTTGCGTATCTATGAAAGCTTGAAGCCAGTCATTGGCGTCATCAATGGACCTGCTGTTGGAGTCGGAGTCACCATGACCCTGCCAATGGACTTCCGACTTGCAAGTGACACTGCCAAGTTCGGGTTTGTTTTTGCTAAGCGCGGAATCGTGCCTGAAGCATGTTCTTCATATTTCTTGCCACGACTAGTCGGAATTTCTCAAGCAACAGAATGGGTATTTACTGGCCGAGTCTTCCCAGCATCTGAAGCGCTGGCAGGTGGCTTGGTGCGCAGTGTTCATGCACCAGATGACTTAATGGGCGCGGCCATTGCTATCGCTCGTGAAATTGCAGATAACACTGCGCCTGTATCTGTTGCTATGTCGCGAAAAATGTTGTGGCACATGTTGGGAGCATCTCATCCCATGGAAGCGCACCGAGCAGATTCTCGTGGCATTCAACAACGTGGCCGCAGTGCTGACTCTAAAGAAGGCGTCGTTAGCTTTTTGGAAAAGCGCCCTGCTGCGTATCCGGACAAGGTCAGCGGTGGGCTTCCAGATATTTTCCCTGGTTGGGAAGAGCCAGAGTTCTTCTAATTCATGTCTGAAACGACGGATAGCAAGTCTCTCTATGAGATTGCAGGGCCCGACTTCTTTATCCACCTTGTAGATGCTTTTTACGACGGCATAGAAACTGATCAGGTGTTGTTGCCGCTGTATCCGGAAGGAAGCGAAACAAAGGGAGCACGTGA
>JBIILS010000062.1:0-7029 GCA_044232585.1 Ilumatobacteraceae bacterium
GGTTCAGGAGAAGATGAAGCAGGTTCAGATGACTCAGGAGTTGATGCAGCCACATCGGCAACAGGCTTCTTCGAATCGGCGTTCTGTGGCTTTGGACCACGACGCGGTTTATCAGCACCAGGCTTGCCGTCAGCTGACTTATTCAATTCTCCGGCGCGCTTATGAGGACCTTTGTCACCACGAGGAACCTGCAATGGACGAGGCGGACGAGCTTTCGGATCAACGGCAATGCCGAACAACGCTGCAATCTGCGGCATGAGTGGGCCGAGGCGAGTGACGGTCTTCGTGAGATCTTCAGAGATAACGGTAGGAACCGCTGCAGGAAGAACCTTGCCGTGGACAGGGGAGAACGCGGCTGCTTCCAACAGCGCAATCCATCGCTCCGATGGCGCATCTGTAGTGAGGCCAGCAACCGTTGCGGCGACAACTTGTGCAGCTAACGGAGCAGGAAATGGAACTCCAGCTTTGGGAGGTTGAGAAGACAAACGTAAAGCGCGAACGACACGACCAACTGAAGTTGCAGCAGCAACATCGTCAAGCCAATTCTTCGTCTCTGTCTCTTGGCGAATTACAAGACCTTGTTTCATCTTGGCAACGAGAGCGCGAGTCTCTTCGTCAATTGCAACGAGTTGGTCTGCGGTTACCACGATTGAACGAAGATCACGAAGATCGATGTCATGAATGATGGATTCAGCAGAGATTGCCTTGTCGCGCCATTCGGCTACACGCAAACGTGGCAACAACTGTTCTGCAATTTGCAACAGGCCTTCGGCAGGTACTTTTTCCTTGCCAGCAGCTACTGCTAGACGATTCTGCTCTTCAATAGCAGCGCGCACTGCTGGAACGCCTCCGTTAAGAACTGTCTCTGCAATTGTGCGATGAGCTTCTGGCAATTCAGCAAGGACTGCATCAACATTCACGCGTAAAGGACGAATGCGTTTCGCTTTTGGACGCTGTGGGAGTTCTGGTGGTGCATCAAAGAATTGACGACGAGGACGATCTGGACGACCGTCTGCACCTTCTTTACGATCTCCACGTGCACGATCACCGTCTTTACGTTCTCCGCGTGGCTTGTCTCCGTCTTTACGCTCGCGACGAGGACCTTTACGATCATCGCCACCGCGTGAACCCTTTTTTGCAAGCTGCTGAGTAACAGGCTCAAAGGCCTTAGTCGACGGAAGAATTTCAAGAAGACCTGTACGCACGTTCTTGGCTTTAGGCGGTGTAATCGACAAGACGCGGCTGCCATCAAGGTCTGTCTCAACGTCTGCGCGCATTATGTCGTTGACATTTGCTCCGGCAGGGACGACTGAGTCGACAACTTCACCACGAGGCTCACGTGCGCCGGCGGCGCGCCATGTCCAAGTGCCATCTGGGCGTTTGCTGGTGAGTTCGATCTCGATACGACGTGACATAGGCATCTACGGTATCTCGGAAAACGCCACGACCATCAGGGGACAAGGATCTAGTTGCTACCGTTGCGCATGCCTATCTACGCACTCGGTGATCAAACTCCATCTATCCACCCAACGGCCTATGTACATCCAGACGCTGTCATCATCGGATCGGTCACTATTGGAGCTCAAAGTTCTGTTTGGGCTTGCGCTGTCCTTCGCGGCGATGACGGAGCGATTGTCATCGGTGAACGAACCAGCATCCAGGACGGAACTGTTGTTCATACGACTCCTATGGACCATACGACGGTGGGGGATGACTGCGTGGTCGGTCACCTTGTGCACCTAGAGGGGTGCATCATCAAGAACGGATCTCAGGTCTCATCTGGTGCGATTGTCCTTCACAGAGCAGTTGTCGGATCCGGTGCAATTGTTGCGGCTAACTCGGTTGTCTTGAATGACACAGTTGTTCCAGAAGGCGCCCTCGCAGTGGGCGCACCAGCCACAATCAAAGAAGGTCGAGCACGAAAAGCCGATATCGAGATGGCAGTCATGGCGTATTTGCACAAGGGTCAGCGCTTCAGAGAACAGCTACGTCGCATTGACTGATAATCCCGGACCAACATGGTCGATGCTTGATTTCCTTGTTTCAGCATCTGAATCTGAATTGCTTTCAGACTTACTGTGGAGCCTCGGAGTAGTAGCCGTAGAAGAACGAGAAGCCACAGATGGCTTCGTAACATTGCGCACCAGCCTTGGAGATGATCACTCATTTACTCGTGAACTCGTTACGTCAAAGTTTCCAAACGTCATTGTCTCAACCACTCAAGTGGAAAGAAGTGTCGCAGACACTTGGAGAGGCCATGCAGTACCAACATGGGTGAATGAGAATGTCGTCCTGTGCCCAGCCTGGATTGAAGCACCAGAAGCGGCACACGTGATTCGTATCGAACCTGCAGACACATTCGGGTTGGGAAATCACACGACAACAGTTTTGGCATTACGACTTGGGCTTGCGCATTGCGAACGAAATGCTCGGGTGTTTGATTTCGGTTGTGGGTCTGGCGTTCTGGCGATTGCGGTAACAAAGATTCTTCAGTGTGAAAGTTACGTATTTGATATTGCTCACAACGCCCAAGAAGTGGTTCGCGTCAATGATGAATTGAATGGAGTTCGAACAACGTGGCGAGGTGATGTTGTGGGTTTGAATGCTGATCTGGTTTTCGCAAATATTCTTGCCCCGGTTCTTACCGCCGAGTCCACAACCATAAAGAATTCAATTCACGAATCTGGAATGATTGTCCTGAGTGGCATGCGTGAAGAACAAGTCGAGAGCGTGTTGCTCTCATATAAAGAGTGCGTGGAACTTGATCGGGAGATTAGCGACGGATGGGCCGCAGTAATTCTGCGGAAGTCGTAACTCTTCAGGAGATATTGCGAGAGCGAACACCAATTGGTGCAATGAGTCTGAAGCCAGCTGCGTGACGCTCTTCCTCTGATTCGCCGCCCCAAAAACCATATTCACGGTTACTACGTGCAAATTCGCGACACGTTGTCATGACTGCGCATGATTGACACACTTCGCGAGCTTGTGCTTCACGGCGTTCACGTGCTTGTGGACGTTCCGCTGCAGGAGGGAAGAAGATGACGGAAAGGCCCCGGCATTCTGCGTCTTCAGACCACGCCGTGTCGTTCCATTCCCGAAAAGAAAACAGTTCCCCTATAGACATTGTTGCCCCCAACTTCGCCGCGTGTGACACCACCATAGCCGAATTAACCCATTAGTCAATTCTGGATCAGTCGGCGAACCTATTGTTCGGAGAATGCCGCCAAAACCCCAGCAGCAAAGGCGTCAACGTCCTCGGGGGAGGAGTCCCACGACGTCATCCAGCGAACCTGTGAGCGCGATATATCCCAGTCCCAAAAGAAGTTCCAGGCCTGGAGGCGTTCCTTCACGGCCACCGGAAGGATGGGGTAGAGACTGTTCACGGCAGGGGAAGAAATCTGCAGCGACTCGATGTGGGCCAGTGCGTCATACAAACGCATCGCCATCTTGTTCGCGTGACCAGCAGTCTCAATCCAAAGGTTGTCGGTAAGCGCTTCGACGAACTGAGCAGCTGTGTAGCGCATCTTCGAAGGCAGTTGTGTGCTCTGCTTGCGAATGAAACCAGATCGATCGGATGCAACACCGCGGCGCAACAACACGGCTTCGGCGCCAAACATTCCGTTTTTGGTTCCACCGAAAGAAACCGCATCTACACCAGCTCCAAAAGTCATGGCACGGAACGTAGCTACGTCACCACCAAGTGAGGCTGTCGCATTTGCGATACGAGCTCCATCGAGATGAACTCTCATGCCGTAGGAATGAGCCGTTTCACAAATGGCACGAATTTCCTCAATTGAATAGACGGTTCCGAGTTCTGTTGCCTGTGTAATCGACACAACGCCCGGTTGTACATGGTGCACATTTCCAAGAGCCGAAGCGGCTGAAACGATATGTGCCGGAGTGACTTTGGCGTCAGGGGAGTTGACGTCTTGCAATTTGATTCCCAAGATGTGTTCTGGTGCACCGGTTTCATCGACGTGAATGTGTGCCCATTCACTGCACAGAACTGATTCTGCTGAACGCAACAAACTTCCTAGTGCAACAATATTCGAGCCAGTGCCATTAAAAGTAAACAAAACATCAACATCGGTGTCACACAATTCTTGGAACAGTTTTGTCGCATGCTTGGTGATCTCGTCTCCGCCATACGCCATTACGTGACCAGAGTTAGCTCGTTCAACAGCTGAGAGATACCGGGGATGAGCACCACTGAAATTGTCGCTAGCGAAGAATCGTGCAGGTGCGGGAGGAAATGACACAAGAAGCAGACTACCTGTCGTACTATTTCGTCATGACGATATCCACGGACATGGCAGGGCAGCAGGGAATCGATAAGAGATGTCGCTGGTGCCGGCACGTCTTGGCAGCATCAACTGGACCAGGCAGACCTAAGGAGTTCTGTAGTCAGCGTTGTCGGCAATGGGATTGGGTGTCTCGTCAACGCGCGTCTGAACTTGCATTGTCAGAAAATGAGCTGGTGATGACCAGAGATGAACTCGACGCACTGAAGGACCAGATGTACGTGCTGCATTGCGCGTTGAACGACGTACAAACAGATCTAGCGTCGCCACGTCAAACCAATGAATCCTTGCTGGAGATGCTTGGTTGGCTGATTCAGGCCGCCGAACCCATTGCCGCCGCTTCGTTGACACCTGCAATACGCTCATAATCTCCGTTATGTAATTATTGTTCGCAGAAGTAACACGAGCAGTACGAAACCCATGCCCCGCTGGCGTTGTGCCTAAACGCCTACAGTGCTCACATGCCTATAGAACAACTTGGCCCCGGCCAATCAGCAGAGTCAATCCTTGACCACATGGAATCACTGCGCACTCACGACGTGCGCTGGCGCGACGGTCGCTGCTTCACCCTTGCGTACAGCGCTGGGCCAGATGTCCTGGCATTGGCCGAAGAGTCGTATCGGCGTTTCTCTGGCGAGAACGCTCTGAACACCAGCGCGTTTCCGTCACTGCGCGTCATGCAACAACAGGTTGTCGACATTGTCTCTGGCTGGGTTCACGGTGACGACGCCACAGCCGGCTTTATGACCTCAGGAGGCACCGAGAGCCTCGTGCTCGCCGTTCGGTCCGCTCGTAAGCGCGCAGAGCGCGAGGGACGCAACCTGAAGCGAATGAACATGGTTCTCCCCTCGTCTGCACACGCCGCGTTTGAAAAAGGTGCCGACTACTTCGAAGTCGAGAGTCGCCGCGTTCCAGTCGGAGCCGACTGGAGAGCTGATGTCAATGCAATGCGTGATGCATGCGATGACGAAACTATTTTGATTGTCGGTTCCGCTCCGCAGTACCCGCAAGGCGTAATCGACCCAATCGCCGAGATTTCCGAGATCGCTTCTCAACGAGATATTAATTGTCATGTTGATGCATGTATGGGTGGGGTCACGCTCACTTATCTAGAACGACTTGGGGAACCGATTGCTCCGTGGGATTTTCGATGTGATGGTGTCACATCAATCTCTGTAGACCTTCACAAGTACGGCTACACATCGAAAGGTTCTGGCGTTCTTCTCCATCGCAATAAAGCGTTACGAAGCGACCAAACATTCATCACCGATAACTGGCTTGGCGGCTTCTATGGATCATCCGGAATTCTGGGGACCAAATCTGGAGGACCAATTGCCTCTTCATGGGCTGTGCTGCATTATCTCGGCGACGATGGCTACGAGCGCGTCACCAAAAGCGCTCGCGATTCAGCAATACGCATCAGCAAGCACATCGCTAACCATCCTGATCTTGATTTGCGCGCAGTCCCCGATTCAACACTTCTCTCGTTCGGCACCAAAGACCCAAATCGTCATGACGTATTTGCCATTGCGGACCGTCTGATTGCGGGTGGATGGTTCCTCGACAAGCAAACTCCCCCCGCCAGCATTCACCTCACGGTTATGGCACATCACGCTCCCCACGTTGACG
This sequence comes from Ilumatobacteraceae bacterium, assembly GCA_044232585.1. Lineage (GTDB taxonomy): Bacteria > Actinomycetota > Acidimicrobiia > Acidimicrobiales > Ilumatobacteraceae > UBA2093. Next base: position 5,931 of record JBIILS010000062.1, read on the forward strand.
AATTCCTGTCTGACCTTGATAAGGCCGTACAGCAGGTGGGAACAGAAAAAGGATCAAGCGGCTCGTACGCCTCCACGGAATGACTCGACCCCCTTCCCCGCCGACTACGGTATAGAAAACGTCTACTTGGGAGAGTGTGTGCCGGCAACGGTTCACCGCCGAAGGAGCAACCACCCCGGAATCTCTCAGGCACAGGGACCAAGTAGACATCGAACGCTGGAAAGAGAGGGCTTGCCCTCCACCGACGGGGAAAGCCATTTCGATGGCGAAGCTCTCAGGTACAAAAGACAGCGGGGGTCACAGAGTCAATCGGATAACTAATGACCTCTACCCCACGCTCACTCACCACGCCTGAATTCCACGCTGATCATTTCGCACATCGTCATCTTGGGTTAAGTGATTCCGACAGAGCAACAATGTTGGCTGCTGTTGGTTTCAAAAGTTCTGAAGAACTCCTTGATGCGACCATCCCTTCGTCGATTCGTCTGCGTACTTCAATGGCACTTTCGTCACCGTTGACAGAGTCCGAAGTTTTGCCCGTCCTCAAATCAAAATTTGCTAATGATGTGCACCGCACTTCATTTATTGGTCAGGGTTACTACAACACCATTACGCCAGCAGTCATCAAGAGAAACGTTCTGGAAAACCCAGCGTGGTACACCGCGTATACGCCATACCAGCCAGAAATTAGTCAAGGACGCTTGGAGGCAATTCTCAACTTCCAAACCATGGTGTCTGAACTAACAGGATTACCACTGGCTAACGGTTCCCTGCTGGACGAAGCCACTGCGGTCGCCGAAGCAGTGACCATGGCGCACAGAGTTAGCAAGTCAAAATCAGATTCGGTTTTCGTTGACAGCAACACTCACCCACAATCACTTGCAGTTCTTTCAACTCGCCTAGAACCAATCGGAATCACTATTCATCTCGGTGACATAACCACGTGTGACGCATCGCAGTATTTTGCAATCGTTGTGTCAACACCCGGGAGCGACGGAAACATCCCTTCATCTTCTTCACTCACTGCTCTCACAAGCCAAGCAAGAGAGCACAAAGCGATCTCTATCGCCATTACTGATTTACTCTCCTGTTCCCTCTT
>JBIILS010000063.1:0-6955 GCA_044232585.1 Ilumatobacteraceae bacterium
GACACCTGAAACAACGAAGGTAGAAGGTCACTGATGGTTTTCGCAGCGACACTCGATGGCCCATCAATTCCTTGGGTTGAACTAATCCCCGTTCTTTCGTTGTTGGCAGGTACTTGCTTCCTGCTCCTTGTCGGTTCGCTTGTTCCAAACTGGCCCCGCCGTGGATACGCATGGGTGGCCGGTATCTCCACGGCTGTAGCCCTCGTTGCAAATGTTGTGAAGTGGAACGACTTGTATTACGTCAAGGGCCAGACATTCTTTGCTGATGTAATTGCCATTGACAGATTCTCGGTTCTGGCCAGCATCGCGATTTGTATCTCTGTAATTTTCGCGGCACTTATGTTGTCGGCATATTTGATCCGAATGAATGCAGATGGTCCAGAACTATATGCACTGTTACTAACTTCCGGCATCGGTGCATTAGTAATGGTGGCTTCCAATGAACTCATTGTGTTGTTCCTCGGTCTTGAAATCTTGAGCCTGTCGTTGTATCTACTAGCGGCTAGCAATCGTGATCGTGAACAGAGCCAGGAATCAGGATTGAAATACTTCATTCTCGGCGGCTTCTCATCAGCCTTTTTCTTGTACGGAGTTGCACTGATCTTCGGTGCAACGAGCAGTACAAAAATCTCTGGTATTGGCTCGGGACTTTCGGCAAGCATCTCCATCCTTAATACTGATGCGATGTTGCTCGTAGGTATTGGCTTGTTGTTAGTCGGCCTCGGATTCAAAGTATCCGCAGCACCGTTCCATGTGTGGACTCCCGATGTATACGAAGGAGCGCCAACTCCGGTAACAGCGTTTATGGCATCGGCCGGAAAAGTTGCGGCGTTTGCAGCATTACTTCGAATTCTGATGGTGGGTCTTGAACAGCGTGCTGATGATTGGCGCCCAGTTGTATGGGTGCTCGCAATGTTGACCGTATTTACCGGTTCGATATTGGCCGTAGTTCAGACCAACGTAAAACGCATGCTGGCCTACTCGTCAATTAGCCACGCTGGTTTCATTTTGGTCGGAGTAGAAGCCGCAGGTCAGATGAGCGGAGACGGTATTGCAACGTCAATGAACTACCTAGTCATCTACACCGTGTTGGTAATGGGTTCATTCGCAATTGTTCTCGCAATGTCCGGCAATACCGACGGAGAAACGAACCTCTCTGACTTCAAGGGTCTGGCGAAGCGTCGCCCTGCGCTGGCGCTGGCGTTCACCGTTCTACTTTTCGCTCAAGCTGGTGTTCCATTGACGGCTGGCTTCGTTGCAAAATTTGCGGTTATCAAATCATCTGTAGAAGCAAACTCGTACGTACTTGCAATTGCTGCCATGGTGGCTGCTGTTATTGGTGCGTACTTGTACCTTCGTATTGCAGTCAGCATGTGGCTCGAAGAGCCTGCATCAGATTCTGAGATCTCAGTAGATCCAGCAGTTGTCGTTGTGATAGCTGTCTCTGTTGCTGCAACTCTTATAGTTGGTTTCTTCCCAGAGTTACTGCTTCAAGCTACGCGCCTTGCGCGTTTTGCACCTCTCTAAATCAGCTGGCGTGTGAAATCAGGGTATTGAACAAACCCTGTTGTGATGGATCATCTCGCGCGGTGTCTTCTGGATGCCACTGCACTGCCACAATCCATGTTGAGCCTGTATGTTCAACCGCTTCAATTGTGCCGTCCTGGTGTGTACCGACAACAACAAGACCTGGCGCAACTTTCTCAATTGCTTGATGGTGCAATGAGTGAATAAGCGGTTCAGTAGTTCCCATTGCTTGAGCCAAGCGTGACCCAGTGACAACCTGAATGCCGTGCATCGTGTCTCTGTGATCTGGTGTTGTCTTGAGATGTTGAATAAGAGTGCCACCAAGAGCAACATTCAAAACTTGTTGCCCGCGACAGACTGCAAGAACCGGAATGTCGCATTCCATAGCCCGATGTAGCGCTGCAATCTCAAAATCATCAACGAGTTCATTGACCCCAAATAAGCGCGCCCATTCAGTCGCTCCGTATTTAGACGGGCTGACATCGCCTCCACCAATCATGAGCATTCCATCACAGCGAGCGATTGTTTCAGCAACGATTGTCATGTCATTAGTAGGAGGCACAAGGACAGGTAAACCTCCTGCACGATGAATGGCATCAATATAGTTTTGGCCACAACTTGTAACCGGCGTGCGGTGTCCAGTTGCTTCAGGACTCATGCGCCCCGGTATTGCAATCAGAGGCTTGCTCATCCCGCTTCTACTTCGTCGGCCTCGTATCCGGCATTGCGTACTGCGGCGAGAACTTCATCAGCATGATCACGACCACGTACTTCCAAGACAGCCTGAACTCCAGTTTCGCGAACATGCAAACTCACGCCTTCACGAACGTGTTCTACTTCAACCAAGTTGGCACCTGTTTCTGCGAACAATGTAAGTAACCGAGCAAGTCCACCTGGTCTGTCAGAGATACGAACGAACAAGATAAGCCTGCGACCAGCTTTTGTTTCGTTTCGACGAATGAGTCCAGGAAGAATACCGAGGTCAACATTGCCTCCCGACAGGACTACGCATGTGGTGCCTGTTGGTGCTGGCTTTACTTGACCACTCATTAGTGCGGAAACACCAACCGCACCGCCACCTTCAACGCAGAGCTTGCCGCGGTCCATCAAAAGAACCATTGCGTCAGCAACGAGATCTTCTTCTACAACAACAATTTCGTCTACATATCGTTCAATGAGCGGTCGCGTGAAAGCGCCTGGCATCTTCACTGCAATTCCATCTGCAAGTGTGACGATTGGGCCATCAGGGGGAGGGGATCCGGCATATGGTGCGCACGCACGCACTTGAACACCAATAACTCGAATTTTTGGGTTGAATGTTTTCAGTGCCATTGCAACGCCGCCAGTCAATCCACCTCCACCTAGTGGAATGATGACCAGAGATAAATCTGAAATGTCCTCTAACAACTCGAGACCAAGAGTTGCTTGTCCGGCGACAACAACGGGGTCGTCATACGGATGACAGAAATTCATTCCGGTTGCATCTGCATGTCGTTGCGCTGCAGCGACAGCGTCAGACAATGTGTCGCCACCTTCGCTAAGAATTGCTCCGTATGAACGCACTGCTTCCATCTTTGACAACGATGCACCAGCCGGAACAAAAATTTCACACGGAACATTGTGATGTCGTGCTGCAAATGCAATTGCTTGTGCATGGTTTCCGGCACTGCCCGCCACCACGCCGTTCTTCACTGAATCCCCGAGCGACGCAAGTTTGCTCATGGCACCGCGAATTTTGAAGGACCCTGTGCGCTGCAAGTTCTCAGCCTTGAACACCACGTTTCCGCCGTACCGTTCGGACAATGCAGCTGACTCGGTGATGGGGGTGCGCTTGACAACCCCTGATCCGGCAAGACGAGCCGCTTCGATGACGGCAGAATCAATTGGGATAGCAGTCATCAGCCCCTACCGTAGTGGTCATGCGCGCTGTACTCATCGCTAATAGTGAGGATGCTGATCCTGGATTCGTTGGTCGTGCCTTGCGCCAACGCGGATACTCGTTCACCGAGTTTCTTCGAGAAGATCACCAGAATTGGCCTTCTCTTGATGGCTTTGACCTAGTTGTAGCCATGGGTTCCAATTGGAGCACGTACTGGGACCATGTGGCCGAGCCAGTTCGAGCAGAACAGACCTTGCTCGCCGAGGCCGTCTCCAGGGGAATCGGGATCCTCGGAATTTGCTTTGGGGCCCAGCAGTTAGCCGTCACCCTGGGGGGAGAAGTGACCCGGGCCAAAACCCCTGAAATCGGTTGGTACCAAGTGTTTCAGGTGGCTGAGACGGCCAAATCGACCCCGGATTGCCTCACCCGAGGCGCCTGGATGCAGTGGCACTATGACCGTTTCAGCGTTCCGGCTGGGGCCACAACCCTGGCCGATTCCCCTGTCGGGCCCCAAGCCATGATCTGTGGCAGGGCACTTGGCCTCCAATTCCACCCCGAGGCGTCCGAATCGATTGTGCGATTGTGGATGACAGGTCAGGGGAGCGAAGAATTAGCCGCCATCGAAATGACCCCCGATGAACTGATGCAAGAGACCAGTTCCCGGATCGTCGATGCCGAGGCGCGATGCGATGAATTGGTCGCATGGTTTCTAGAAGAAATCGCACAAAGGCACATGGCATAACTGACCATTGACCCAACGCGAAGTTGGGGCGATAGTGAGTCCCCGTAGTAGTTTTGGACGTGATGTCCCCCTTCTTACGGTCCTATCTCACGGTTGTGTGGTTTGGACTGGCCTCCTTTCTTGTTGCCGGCTTGCTGCTTGGTATTTCGGCACTCATTCGGCCGAATAATCCCAACGCGGAAAAACTGCTTACCTACGAAAGTGGTGTTGATCCAGTTGGTGACGGTTGGTCTCAAAGCCAAATTCGCTATTACGTCTTCGCACTGTTGTTCGTCATCTTTGATGTTGAAGCAGTCTTTATTTTCCCGTGGGCAACACAGCTCGAGCGGTACGGAATGTTTGGCCTTGTAGAGATGGGCATTTTTGTCGGCATCTTGTTACTTGGTCTTGTCTATGCGTGGCGCAAAGGCGTCCTTCGCTGGGTCTAGGAACAAGGGTTTAATTATGGGTCTTGTAGATCGTGGTCGGTTGGGCAAACCGCTGACACAACTATTCAATCTTGGTCGTTCGTACAGTCTTTGGGTGTACCAATGGGGTCTTGCATGTTGTGCAATCGAAATGGGTGCAGCTTTTGGTTCGCCTCGTTACGACGTAATGCGTCTCGGAGTTATTCCTCTTCCTGCGTCACCACGTCAAGCAGACCTTGTTGTTATCTCCGGAACTGTTACAGACAAAATGGCGCCAGCAATCAAGCGTTTGTATGAACAAATGCCAGAACCGAAGTACGTCATTTCAATGGGTTCGTGTGCAAACTGCGGCGGGCCATATTGGGACAGCTATTCAGTAACAAAGGGAATTGATCAAATCATTCCTGTTGATGTTTATGTTCCTGGTTGCCCACCACGTCCTGAAGCTTTGCTTGAAGGAATTGTGTTGTTGCAACAGCGCATTAAGAACGAAGACATGGGCGCGCGTTGGCGCGGCGAAGGCATGAAGTCAATGTATGTCGACGGAGCAACTGCAGAAAAGGGAGGTATCCCCGTTGTCGTCAACAACTGATGCCCCAACTGAAACTCCACGCGACGATGTGCGTGATGCAGAAATCGCACGCGTGTGTGCGGCGCTCGGAAGTTCTGTTGTCGATTCGCTCGTTAAGCCAAATGATGACATGTGGATTCGTGTCACGGCTGATGCATGGCGTTCAACAGCTGAAACTCTGAAGAGTCTTGGCTATACCTACTTCGGTTTCATTTCAGCAATTGACTGGTTGCCATCTCCATACGGTCGTGGTGAAGATGATCCAACTGCGCCACCAGTCGAGCGCAGCAGTGTTGTCAAACAGGGCTACGCAGGTGGCGACACTCGCTTCCAAGTAATTGCTCGTCTTGTGCAGCCGTTCACCACACTTGGTATCAATATCAAGGTTGATGTTGATGATTCGTTCATGGCAGTCGACTCATGGTCGCAAGTTTTTGCAGGTGCCAACTGGCATGAGCGTGAAACACACGAGATGTTTGGCATTGGCTTCAATGGCCACCCTGATTTGCGCAATATGTATTTGCCAACAGACTTTGAGGGATTCCCACTACGCAAAGATTTCCCATTGCTTGCACGCATGGTGAAGCCTTGGCCCGGAATTGTTGATGTCGAACCACTTCCTGGTGACGACAGTGAAGAGGAAGGTGACGCATCATGAGTCTTCTAGGCGATCGTCAACAACTTGCATACATCGCAGCACAAGCAGCCGATGCGCGTGTCAACGTAGAACTTGAAACAGAGGGCATGACCCTCAACATCGGGCCACAGCATCCCGCAACACACGGAACTTTGCGAATAATTGCTCGTCTTGATGGTGAGCAAGTTCTGTGGGCAGACCCATCGTGCGGTTACATGCACCGCGGTTACGAAAAACTGACTGAAGTTCGTTCATACCCACAAGTCACAGCGTTGGTAAACCGCATTGACTGGCTCGGATCATTTGCAAACGAAGTTCCATTCATCCTTGCTGCAGAAAAATTGATGGGCGTTGAAGCACCATCACGTGCACAGCACATTCGCACCATCTTGTTTGAATTGTCACGCATTGCAAACGTCACCTTGTTCCTTGGTGATCTTGGTGTGCAGCTTGGTGCTGTTACCCCAGTGTTCTTTGCGTTCCGCGATCGTGAATATGTCTTGAACCTCATTGAAGGTGCAACTGGTGGACGCTTCCATCCAAACTTCGACCGCATCGGCGGATTGAAAGATGATCTTCCAGCGGGCTTCATTGACGAGACCCGTATTGTCATGAAGAAACTTCGTGGCTTCTGCGATCAAATTGAAGACCTGTTGTTCGGTAACGAGATTTTCCAATCGCGTACACGTGGCATTGGTGTCATCCCGAAAGATGTTGCATTGCAGTACGGGCTATCTGGTGCAAACTTGCGTGCCAGTGGTGTCGACTGGGATCTTCGTCGTGATCAGAAGTTGCCACTTGCGTACGACAAGGTTGATTTCAAGGTCATCACTCACCCAGACGGCGACTCGTTTGCGCGTTGCTGGGTACGTTTGCAAGAAGTCCGTGAAGCAACACGCATCGTTGATCAACTTCTCGACACAATTCCTGCTGGTCCAATCATGGCCAAGGTGCCAAAGATCATCAAGGTTCCTGAAGGTGAAGCATGGGTTTCAACTGAGAACCCTCTTGGTGAGATGGGCTACTACGTCGTTTCTCAAGGTGATATGGGGCCATTCCGCGTCAAGATTCGTAGCGCATCATTCAACAACATCTCGATTACTCCGTGGTTGTTGAAGGGTGTCTATGTCCCAGACATCATCACCATTCTTGCTTCGTTGTATTTCATTCTCGGAGACATTGACCGCTGATG
>JBIILS010000064.1:0-6905 GCA_044232585.1 Ilumatobacteraceae bacterium
AAGCAGTCATTACGTCGGTTCTTTTTGTGGTTGTCGGCACTGGAGTTGCAGTCGCAAATAACAATCAGAGTCCTACAACTACCACTACAACGACGGTTACAACTCCAGGGTTCTGTCCGCCAGATGCACCAATCACGTGTTACACATTGACTCGCACAATTCGCGACGGCATGAAGGGTGCTGATGTTCGTCGCTTGCAGCAACGTCTGAAAGATCTAAATTTTGATCCAGGCCGCATTGATGGCATTTATGGTGGCGACACCATGATGGCGGTGTGGGCATTTCAAGCTCTTGTGCAAAAAATGACGCGTGACACCATTGTTGATTTCGTGACACCCGTTCTATGGGAATCAATGCGCGGAAACGTAACTATCACTCCGCGTCGTCAGCCCAAATCACCTAACCACGTTGAGGTGTATCTGCCTGAGCAAGTAATGGCTGTCTTTAAGGGTCAACAACTTTTGCTTGTTACCCATATTTCGACAGGCACAAATGAGAAGTGGTGTGAAGAAGTGACAGTTGACCCTGGCGAAGAAGGCAATAAAGGTCCAGTGCCTATCAAAATGGGTATTTGTGGAGAAGCAATTACGCCTGGCGGTATCTATTACTTCTACAACCGCAAACTTGGACTACGCGAAAGCAAGTTGGGCACGATGTGGAATCCGGTGTATTTCAACTTCGGCATTGCAATTCATGGCGCAATGATGGTTCCGAAAGAACCTGCATCTCACGGTTGCGTGCGCATTCCAATCTTTATTTCGAACTACTTTCCTGCGTTGGTTCAATACAACGACCGTGTGTTTGTTTTTGATGGCGTGAAAGAGCCTGAGGAATACGGATCCGTAACACCTCCGTGGGATAAGAAAGATCCGAATTACACCACTACGACGTCTTCAACAACCTCTACGACTTCAACAACACTGCCTAAAACGACGACCGTGCCCGTGGTGACGATTCCGCCGGTAACAAATGCAGTACCAAAGACGACTGTTCCAAAAACTACTGTCGCTCCGGTGGTTACCTCGGTGACGTCAACTATCCCGTCTTAATCTGAGATTGCGACGGTGACGTTGCATTGGAAGACGTCAGCAAGAAGCGCTACGCGTTGTTGTGTGGCGTATAGGTTCAAATCCAGGTCTTCATTTTTCTCGCTCTCAATGAGGAGATGAAGTGATTTATTCTTCTGAGTGACGGACACCGATGTTGTGCGTCCGTCATGCGTGCGATCTAGTCCAATAGCAATTCGTAGGATCGCTGACAACATTCGGACTGTGTGTTGATCTGCTTCAGAGAGTGCAGCAAAAGCAGCATGTTGAAGTTTGGGTTCGCTCTTTCTGTGGTATCGAGCAATTTGAGCAATCAACTCAATTTCGTGATCCGTAAAACCGACAAGGTCTGCATTGCGCACGATGTAATAGGTATGCAAATGATGACGTGCGTGTGAGACGACTAGGCCGACATTGGCAAGCACGGCCGCGGCCTCTAGATATAAGCGATGATGGGGGTCGATTTCATACTTTTGTGACAACTCATCAAAGAGCATGCACGACAGCCGGGAAACGTTGAGGCTGTGGGAGGGGTCATCGTCGCACCGCTCAGCCAACTTTCGGGCACTGTGAATAGCAACATTGTGAAGATCGTTGTTGACTTCTGGGTCAAGTCGCTGCGCGGCATCAAGTAGTACGCCTTCTCGAAGGGCGTAGTCGCAGTACATAAATGATGTGATGGCGAATGAGTCGGCCAAGGTGTCAAGAATAAGTGCACCGGCCAAAATAATGTCGACACGATCAGCATCTAGGCCGTCAAGCTTTGCTCGTTCTTCTAGCGTTGATGATGCAATCATCTTGGTGACCTGATGTAATTCGTCTGCAGTAAAGATCACGCCGTTCATTGATCGAGGTGTTTCATCGTGTGTCAGCATCCAGCACATTCGAGCGAGTGTCTCACCGGTTCCCGACGACACGATCGCGACTTCATGACGGAGTTTGAGAACCTCTCTTTTTACTGGCTCCACTGTGGATGCAATGAATTTTGTGCAGGAGGGAACTGAAGCGGGATGTGTCGAAGTGAATGGGAAGAATCGGTTGGTGAGGCGCACTGCTCCGATTTTGAAACTGCGAACGAACAGTTCTTCCGTGTGGTCGAAAATAACGACTTCGGTTGACCCGCCACCGATATCGATAAGGAGCGAACGCTTGTCGGAAAGGGGGAGAGCTTGTAAAACACCTAAGTGAATTAGGCGAGCTTCTTCGACTCCCGAAATGACCTCAATATCAATTCCGGCTTCGTTGGCAGCCCGGTCAACGAAATCTGCCGAGTTCTTCGCTTCACGAACTGCGCTTGTTGCAACTGCAAAGACGCTTGCTCGGTGTGCATCTGCGATCCGGCGCATGTTACGTAGTGCTGCTATTCCGCGTTCAATAGCTTCGGGACTCAACATTTTCATGTCGCCGCCACCTTCGCCGAGTCGCGTATTGTCTTTTTCGCGGGTAATTACTTCAAACCCTGATGGGCTTACTTTTGCAACAACCATATGAATGCTGTTGGTGCCGATATCGATTGCGGCAATGATGCGTGGTGCAAAGATCATATTGTGACAATGGTCCAGCCGGGAAAACTTATGTTCAGGAATGTCACAGTAGTAGCGTAACGGGAATGTCAAACGCAGTACCAAACGTTCTTACAGACCTCATTCCAATGCCACGCGTCTTGGAAAAATCAGTGGCGCGTGATGTCACGCTTGTCATAGGTGGGGCATTGTTCACCGCCCTATGCGCCCAGATAGTTGTGCATCTTGGTTTCACGCCAGTGCCAATCACTGGTCAAACATTCGCAGTGCTTGCAGTGGGTGGTGCACTTGGTTCACGCCGCGCAATGGCTAGTCAGGCCCTCTATTGGCTTCTCGGTGCAATCGGACTGCCCTTTTATGCTGACGCAACAGGTGGCTGGAGCCGTGCAACAGGTTCAACTCTCGGCTACTTCTTCGGTTTCGTTATTGCTGCCGGCATTGTGGGCTGGTACGCCGACCGTCGTAATGACCGCAACTTCGTGATGTCGTTGTCGGCAATGGCCTTGAGTACAGCTGTGATCTACTTCTTTGGGGCTGTCTGGTTGGCTCACTCGATTGGTGTTCCAGTCGCCACCGGTGACACCAATGCCATTTCTCTAGGAGTCGCACCTTTCCTTGCGGGGGACGCTGTGAAATTGGTTCTGGCGGCACTGGTGAGTCCAGTTGGCTGGGCCCTGTACAACGCAAAACCTCGCTAAGCCTCCTGCGTTCAATTTGGGTCATACTTGGCTATGGCTGATCAATCAATGAACAAGACTGCGGTGGTCAGCCGTAAGCGTGGTCGTCCTGCTGATACTGACTCGACAGATACTCGTGATCGCATTGTTGTATGTGCACGTGAGCGTTTTGCAGCTGAAGGATTCGAAGGCACTACCAATAGAGAGATTGCTGAAACAGCGGAAGTTTCTAGCGCTGCTTTGTATCACTACTTTCCTTCGAAGGCAGATATTTACATTGCGGTGTGTGAATCCATCACTGAAATCTTCGTGGATGTTTTTGCACGAGTGAAGATAGCTGAAACCACTCTCGAGGGTCGCCTTGTTGCGCTTTTTACAGAAGTTGGTGCACTCGGCGCTAGCGCACCCTCCACAGTTGGTTTCATCACCGGCATTTCGGCTGTAGTTCAAAAGCATCCCGAAGTATCGAAAGGTACTGATGTTTTCGGCAAGGAATTTGCCCGGAACATTGTTGACCTCATTGCGACGGCAGAAGAGACTGATCGAATCTTGCAAGGCACAACGGTGCAGTCATTTGCCGATCTTGTGTCATCAGTTTTGGCCGGTTTAGGCAGAATGAGTGCTCGTGGCGACCAATCACGCCATGTTGCGGTGGCCGCTGCGTTCTTAAGACTGATTCACACTGCTGCACAGAAGTAAGTTGGCGTCATGGACGCAGAGGTATTTCAGTCGCTGAAGAATCTGGCCACCAGTGTCGCTTCACTTTCCGATCTGTTTCAGAAGGATTCTTCTCGCAGTCAATGGTTGACAGTCGATGCATGTGGAATTCATGCAGACTTCTCTCGTCAACGCATCGATGCGTCTCTTTTTGAAGCATTGTTGCATTCCGCTGATGTTGTTGACATTCGAGGTTCGTTCGGGAAGATGATTGTTGGCGAGATTATGAACGTCACTGAAGGCCGCTCGGTTGGGCATATGGCATTACGTGCACCCGCCACGTCGTCACCATTGGCCCAGCAGGCTTCCGGACAATTAGAGCGAGCAAAGACATTGGCTGACCGCATCCGCTCTGGTGCAACAGTCGGCGCAACCGGAAAAAAGATTGAGACTGTCATCAATATTGGTATCGGCGGTAGTGATCTTGGACCAGCGATGGTCGCGCGTGCATTACGTCGGTTTGCTAACGGACCTGTGGTGAAATTCGTTTCTAATATTGATGCCGCAGATCTTGATGAAGCATTGCATGGTGCGCATCCGGAAACCACGTTGTTTGTGATTTCATCTAAGACTTTCACCACTCTTGAAACAATGCACAATGCGGAACGCGCTCGACAGTGGACTCGGGCGGCTGTTTCAGATTGGGCTAGTCATTTCGTTGCCGCAACTTCGCATGCTGAGGCTGCGTTGAATTGGGGAATTCAGAAAGATCATTGCCTGGAATTCTTTGACTGGGTCGGTGGACGATTCTCGTTGTCGTCCGTTATTGGTTTCCCCGTTATGTGTTCAATTGGCGGAGATCAATTCAGCGAGTTTTTAGCCGGAATGTCAGAGATGGATCACCATGTTGTCACTGCGCCTGGCGATGCAAGTCTCCCGCTGATGCATGCTCTGATTTGGTGGATGAACAGTGCGTTGCACACATTTCCGACAGTTGCTGTTATTCCGTACAGTCATGACTTGTCCAGATTGCCTGCGTATCTACAGCAGCTGGTTATGGAAAGTAATGGAAAATCTGTTGGGGTCGATGGCCGTTCAGTTCTCGGCGGCACTAGTCCCGTTGTGTGGGGCGAAGCAGGAACGAACGGTCAGCATGCTTTCTTTCAAATGTTGCACCAGGGAACTCAAGTGGTGCCCGTTGAGTTCGTAACCACGGCTGCTTCGCTCGGCACTGATGATGAAGCGCATGACTTACTGTTCGCAAATGTGATTGCCCAGTCGGAGGCCTTGGCCGCAGGTCGAACCCACAACGAACCTCACAAAACATTTGAAGGGAATCGTCCGAGCAGTGTTCTCGTTCTCGACGAACTGAATCCTCGTCGTCTTGGCTCTCTTATTGCGATGTATGAACATTCGGCGGCCATTCAAGGCTGGCTGATGGGAATCAATAGTTTCGACCAGTGGGGCGTTGAATTGGGCAAAGTCTTGGCTATTGATGCTGCATCAGTGATTGCTGATGGCTCTCAACTTGACACGAAAACTATGACACACCCCTTGCTGAATTGGTATATATCAATTCGAAAAAAACTGCCACGCAACCAATAGCAAAGGGGATAACCTGCCTGCAATGGCAAGTGCATCTTCGAAGCCCATCATCAATTCAGCGGAACGGATGTTGAATCTTGTTGCGTTACTAACTGAATCCAATCGTCCGTTGACATTGGAAGATATTGGCAATTACATGGAGCATCAGTACCCAGTGAAAGCCGAAGCTCGTCGCACTGCATTCGAGCGCGACAAAAAGTCATTGCGCAAATTGGGAGTTCCCATCACGATGCAAGTACTTGGTGGCAATGACGCCGGCAAAACTGCATATTCAATTGACCGCGCCGAATACAAACTGATTAACTTCGACCTGACTGAAGATGAGTTGTCTGCATTGCAGCAGGCCGCAGCACTAGTTCAGATCGATACACAATGGGGAAAGCAAGCTGTTCAATGGCTCGGCGGAGACATCGATGAATCGCCATCTCATACCGTTGCGCACGTGGATGCCCGTTCACAAGAGTTGCCACAGTTGTGGTCGGCTATTGCAAAGAGTTGTCAGATTTCGTTTCCGTATCATGGGCGCGTTCGCACGGTGTATCCGTATGGTCTTATCTCACGCAATGGGTTCTGGTACCTCGTTGCTTTTGATACCGACCGCAAAGCACAGGTCACGTACCGTGTGGATCGTTTTGAGGAAGCGGCCACAATTGGCGCACCTGAATCTTTTGTTCGCCCTGCAGATTTCAATCTTGCAACTGCATTCGAGCGTGATGCAAAGGCGTTTCCTGGCGCCGATTCAGAAGTTGCGATAGTGCGCCTTGATAGCCGCATTGCTCCTGGTGTCATTCGAGAACTTGGAGATGATGCAATTGTTGCTGTCCGTGCCGATGGTTCTGTCGATGTAGAAGTGTCATGTGGCAATCGTGTGGCCTTTCGGTCGTGGCTATATGCAATGGTCGATAGGGCCGAAGTCGTATCGCCTGAATCTGTGCGAAATGAAGTAATTGCTGACTTGGTTCGTCTGGCTGGAGATGCATCATGAGCGCAAAGCGTGGTCCACGTTCTTCAGAAGTACGCGTCAGTGGTTTATTGCGTATGTTGCCGTGGTTGATGAAACAAGAACGTGTATCAGTAGCCAAAATGGCGAAGCAGTTTTCAATGTCAGAATCAGATCTTATTGAAGACATTGAGATGGCCTCAATGTGTGGAGTGCCTCCGTATACGCCCTTCGAACTCACTGATATCTATATCGATGAGGGCTACATCTTTGTAGGTGCGAACAAGAGATTTGAACGCAGTTTGGAATTGACGGCGTCTGAGGCTTTTGGGTTGAACCTCATGGCGGCGGCTGCAAAGGAATTACCCGGTTTTTCTCGGGGCAAGGATTTGAAAAGCGCAGTCAAGAAATTGCGTAAGGTGCTGGGCGACGACTTGGTTGACGTTGATATTGAGTC
>JBIILS010000065.1:0-6859 GCA_044232585.1 Ilumatobacteraceae bacterium
GACTGACCCATGACAGTTGTGCTCATGTCACGCGAATTTGAATTGCCCGCAACGTGTGGGGCAAACCCCAGTTGATCAAACGAAGTCAAGTTGTCTGAAGTAGAAAGTCCTTTTTCAGAACCAGCGATAAGTGCACCATAGACAGACTTTGGCAAGCGCGCCTTCGCGCGACGTTGTGCTTCTGCAACTGTTTCAAACCAGTCATTCGCCATTGGGGGTTCCTCTCGTGGACGAGTGTTTCTAGGTTACTTGGGGAAGATGTATTCGATGTCGGTGAATGAGTCAGCGGCAAAGAAGTACAGCAATCGCAATGGCTCTGTGCCCGTATTCACGGCAACATGTTCAGAATTCCCAGGGATAAATACTGCATCGCCAGTGCGCACGTCACGACGGGATCCGTTCACCACTACATGGCCAGTGCCAGACAAGAAGTAGTACACCTCTGATTGTGCGTGCATATGACCACGCTCTGGTTCAGGCGCCCCAACCGGTATTTCAGCAACTCCTACGGTGAGGCCGTGGGTGTCTGTGCGATCGCTGCTGAAGAGGGTCCACCAGTCGACAATCCCTGGCCACGATTCGGTTTCGCAGTCGTCTTCGCGCCGAAATATTGCATCCCCAGTTGCCATGGTCTCCCCTTGTGTTGTTCTTGACCTTATTACTGAGGAGATGGTGCGAAATGTGGTGCGAAATTCGCCGACACACCTTGCGCCATCTATGGAGAGGTTACTAGTGCCAGCGAGATGCGGAAAGAAACAGGGAACCATCCCTGCTAGCTGGTTTTTCCAGCGCCCAAGTTGGTAATAGGAATCATTCTCATTATGATAGACGCATGCCTTCTTTTCGTAAATTCTCTTTTTTCGCCTCAACCACTGGCCTTGTGTTTGCACTATCGGCCTGCTCGTCCAGTAACGACACGTCGAATAGCGCAAGCGACACAACTGCTTCAACCTCGCCGAACGTGGTGGTTACGTACAGTGCAATTGGCGATGTGGTGTCCCGTCTTGTGGGCGACGCGGCCACTGTGACGGTATTGATTCCTAACGGACAAGACCAGCATGATTTCGAGCCATCGGCACAAGACGTGGAGACATTGAATAATGCAACACTCGTGGTCTCAAACGGTCTTGACCTCGAAGAGGGTCTAGAAGATGCTTTGGTCCAAGTAGAGAAATCAGGTGTATCGGTGTTCCATATTACCGACCACGTCACGCTTCTCGATGCTGCCAACGGAGACGAGAAAGAGAGTGCAGCCAAAGAAGAACATGATGACGAAGAAGAAGATCACGATCATGGCACCGAAGACCCGCATGTATGGCTTGACCCAGAAACACTGGCACAAGCAATTCCTGCACTTGCTGACGCCCTCACGAAGGCAACTGGAAAAGATTTTGCAGAAGAGGCCGCAACTGTTGTGAATGAACTCACTGCGCTCAGCGCAAAAGTTCGAGACATCATGGGAACAGTAAGCGAATGCAACCTCGTCACTGGGCACGATTCGTTGGGATATTTTGCAGCGCGTTACAGCTGCACTGTGGTGGGTGCTGTGATTCCTGGGTTTTCAACCGCGGCCGAGGCGTCAGCCGGCTCACTTGCAGAACTCAGGGCCCTGGCCAAAAAGAATGATGTCAAAGCAATTTTCACCGAATTAGGAACTCCTAGCGATGTAACGGCCCAAATTGCCAAAGAACTTGGCGTCGAAGTGGTGGAACTTTCAACTCATGTATTGCCCGAAAACGGCGGATACGACGAAATGATGACTCAGCTCGCTACGGCAATCGCCAACGGACTCTCGTGAATCTGCTGAACTAGCAGTGTGGGACATTTACTCTTCGAGCCATTCGCTGACAACGAATTCTTACGACAGTCGTTCTACGCGGGCGTGCTCGTCGCGCTCATCTGTGCAGTAGCCGGAACATTTGTTGTCTTGCGTGGGCTTGCCTTTGTTGGCGATGCTCTAGCCCACGGGGTTGTGCCTGGCGTCGCCGCTGCACTACTCATCGGTTTTTCTGGAGTACTCGGAGCTGCAATTGGTGCGGCCGTCATGATGTCAGGCGTCAGTGTTGTGACACGTCGCTACCGGCTATCAGGCGATACCGCGATTGGCTTGTTATTCGTTGGCATGCTTGCACTAGGTGTAATTATTCAGTCACGTTCGAGTTCTTTCGCCGGTGATCTCACCAATATTTTGTTCGGAGAAGTCTTAGGCGTCAGCAACTCCGACCTTGTGTGGCAGTTCATCGCACTTGTTGCAGTATGCGTTATTGCTTATCTGTGTCGGCGACCATTTCTCTTGTTGTCAGTTGATGATGGGCTTGCTGAAACCTCGGGTTTCTCTGCGAAGAAGTATCACAACATCATGTTGGGGATGGTTGCTCTCACTGTGGTTGCGAGTTTTCAAACGGTTGGAACATTGTTGGTATTGGGCTTACTCATTGCGCCTTCAGCAACGGGCGCCCTCTTCGCTCGACGGATTGGCACCATGATGTCGGTTGCTGCTGGCGTAGGAATCGCGTCAACATACATCGGGCTACTTGCTAGCTACCACGCAAATCTTGCGGCGGGTGCAAGCATTGTATTTTCATCGGTCATCATCTTCGGTGTGTGCGCCATCGTGATTGAGGTGCAACGTTGGCAAGCACATCGCAAAGACATTCATCACGACCACGACCAACCTCACATGCATGGGCATGTACACGTGTCATGAGTGCGCGCATAGAAGCAACAGGTCTTGCTGTTGGGTATGGACATAGACCCATTGTTGAAGGCTTGAATTTTTCACTTCAGCCTGGTGAGTTATTGGTGCTTATTGGCACGAACGGCTCGGGTAAATCGACTCTGTTGAAAACACTTGCCGGGCTGGTGACTACTCAAAGCGGCGAAGTCAAAGTGCTCGGCGGTGAACCAGGTACACAACATTCTTTGGTGGGTTACCTTCCACAGCATCCAGTGTCATCACATACATTGCCACTGCGCGTGGAAGATGTTGCCGCAATGGGCCGTTATGCGCATTTGGGATTAACCAGGCGTGCACGTGCAGAAGATCACCGCATTGTGCAAGAGTCAATGGAACGCACCGGCGCTATTGCCTATAGGTCGCGACCATTGCGAGATCTTTCAGGAGGCCAGCAACAGCGCACACATTTGGCACAAGTGTTGGCACGTCAAGCAGATGTACTGCTACTTGACGAACCCACTGCAGGGCTCGACCTTTTGGGTCGCCAAGCAGTTGCCGAACTAGTTGCACAAGAGCGTGCACGTGGAGTCGCTGTTGTGATGGCAACACACGAATTGTCAGACGCCGACCCCGCCGACATGGTGATGCTGTTAGCGCAACGCGTAGTGGCACAAGGATCGCCTGCTACCGCGCTTACAGATGCAGCACTGCGCGAGTGTTTCGGCTTTACACAACCGCACTAGATGCGTGTTGTGTCACTACGCTACTCATCACACACATGAACATGAACATGAACATGAACATCATTAAACAATTCGTATTAGTTCTACCTAACATTAGTTTTGCCTAACGTCATCTAGTTTTTTCAACGGTAATTTTCTGTTGAAGTGTGTCCTAACATGAATGTATGAGTAATCACACACCACAAAAACGTCAGATCATTGTCGGAGTTGATGGTTCGCCCAACTCAGAAAAAGCAGTCGACTGGGCAGTTGCATATGCACATGCTGGCGACACCGTCACACTTGTTTCAGCGTGGAGTCCTGTCATTGTTCCTGTCGAAATGGCAATGTCATACACATTCGATGACACCGGTGCACGCACCATTCTTGATACCGAAAACAAGCGCATTGCAAAAGCTGCAGCGGATCGCGACATCACTGTCAACACGCACTTCGAAAATAATGACCCACGCAATGCTCTACTTGGTTTGAAGTCAGACCTCATCGTTGTAGGCGCCCGCGGCCACGGTGCAGTCATGGGACTTCTGCTTGGTTCCGTTGCGGATTATGTCTCACGCCATGCCAAGGTGCCTGTCGTGATTGTCCCTGCCAACTAGTCGGTACCGTACGGGGCATGAATCCCGACCCACTTGCAGACTCAGGACTTGATCTCACCACATTGACATTGTGCGACTACGCCAATGTTCGTGAAGGAATGCTGAACATTGTCAGTAGCGGCATTACGCGCATCGCTCTGCATTCAGGGTTTCCATCAGAAGTTGATTCATACATTGCAATGTCTGTGTACGTTCAACCTCACCGAGTTGGTACCGCCCACCACGGCCGAGTCATCATTCGCTTTCCTGACACTGCAGAAGAAGTCGCTCGCATTGACTTTGAATTCAACGTTGATGCAGATCGTCACCCTGGCGAAGGTTTGTTCTTTCCATTCGCGTTACCTCTGCGTGGCATCGGCTTCCCTCATGCCGGGCAAGTTGATATCTCAGTGAGTTTGAACGACCAGCCAGCGGGGCTCGTGAGCTTCTGGCTTATCGACAACTCCGCTGCCCAGTAACTCATTTCTGGTCTACTCTTCGGCTATGAAAAGCCTTGCAATTCTTGCCGCAGTCATCATGCTGGTGATTGTCGTGTTAGGTGTCATCTCGTTGGTCGCAGTTTTCCGTAAACCAAAAACCTCCCGTACACGAATACTCTTTGTCACCATGCACATCGCTTCAATTTTTGCTGGCGGTTGGCTGATGTCACTACCCATCGGAATCGGCGCACGCATCATCGGGTTCGCAGTGTGTGCAGCCGGTTGTGTCGGATTACTGCGAATTTTCAAGAACCCATCACGGCCCTAAACGCAGAAATGCAAACGGGCCGCCGGTCCGAATGAACCGACAGCCCGCAGCTGAAATATCTGGCGAGAACTTAGGCGCGAAGACCCTTGTTCACCATGTTGATAACTGCATCTTTCAACGGAATCATTCCGAGAATTATGGCGCCATTGGCGACGTAGGTCATCCATTCATCTGAGAATGAGACTCCCCAACCTGCGATCGGATTCATGTCTAACAACCACACCATGCCGATGGCGATGATGAGTGAAAGATGCGCTCCGATGATTGGCAACTTGCTGATGGCGCCATGAGCGCCCACAACTTGCAATACCGACTCGATGACCGAAATAACGGCACCAAGTAGGAGGGCGGATAGGAGCAAGGCTCCGAGTGTGTACATAAGGTTTCCCCAATTCTGCGGCACTTGGTCCGCATTGCGAACCCTAAAGGTGTGTTTGTGAAGATTGGGGGATATCCACAGGCTTCAACACCCATAAGGGTTTCCCGAGGTGTTTTTCCACAGGTGAACACTTTGCCGTGACGGCCGTCACAAAAAAGTCATCACAGTGACCAGCTGGCTAGTGCTCTAGATGAGCCAGTCGTTCGATGGCAGCAAGGATCTCTGTTTCGGCAGCCTGACGGCCTTCCCAACCCTTCACGGTGGTGTCCTTGTTCGGCTCTAGAAGTTTGTACACCTCAAAGAAATTGCCGACTTCGTCGAGCAAGTGCTCGGGCAAATCACCAATGTCGACGTATTGATTCATACGTGAGTCATGCGACGACACGCACAACACTTTTGCGTCGGGTCCTTTTTCGTCGGTCATCCAGAAAACCGCAACAGGGCGCACCCACACATGGCAACCAGGGAACGTCGGCTGGCTCAGCCATACCAACGCATCAAGTGGGTCGCCGTCTTCACCGTGAGTGCCAGGAAAGAAACCATAGTCAAGCGGATACTGCGTCGCTGTAAACAATGTGCGATCAAGCCAGATGTCTCCGGTCTCGTGATCCATTTCGTACTTATTCCGAGACCCTTGCGGAATCTCAACAATCATTTCAACTTCCATGCGACGAGTCTACGGGGACTTATGCCCAGCAGTGAGTACCGCATTAACGATGAGACGAAGAAGAACTTTCATTTCTTCAGCAGCAGCTTCTCTGTCTTCGTAATCAACAAGATCGTCTAAAACAGACCCAAATGATTGAGTCATAATCAGCGACGCTAACGGTGAAGCAAGATTTACAGCAGTAGAAATTGATTCCTCATTCATCCCAGGATATTTCGATGCCACTGCACGAATAGCAACTTGAAGAAAATCAACTACACGTTGTTGCTGGGCAAGATGAATATCGGCAAGGCGCGCTCGTAGTTCTGGAATTTCAGCCGATGCAGCCAAAATCTGCAATCTCTTCCACCGCGACACGGAGCGGAAACCCTGCTGAACAGTTGCAAACATAATTGCAATGTCATCGATAGTCGGTGATTCCATTTGTTCAAACATTTCGACATATACCGCAAATTTTTCGTAACTATCACCGTCATACAGTTCACTGAGAACTTCGGTCAACAAACCTTCACGATTCTTGTAGTACTTGTAAATCAGCGGTACCGATACTTGGGCTTTTTCCGCCACAACTTCCATCCGCAATCCGAGGATGCCAGAGTCGTTCAACTCTTGGCGTGCAGCCGACTTGATTCGTTCGCGAGAAGTGGGCGTGCCGAGCGAATGCATCATGACAAACTACCTGCCGTTCCGAGCCTGACTTTTCTTAGGCCTTAATTGTCAGTGTATTGCTTCGCACAACTGACTTGCCCCTCTTCGGCAAGAGGATGACGACGACTGTGCACTTGCCAGGACGCACTGCTTTCAGGCTCGTTCCGACAAAGGCGCAGTATTTACTTCCCTTTGTAATGCTGATTCGCATTGTGCCCACAGATCGCTTCGGGATGGCCATCGATACAGAGGCCGCCAGTTTCGCAGCACTCACAGTTGACCCTCGACGCATCACCATTGGGCGAATTAGTAACACAACTTTCGGAGCCGCCTTGACCAGTGCAAATGAAACCGGCGCTTCAGTAGTGCTGGTTGTTGTCGACGAGATTGAAACTGAAGTCG
>JBIILS010000074.1:0-5888 GCA_044232585.1 Ilumatobacteraceae bacterium
GGAAGCTACGAGGAGCTTCGGTGATTTCCTTTAGTAGGAAATGTGGTGCGTCGCCACGGTCGATATCG
The DNA here is from genome assembly GCA_044232585.1 of Ilumatobacteraceae bacterium. Classification (GTDB taxonomy): domain Bacteria; phylum Actinomycetota; class Acidimicrobiia; order Acidimicrobiales; family Ilumatobacteraceae; genus UBA2093. Next base: position 69 of record JBIILS010000074.1, read on the forward strand.
CGCGTGGTTACTTCGGCTACTGCAACGTCGTTATCAGTAACCGGAATCTCGATTCCGTCGTATGCAATGCGAGTAATACCTTCAACTGTGCCTGCTCCGTCGACACGAAGGCGCACCACTTGCCCGCGTGAATTGGGGTCACCTTCTTTGCGTGGTGTCTCGCCATCAAGACGAACATAATTCACGGTCTCTTCAACGGTTCCGTATGGTTCGCTTGCAACGATGAAACGATCTTCAGCAAGGCCGATATACAAACCTTGACCACTACCAAACAGTGCCAAGTACATATCGTTCGGATCACTAGCTGTCATGTAACCAATAGCGACTGAACCTTCAAACTGGGTGACTGCGTTAAGAAATGCGGCTTGAGTATCTAGGCCAGTACCTCGACCACGATCAACGATGGCTGGGATTACTTTTGCGTCGGTTGTAATTGGGTCTGCAAAACGCAAGTTATGGCGCTCACGCAATTCCGTGTGGTTATCAACATCGCCATTCAGAACCGCGACTGAGACTTGCTGGCCGTCAACATCTATTTCTTCACCAGTAACTGGGTGAGCGTTTGGCTCAGAGATAATGCCCACACTTGCCCAACGTGTGTGACCAAGCACCGCAACACGCGAGTCAGACACTGACAGTGCGGTGCGCAACAACGCATCTGCACTGACTGCGTCGCGCATGTGTTTGGTGTTGTCACCAAGTTCACCAATTTCGGCAGCTGCCTTGTAGACGAACACCAGAGTGGAACCGCTGTGGCGAACGCTGGTGTTGGTAAACAACGGATCAGATGTACGACCAGTCATCAGACCAGTTAGTTCAGATGACAATGAAGCAAACGAAGGCGACGTAACAAGAACACTGATACCAGCAGAGTCACGACCACGAACTTCCATGCGGTCGATGGCGGAAAATGCCTGATGAATTGCGAAGTATCCGACCAACGACGATGCGCCAGCGCCGGCACCTGCAAAAACATGCACGGCATCGGCTGCACGCAAACGATCGCGTCGAATTGCCCATGACGCATCTTTCACGCGCGACAAGCGAGCCACTTCAGCATCAAGAGTTGCCGTGTCAACATGAAGCGCATCAATGCGAGCCTCTTCAGCAGCGGACACCAAGTCAATTGCATCCAGACATGTAGAGATTTTGGTAATCAACGCCGCATTGCCGACAAGGGCCTGAATGCCTGCATCGCCGCGAAGCATTTGGTCGGCCGCCATGAGCGCATCAGCAATAAGCACGCAATCAGTACCAGCATTTACCGCTGCTGTCAGTAACTCCTCAATGCTCTGAGCAGTAGGCACACTACGGGTGCTCGGCCGGGGCAGGATGCCAATAATGCCGCACATAACTACAGATTACTCTCGCTGGTCAGTGTCACTAGTGCGTTCCTTCAATAGACCCACCGTGGATATCAACAACCGCCTGGGCAAGGCGCATGGCAATGGATTCTGCCGTTACTTGATCTGCAGCTTCCACCATGACACGCACCAAAGGTTCTGTTCCTGATGACCTCACCAAAATGCGACCATTGTCGCCCAATTCAGCTTCCGCAATTGCAATTTGCTCTGCAATGTCATGCACGGGGTCATGAACACGATTCAGAGTACGAATGTTCACAAGTATTTGTGGGTACGACTGCATGATGGATGCAGCTTGATCAAGAGTGACACGAGCACGCGTGATGTATTCAACCAATTGCAGTGCGGCCAACAGACCATCACCAGTTGTGGCATGGGCACGGTGAATAACATGACCACTTTGCTCGCCACCTAATACGAAATCAAATTCATCGAGTGCAACAAGAATACTGCGGTCTCCAACTGGCGTAATGACAACGTCAATGTTGTTGTCACGCATGGTGTGGTGGAAACCAAGGTTTGTCATCACAGTGACTGCAACGCCTTTATTACGCAGTAAGCCACGGTGCGCAAGATCAACTGCCGCGATAGCCATGATGTGATCACCATCAACCAATGCACCACTGGCACTGACCGCAATGAGTCTGTCTCCGTCGCCATCAAAAGCAATGCCGATATCTGCACCTTCGGCAATAACTTGGGCGGCTAATTGCTGCGGCGCAGTTGCACCACATTTGTCATTGATGTTGCGACCATTAGGCGATGCATTAATCACGGATACATCTGCGCCGGCAGACATAAAGACTTCAGGTGCAACATGTGACATCGCACCATTGGCACAATCAAGAACTACTCGAACTCCTGCTAGTGCTTCACCCACAACGTTTAAGCGATGTGTTGCGTACTCTCCCAGAATTCCGGTGGCGTCGTGAATAGTTGGCTGTTCATGCAGCACAGGTTCAGAAACCATGGCATGCCATTCACGTTCAATTTCAATTTGTTCAGCGTCGCCAAGTTTTGCTCCGCCCGATGCAAATACCTTGATGCCGTTGTCAGACCACACGTTGTGTGACGCAGTAATTGCAATGCCAACCCAGCCATATTGTTCTGCCGCATAGGCAATTGCCGGCGTTGGCACAACACCCATGAGATGTACGGCAATACCTTCAGCTGCGCATCCGGCAACGATGGCGTCTTCTAATTCAGAACCACTTTCACGCGTATCGCGTCCAATAACAATGGCCGTAGGGCGCAAAACACGAGCGGTGGCACGTGCAAGGTCACGAGCTAATTCAGTAGTGAGTTCGTCGATAGCGACGCCACGAACGCCGTCTGTTCCGAAATGCAACATGTATTGATCTCCTTGCGCGAGGTGCATAACGCACCACGCAAATAGGAATCAGCGCTTGGTGAACTGAGGCGCCTTACGGGCCTTCTTGAGACCGTACTTCTTGCTTTCTTTCTTACGTGAGTCACGAGTAAGAAGACCAGCTTTTTTAAGCGCTGGACGCATTTCAGGATCAAGTTCGATGAGTGAACGAGCAATAGCCATGCGCAATGCGCCAGCCTGGCCAGTTACGCCTCCACCAAAAATATTTGCGTGAATGTCGAATGACTCTTCACGCTCTACAACGCGAAGCGCTTCGGTAACAACCATGCGCTGTGTTGCTGTGGTGAAGTACGCCTCGATTGGGCGACCATTGACAACGATTTTTCCGGTACCGGCGCGAGTGATTGCACGAGCAACAGCTTCTTTACGACGACCAGTTGTTTGAGTGAGAACTGTGTTAGCCACGATGACTCCTTAGTAGTTCAGCGCGCCTTGGCAGCGCTGAGATTGAAAACGACTGGGGACTGTGCTGCGTGAGGATGTTCAGGTCCTGCGTACACGTTGAGCTTCTTCACCATCTGGCGACCAAGAGGCCCCTTTGGCAACATGCCGGCGATTGAACGAGTGATTGCGTCTGCAGGTTTACGATCAAGCAAGTTTTGGTATGTCTCGCTCTTCAAACCACCTGGATAACCGGAGTAGGTATACACCATGCTCTTTTCAGACTTACCTGATGTCATAACGATTTTTGATGCGTTGATGATGATGACGTGATCGCCTGAGTCCATGTGAGGAACGAATGTTGGCTTGTGCTTGCCGCGAAGAAGACGAGCAACTTCGGTGCAGAGACGACCAAGGACAAGACCTTCAGCGTCGATGACGTGCCACGCGCGGGTGATCTCGCTTGCTTTTGGTTGGTATGTACGCATAAGACTTCTTTCAAGGGAACCCACAACGGGCCGCCGGAACCCCTAAATGGGGGCTTAGTAAGGATAGGGGCGAGATATGCCTCTCGGCAACCGCGAAAGCCAACTGACGACCACCTTTTATATGGTCGGAATCGGTTCCCCCGGATAGCCCACATCCCACAGGGTCAGACCGCACGCTGGGGCGACTTGGGACCCATGGGCGCGGTCGCGGGCCAACAGAACTTCGCGGGTGTCGCTGGCCGGGCGATGACCAAGCCCCACATCCACCAAGAAGCCGACGAAGCTGCGGACCATTTGGTAGCAGAAGGCATTTGCCCGAATTTCGAATACCAAAACGTTGTTCCCCTGATCGACCCATTTTGCCGAATAGACCCGGCGGTGCATGGACGGAATAGGAGCACCCTCAATAAGGTCCGGGCGGCGACAGAACGCAGAGAAATCGTGCTCCCCGATTAACGGATCAATTGCCAATGTCATTAGTGGCACAGACAGCGGACGGCGAACATGCCACGCGCGATCAACCAACATCGGGTCTGGGGTTTCGGAATTAAGAACGGTGTAGCGATAGCGACGCCAGATAGCGCTGTAACGCGCATCAAAATCATTGCTGACCCACTCAGGGTCTGACACTGCAACGTTTGGTTTACACAACGCATTAACGCTGCGCACAAATGCTGGCAAACGTGTCTCTGCTGGAATATCAACAGTGATTACTTGACCACGCGCATGCACTCCTGCATCAGTGCGCCCAGCAACATCAATGTGCACACGATGACGTGCAACTGTTGAAATCACATCAGTCAGTAATCCTTCGACGGAGTTAATTCCTTCGTTGATGACAAAACCACGAAACGCAGCGCCGTGATACGCCACACGCAAACGGACCCGCCGTAAGGCGGGTCCGTTAGTAAAGTTCTGTTCCGGTTGAGACACCGGTATGTGCCTTAGACGAGTTCGATACGTACTTCAAGCGCAGCGTCACCGAGACGATGGCCGAGCTTCAAGATACGTGTGTACCCACCGTTACGACTGACGTAACGAGGTGCAATCTCATTGACAAGCTTTGATGTCATCTCTTTGTCACCGAGGTAACCCTCGATCTGACGAATGCGATGAACGCGCATTGGCGAATCGCCTTGTGCTTTCTTTGCTTTTGTGATGAGCTTCTCAGCAATAGGACGAAGTTCTTTTGCTTTTGCTTCTGTTGTCTTGATTCCTTCAGCTGCGAACAGTGAAGCGGCCATGTTGGCCATCATGAGACGTTGGTGCTGTGCACTTCCGCCAAAGCGGGGGGCGCGACGTGGAGTAGGCATTGTTGTGCTCCTTAATTCCTGTGATTACGCGCGAAGCGTAAGTCCACGCTCATCGAGCTTCTGGATGATTTCATCCAGGCTCTTCTGACCGAAGTTTGTGATGTTGAGCAAGTCGTCGATTGACTTCAAAAGAAGTTCACCGATTGTGTTGATTTGTCCGCGCTTCAAGCAGTTGCGTGGGCGCTCGCTGAGGTCAAGATCTTCGATTGGCAAGTCAAGGTCAGGTACACCAACATTGGCGCCCATTGGCTCGCTGAGCTCGAGTGACTGTGGCTCTTCTGACAATGTTGCAATGAGATCAACAAGTGAACGCAATGTTGCTGAAGCTGATGCCAATGACTCACGAGGAGAAATTGAACCATCAGTTTCGATGTCGATAACCAAACGGTCGTAGTTGGTGCTCTGAGCAACACGTGTTGGCTCTACTTCGAACATCACACGACGTACTGGTGAGAAAATTGCATCGATGGGGATTACTCCGATGATGCGGCTCTCTGCGTCACGGTCGGTGGAAAGGTATCCGCGGCCGCGCTCGACTGTGATGTCGAGTGCAAGTTGTGAACCAGCATTAAGAGTTGCAAGGTGCAGTGATGGGTTGAGAATTTCAACATCAGAGTTGGTTGGGATGTCGCCAGCCTTAAGAGTCATAGGACCCTTAACGTCAACGCGCATTACAACTGGCTCGTCGTTCTGTGACATGACAACAACATCTTTCAAGTTCATGATGAACTCTGTGATGTCTTCTGTCATTCCCTTGATTGTTGTGAACTCATGCTCGACACCGTCGAACTTGACAGTTGTGATTGCAGCACCAGGAATTGATGACAACAACGTACGACGAAGTGAGTTACCAATGGTGTGGCCGAAACCTGGCTCGAGTGGAC
>JBIILS010000019.1:0-17363 GCA_044232585.1 Ilumatobacteraceae bacterium
ATTGTTGTGAACTCATGCTCGACACCGTCGAACTTGACAGTTGTGATTGCAGCACCAGGAATTGATGACAACAACGTACGACGAAGTGAGTTACCAATGGTGTGGCCGAAACCTGGCTCGAGTGGACCAACAGCGAAACGCTGACGTGTTGGGTGATCTTCGCCGATTGCTTCGACTGATGGACGCTGGATTACAAGCATGTTTGCTCCTAAGAAAAGACGGGGTTACTTCGAGTACAACTCAACGATGAGCTGTTCGCGGACGGGGACATCGATGTGCTCGCGCTGTGGCAAGTCACGAACTGTGACTTGCTTGTCGCCAGCCTCTAGCCAACCAACAAGTGGACGGTCAAGAGTGTCGATGTTGTGTGTGATCTGAATCATTTCTTTTGCCTTAGGAGCAAGTGAAATGACGTGGCCACGCTTGACACGGAATGAAGCGATGTCAACGCGCTTGCCATCAACCTGAATGAGGCCGTGGTTTACGAACTGACGAGCCTGAGGGCGAGTTGCTCCCCAACCGGCGCGGAACACGATGTTGTCGAGACGCTGCTCAAGAAGACGCAACAAGTTTTCGCCTGTTGGGCCTGCAAGACGAGTTGCCTCTTCGTATGTCAAGCGGAACTGACGCTCGAGTACACCGTAGATGTACTTAGCCTTCTGCTTCTCTTGTACCTGTGCAAGGTATTCACTGCCGGCATTACGACGACGGGTACGACCATGCTGACCTGGTGGGAACGGACGACGATCGAGCGCCTTTGATCCCTTGGCATTTTCATAAATGTTTGTGTTAAGACGACGCGAGATGCGCACTTTTGGTCCTGTATAACGGGCCATGATTAGCTCCTACGACGCTTTGGTTGAAGGCAACCGTTGTGAGGTACTGGAGTGACATCTTTGATGCCTGATACTTCAATACCGAGATTCTGAATTGAACGAAGTGCTGTGTCGCGACCAGAACCTGGACCCTTTACATGCACTTCTGCGCGCTTAAGGCCATGCTCCATTGCAGCCTTGCCAGCTTTTTCTGCAGCCATCTGTGCAGCAAAAGGAGTTGACTTACGTGAACCCTTAAAGCCAACGCCACCAGACGATGCCCATGCAATGACATTGCCTTCAGTGTCTGTAATAGACACGATGGTGTTGTTGAAAGAACTCTTGATGTGAACAACGCCAGTTGTGACGTTCTTGCGCTCACGCTTACGTGGACGACGTCCACCTGCTTGTGTCTTGGCCATGGTGTTATCTCACTGCCTTTTTCTTGTTAGCTACGGTCTTCTTAGGTCCCTTACGTGTGCGTGCATTGGTATGCGTGCGCTGTCCACGAACAGGAAGTCCCTTACGGTGACGAATACCTTGAAGGCATCCGATTTCGATCTTGCGCTTGATGTCCTGCTGCACATCGCGGCGCAGGTCACCTTCAACGGTGGCGTTCTGATCAACCCAACCACGGATGCGGTTGACTTCATCTTCTGTGAGATCGCGAACGCGAGTGTTCTTGTCAAGGCCTGTGGCCTCACAAATTTTCTGGGCGGTCGAGCGACCGATGCCAAAGATATATGTCAACGAAATTTCCAAACGCTTTTCGCGTGGGATGTCGACTCCAACAATACGTGCCATGTGTTTACGTGTCCTTCGTTGACTCTCTAGCCCTGGCGCTGTTTGTGCCGGGGGTTTTCGCAGATCACTCGTACTCGCCCATGGCGACGAATGATGCTGCACTTCTCACAAATTTTTTTGACGCTTGTGCGTACTTTCATTGCGTTCTCACTTAAACCTGTATGTAATTCGACCTCGGGTGAGGTCGTATGGGGTGAGTTCCACTTGGACTTTGTCGCCCGGAAGAATACGGATGTAGTGCATACGCATTTTTCCGGAGATATGCGCCAACACTTTGTGGCCGTTCTCTAATTCCACACGAAACATTGCGTTTGGTAGGGACTCGAGAATCGTGCCTTCAAGCACGATCGCATCTTCTTTCGGCTGAGCCAGAGTGGACTCCTTAGTTAGTTGGGACAGGATGCCCCAATAGCAGACTTGCAATAGGGGCGAGTGACAATGCTATCGGCGCATCTGCCACACACCAAGTGCCGATTACCGTCTTTGTTCGACAGCTTCGGTGAGGCGGCCAAAGACTTCTTCGGGGCTTCCGACCCCGTCGACCTGGGCCAAACGGCCGGTTTTGCCATAAAAGTCGATGAGTGGCTCGGTTTGGGACTCATAGAGGTCAAGGCGACGATTAATGGCGTCCGGGGTGTCGTCGTCACGCTGCACCACGTCTCCCCCGCAGTTATCGCAACTCCATTGGCTGGTCTCGTGGCCAGTTGCCTGATAGTTGGTGCCACAGTCGCGACAGACACGGCGGATAGACAACCGAGCAAGCACTAGTTCACGGGGAACAACGAGATCAATTGCAAGGTCGAGGGGGCGGCTAGCTGTTGCCTTGTCGAGCGACTCGGCCTGAGAGACAGTCCGAGGGAATCCGTCGAGAATGTATCCGCGAACCCGGGCGTCGTCTTCTGCGAGGCGCTCACTGACCAATCCGACCATGATGTCGTCACCGACCAAACCACCGGCATCGATGATGGCCTTTGCCATCTTTCCGAGTTCGGTTCCTTCACGTACCGCAGCACGCAACATGTCACCCGTAGAAATATGCGGCACTACAAAGTGACGGGACAAGCGGACGCATTGCGTACCTTTACCCGAGCCTTGACGGCCTAACAACACCAACCGTGCGCCAGGAATCATAAATACCTCTGATTACCCACGAGGGCAAACCACCACCCAAAAGGGCCGGCGGTCACTTCAAGAAGCCCTCATAGTTGCGCAGCATTAATTGACTATCAATCTGACGCATCAATTCAAGTGCGACACCGACAGCAATCAACACAGTGGTTCCGGCAAATGGGAACGATTGGACATCTCCGACCCAGAGAATGATGTACGGCAAGATTGCAATGAACGCAACAAAGGTTGCACCAGGCAATGTGATGCGATTAACAGCTTTCGACAAGTAACGCTCTGTCTGTTGACCAGGACGAATACCAGGAATGAAACCACCCTGTTTACGCAACTGGTCAGCCTGACGAATGGGGTCGAATGCAATGGAGTTGTAGAAATATGCGAAAGCAACAATGAGCAAAAAGAAACCGACGATGTACACCATGTTTTGGCTATTCACCAAGTAATCATTGACGAAACGTGCAACGGAACCGCGCCAGCCTTCAGCACTACCGAGAATGTTTGACAGCAAAACCGGTAGCAACAACACAGACGAAGCAAAGATAATCGGAACGATTCCGGCCTGGTTTACTTTCAACGGAATGTATGTGCTTTGTCCGCCAGTCATATTGCGACCAACGACTCGTTTTGCAAATTGAACGGGGATTCGACGTTGCCCCATTTCGACACGAACCACCGCTGCCAAAATTCCGAGCGAAACAATGACAAGCAATCCGAACACGATGAACTTTTTGCTTTGCAAAATTGAGTAGTAGCTGTACGGCAAACCAGCCACGATGGAAGAGAAAATGATAATCGACATTCCATTTGAAATGCCTCGCTGACTGATGAGTTCGCCCACCCACATCAACATTGCTGTACCTGCAACAAGTGTTGGGATAACAAGCAATGCACGCGGCATGAATGGATCAAGAAGCACAACGTCTGGCGCTTGCGCTGCTGCACCAAAGAATGCAGAACCATTTCCTTGTCCGAAAATAAACGTGAGTCCGGAACCCTGCAACAATGCAATAGCAATTGCAACGTAACGAGTCCACTGAGTGATCTTTCGCTGACCAACAGCACCCATCTCTTGCCATTCCTGCAATTTAGGAATTACAACATTCAGCACCTGCATGATGATGCTGGCGGTGATGTACGGCATGATGCCGAGCGCGAAAATGGAGAAGGACCCGAAAGCGCCACCAGAGAACAAGTTCAAGAACCCGAGAGCACCTTGTGATTTTGAGGCTTCACGCAACTGGGCAACAGCACTTGCATCAATGCCGGGAACGCGAAGCGACGAACCAAACCGATAGACCAAGATCATGACAAGGGTGAAAAACACCTTCTTGCGAAGATCTTCTACCTTGAAGATGTTCTTCAGGTTAGAAAACACGTAGTACTCCTTATCGACATCGAGCAGTAGCTGCTGCGACGACGGTTAGCGGTTGGTGAACTGGTTGCCCTTAGCCGGAGGACGAATTTTGTGTGGCAAAGGCAGAATAGTCACAGAACCACCTGCAGCAAGAATGGCAGCTTCCGCTGACTTCGAGACTGCATGAGCAGAGACTTTGACTGGAATTGACAATGTTCCACGACCAAGAACCTTGACCAATGTTCCCTTGTGTGCCACACCCTTTGCCATAAGGATTTCAGGAGTGACTTCTGCAAGACCGATATCAGTAAGTGCATCAAGGTTGACGGCGTAATACTCCACGCGGAATGGGTTATTGAAGCCCTTCAACTTTGGAAGACGCTGGCTCATTGGTGTCTGACCACCTTCGAAACCGCGAGCTACCTTGCCGCGACCACGTGCGTTCTGACCTTTAGTACCACGGCCGGCAGTTTTACCGCCCTTACCGCCGGTACCACGACCTTTGCGCTTTGCGCGGTGGTTACTTCCTGGTGCTGGTGCAAGTTCATCGACGCGCATGATCAGTTGTTCTCCTTGACTTCAATGAGGTGAGGAACTCGGGCAATCATGCCGCGAATTTCCGGACGATCGGGAAGAGTGTTGGTGTCACCAATTTTGGTGAGACCAAGTGCGCGAAGCGTGCCAACAGATTTTGGCTTTGCGCCGATCTTTGAACGCTTCAACGTAACGGTAAGAGTTTTCTCAGCCATGATTAATGTGCCTCTCCAGCAGCGAGTGCTTTCTTGCGCTCGTTGTATGCCTTCAGTAATCCCTTTGGAACAAATGTCTCGGCAGGAATGCCGCGACGCTTTGCAACTTCATCAGGACGCTGTAGTTCACGAAGACCATCAATTGTTGCGCGAGCAACGTTGATTGCGTTCGCAGAACCAAGTGACTTAGCGAGCACGTCGTGCACGCCAGCTTCTTCAAGAATGATTCGAGCTGCACCACCGGCGATAACACCAGTACCAGGAGCAGCAGGCTTCAAAAGAACGCGACCAGCTCCGGAGATTCCGAGAATTGGGTGGATGATTGTTGTGCCGGCAAGGGCAACATCAAACATGCTCTTCTTTGCTTCTTCAGTACCTTTTTGGATAGCCAAAGGAACTTCCTTTGCCTTTCCGTATCCGAGACCAACACGGCCATTGCCATCACCCACAACAACAAGTGCTGTGAAAGAGAAACGACGTCCGCCCTTAACAACCTTTGCAACACGGTTGATGTGAATCACGCGTGATTCACGAAGTGCGCCTGGCTCTGGGGGTGTTGATGGATTTGCGTTGTTTGAGTATGAGTTACTCATTAGAACTCCAGTCCTGCGTCACGAGCTGCTTGTGCTGCTGCGGCGACACGGCCGTGGTAGGCGTAACCACCGCGGTCATAAACGACCGTTGAGATTCCGGCTGCCTTAGCGCGTTGTGCGATTAATTGTCCGACTTTTGTAGCTGCGGCAACAGTTGCGCCGCTTGCGCTGCGAAGGTCGCCTTCAACAGATGATGCAGCAGCGATTGTGTGACCGAGATCATCATCGATGAGTTGCATACTGAAGTGCTTGTTTGTGCGATGCACGGCAAGACGAGGACGTGCTGCTGTGCCGTAGATCTTTTTGCGTACACGACGATGACGACGAAGTCGTGACTCGCGACGGATGCTTGAGAGATTTGCCATGGTGAATCCTTACTACCGAATCACTTCTTGCCGGTCTTGCCGGCCTTACGGAGAATGTGCTCATTGAGATAACGCACGCCTTTGCCCTTGTACGGCTCTGGCTTACGGATTGAACGAATGTTTGCTGCAACTTGACCGACAAGTTCTTTGTCGATGCCTTTCACAATGACTCGCGTCTGCACAGGAATTTCAAACGAAATTCCTTCAGGTGCTGGAACGATGACAGGGTGAGAGAAACCAAGTGCAAGACGCAAGTTTGCACCCTGAGCTTCAGCGCGGTAACCCACGCCAACGATTTCAAGTTCTTTTGTAAAACCTTCAGTGACGCCAACAACCATGTTGCTTACGAGTGTGCGTGACAAACCGTGGAGTGCACGGTTCTGGCGCTCGTCGTTTGGACGCTCAACAAAGATGGTGGTGTCTTCTTTACGGACAACAATTTCACCAGGAATATCGCGTGCGAGTGTTCCCTTTGGTCCCTTTACGGTGACGGTGCGACCAGCAATGGAGACATCGACGCCGGATGGAACGGTGATTGGGGCTTTACCAATTCGTGACATATTCGTTTCCTACTTTCGTCCCAGGCTCACCACACGAAGCACAGGACTTCGCCGCCGACCTTGCGCTTACGCGCTTCACGGTCGGTCATAAGACCTTGGCTAGTGGATAGAACTGCGACACCAAGACCACCAAGTACGCGAGGCACTTGAGTTGAATTGCGATACACGCGAAGACCAGGAGTTGACACACGTGTCAGACCCTTGATTGTGCGGTGGCGATCATTTGAATATTTCATTTGAACGGTGAGTTGGTTGCCTGGACCTTTTGTAGAAGGTGCAACGGCGTAGCTATTGATGTAACCCTCTTTTTTGAGGATTTCAGCGAGAGCAACTTTTTGTTTCGACGATGGCATCACTACTGCTTCGTGCAACGCAGTATTTGCGTTGCGGATGCGTGTGAGCATGTCTGCGATGGGATCGGTCATCATGATTAGTACCTACCAGCTCGCCTTGGTAACGCCTGGAATTTCTCCGGCGTGAACCATTTCTCGAAGACAAATACGGCACAGTCCAAATTTGCGGTACACCGAACGGGCGCGTCCACACTTGCGGCAACGTGTGTAACCACGCACCTTGAACTTGGGCTTTGCATTTGCTTTATTGATTTGTGAAATCTTGGCCATGACCTACCTACTTCCTCTTGCCGCCGCGGACAGGACCGCGACCCTTTGGCTTCTTACGTGCGGGGGGTCCACCCTCGTTGCCACGCTTGAAGGGAAAACCGAATGCATCGAGAAGGGCACGGCCCTGCTCATTGCTGACTGCTGTTGTGACAATTGTGATGTCCATGCCACGGGTGGCATCGATCTTGTCGTAATCAATTTCTGGGAACACGATCTGATCTGAAAGACCAAATGTGTAGTTGCCGCGGCCATCCCATGAGTTCACTGGCAATCCGCGGAAGTCGCGGATACGAGGGATTGCGATGGAGAGCAAACGATCGAAGAATTCCCACATGCGGTCGCCACGCAAGGTGACTTTGCAACCAATTGCTTGGTCTTCACGCAGTTTGAAGTTTGCGATTGCGTCGCGTGACTTTGTAACGAGTGGCTTTTGACCAGACAATGCTGTGAGGTCTGACACTGCACCATCAAGAAGTGAAGGCTGCTGAGTAGCACGGCCTACACCCATGTTGACGACAATCTTTTCAAGCTTTGGAACCTGCATCGGGTTTGCAAGACCAAGTTGAGTAAGCAGAGCCTGCTTGATCTCAGCTTCGTAACGAACCTTGAGGCGCGGAGAAGTAGCGGTAGTAGCCATCAGACTTCGTCTCCTGTCTTTTTCGCAACGCGCACCTTGGTGCCGTCGTCTTTGATCTTGTAACCAACACGTGTTGGCTTGCCCTTAACAACGAGCATCACGTTTGATGCATCCATTGGCATTGGCTTTTCGATGATGTCGGCTTTTTGGTTTGCACTGCGAGCCTTTGTGTGGCGCTTTGCAATGTTGCGGCCTTCAACAATCACTTGGTTGTCTTTTGGACGAACTTCGATGATCTCACCTTGAGAACCAGCTTCTTTGCCAGCGATGATTTGAACTGTGTCACCTTTACGGAACTTCATGACTAGAGCACCTCCGGTGCAAGCGAGACGATTCGCATAAATTTCTTGTCACGCAATTCGCGGCCAACTGGTCCGAAAATACGGGTGCCGCGAGGCGTGAGATCTTCTTTGATAAGAACTGCTGCGTTTTCGTCGAAACGGATGTAGCTGCCGTCTGGACGACGCTTTTCCTTCTTCACACGAACAACGACGCAACGAACTACTTCACCTTTTTTTACTGCGGCGCCTGGAATGGCGTCTTTCACAGTGGCGATGAAAACATCACCAATTGATGCGTAGCGACGACGTGTTCCACCAAGAACCTTGATGCACAACACTTCTTTTGCGCCACTGTTGTCGGCAACGCGTAGACGAGACTCTTGCTGAATCACTTTGCACGCTCCAGAACTTCAATGATGCGCCAGCGCTTGAGCTTTGACATTGGACGAATTTCCATAACACGAACACGGTCACCGATGTTGACATCGTTTGTTGCGTCGTGTGCGTAGAGCTTCTTGGTGCGAACGACCATCTTGCTGTACTTATGGTGAGCAACACGCTCGACAATGGCGATCACTGCGGTTTGGTTCATCTTGTTAGAGACGACCATTCCTTCGCGAACCTTGCGTGCGTTGCGCTCTTCGGTGTTATTTTCTTCTGCCATGTGACTACTCACTTCCCGGCTGCCTCGGCCGCAACGATTTCGCGCTGACGGATGAGGGTATTGATGCGGGCGATTTGACGACGTACTTTGCCCAACTCGTCATGCTTGTCGAGTTGGCCTGTTGCGTTGCGAAATCGCAGGTTAAGGGCTTCTTGTTTGCTGGCACGGAGCTCGGCCACGAGGGCTGCGAGATCCATGTCACGAAGGTCTGTAATTGAATGTGCCATTTTTTTACTGTCCTATCAGATTGGCTCGTCGCGTGAAATAACGCGAGCCTTGATCGGGAGCTTTTGTACGGCGCGCTCGAGAGCGGCACGCGCAACATCAGCGCTTGGGTACGACAACTCGAACAAAATGCGACCAGGCTTCACAACTGCAACCCAAAATTCTGGGTTACCTTTGCCGGAACCCATGCGGGTTTCTGCTGGCTTCTTTGTCACTGGCTTGTCAGGAAAGATGTTGATCCATACTTTTCCGCCGCGCTTAATGTGACGAGTCATTGCAATACGAGCAGCTTCGATTTGACGAGCGCTGATCCAACCTGGTTCAAGAGCTTGAATACCGAACTCACCAAATGCAAGTGCGTTTCCGCCCTTTGATACACCGGTCATACGACCGCGCATCTGCTTACGGTGTTTTACTTTACGAGGCATCAACATGATCAGCCCTCCCCACGAAGTTTTGGAGTCTCATGCGAATCGTGCAAACGACGTTCGATTGCTTCTTCTTCTTCAAGCAAGCGCTCGAACTCAGGATCAGCAGGCTTAACAAGTGGCTGGATTTCTGGCTCTGCAGTTTCAACGGCGCCACGTGGGCCACCTGATGAAACAACTTTGCGTGCTGCTGCTTCTGGAACAACTTGTCCGGAAGTTTCGCCAACAGCCATTGCTGCTTCACGAGAAATCTTGTCTTGCGATGTGCTCTTGTACGGAAGAATGTCGCCCTTGTAGAGCCACACCTTTACACCAACGCGACCTGAAGCGGTACGTGCTTCGCGGAATCCGTAGTCAATATCTGCACGAAGTGTGTGCAAAGGAACTCGTCCTTCGCGGTACCACTCTGTACGGCTCATTTCAGCACCACCGAGGCGGCCTGAACACTGAACACGAATACCGAGTGCACCAAACTTTTGTGCGTTCTGAACCGCACGCTTCATAGCGCGACGGAAAGCGATGCGGTTAACCAATTGGTCAGCAACGCCTTGTGCGATAAGAGCTGCATCAAGTTCTGCTTGCTTGATTTCAACAATGTTGAGTTGCAGGCGATTGTTGCCAGTGATTTTTGCAAGACCAGTACGAAGCTCGTCTGCCTTTGCACCCTTACGACCGATAACAATTCCGGGACGTGCGGTGTGAACGTCGATACGAAGCTTGTCACGTGTGCGCTCTACTTCTACGCGGCTAACTGCTGCATCTTCAAGCGTCTTCATGAGGTACTCACGGATTTTCCAATCCTCTGTGAGATAGTCCTTGTATTCGCGCTCGCTGAACCAGCGGCTCTTCCAGTCTGTAGTGATGCCGAGTCTGAACCCGTATGGATTGATCTTCTGACCCATCAGTTGCCTGCTTCTTCAGTGGTGGTGGTGTCGACGACTTGGTCGTCGGCAACGATCTCTTGTTCGACAGCAGGTGCTTCCTTGCGGCTTGCAGCAACACGTGCGCGACGGTTGTTGGAAGGGGCACCCTTTGCCATTGTCTTTGCTTCGATCACTGCAAGTTGTGAATCGCTCATGCGATCAACAATGAGTGTGATGTGGCATGTGCGCTTCAAGATTGCTCCGGCACGACCCTTTGCGCGAGGACGGAAACGCTTGAGCGTTGGACCCTCGTCTGCGAAGCATGCCTTTACGAACAATTCGTCAGCGTCAAGATTGTCGTTGGTTACAGCATTTGCAACAGCAGATGCGAGAACCTTGCGAACAACACGTGCAGCTTCACGATCTGTGAACTGCAAGATTTGGTCTGCGGTGCGAACGTCTTGGTTACGAACAAGGTTCAGAACGACGCGTACTTTCGATGCAGATGAACGGTGGTAGCGAGCGCTTGCGCGGCTTCCACTTTTTGAACCGGCGACGCGGTTGGCTTCATTGAGCTTTGGACCGGTCATGACTACTTCCTTGTGTTCTTTTCTTGTCCAGCGTGGAAGCGGAATGTACGAGTTGGTGAGAACTCACCAAGCTTGTGGCCAACCATTGACTCTGTGCAATACACAGGGACGTGCTTGCGACCGTCGTGCACGGCAATGGTGAGTCCCACCATGTCGGGAACGATGGTTGAACGACGCGACCATGTCTTGATGACTTTGTGATCACCGGCAGTAACTGCGGCGTCAACTTTCTTGAGCAAGTGGTCGTCAACAAACGGACCCTTTTTGAGGCTACGAGACATGAGTTACCTCCGACCCTTTCCGGCACGACGCCGACGAACGATGAGTGATTGAGATGGCTTGTTTTTGTTACGTGTGCGGCCTTCTGGCTTACCCCAAGGAGATACTGGAGGACGACCACCAGAGGTCTTACCTTCACCACCACCGAGTGGGTGGTCGACAGGGTTCATGGCAACACCACGAGTTTGTGGGCGAACGCCCTTCCAACGGTTACGTCCGGCCTTACCGATCTTGACGAGTTCGTGCTCTGAGTTACCAACTTCACCAACGGTGGCGCGGCAATCAAGAAGTACTCGACGCATTTCAGTAGAAGGAAGACGCAATGTTGCGAAGTCGCCTTCTTTAGCGACAACTTGAATTGACATTCCGGCTGAGCGAGCAATTTTGCCGCCTTGACCAGGACGAAGTTCAACGTTGTGCACAACAGTTCCGACAGGGATGTAACGCAACTGCATTGCATTTCCTGGCTTGATGTCTGCACCGTGTCCGCTTTCGACGCGCATACCTACTTCAAGACCCTTAGGAGCAAGGATGTATGCCTTTGTTCCGTCCATGTAATGAAGAAGAGCAATGCGGCACGTACGGTTCGGGTCGTACTCAATAGATGCAACCTTTGCAGGCATGCCATCTTTGATGCGCTTGAAGTCAATGATGCGGTACTGGCGCTTGTGTGCACCACCGCGGTGACGTGAAGTCTTGCGACCGTAGACGTTACGTCCGCCGGTGTTTGACTTTGAAGAGAGAAGAGTCTTCTCAGGCGTCGTCTTTGTGATCTCTGAGAAATCAGAGACTGTCTGGAAACGACGTCCGGGACTAGTTGGTTTGCGCTTGCGAATTGCCATGATTATTTCAGCTTTCGAACAACGGGATTTTGCTTCCCGCAGCAAGGGTGACTATGGCCCGCTTGGTGTGCGGACGCTGACCGATTCGGTTGGAGTTACGTGTGCGCTGGAACTTGCCCTTGCGATTGATTGTGTTGACTTTGAGTACTTTGACGCCCCAGATTGCCTCGATGGCATCGTGGATCTCGGGCTTAGAAGCATCAACTGCAACTTGAAACGTGTACACATCTGATTCCATAAGCGCGTAGCTCTTTTCAGAGACAACAGGCTTAAGAATGATGTCGCGTGGATCTTTCATTACTTAGCTTCCTTTGCGATGGGCAGACTGTCTTTTGAAAAGACAATCCAGTCGTTGCACAAAACGTCGTATGCATTGAGTTCACCAACAAGTGTGAGTTGCACTTCGGGAACATTGCGGAAGCTCTTGATTGCAACTTCTTCTGATGGAGAAACAACAACCATGACACGACCTTCAACACCAAGAGCAGTAAGCGCCTTGAGTGCATCTTTTGTACTTGGAGTTGTAAGACCCCATGAATCGATAACAACGACGTGACCTGAACTGTTGCGATCTGACAAAGCAGATGCAAGTGCAAGACGAATCATTTTGCGTGGTGTGCGTTGTGTGTACGAACGAGGCTTTGGTCCGTGAGCAATACCGCCACCCTTGAAATGAGGAGCGCGGGTTGAACCCTGACGTGCTCCACCAGTTCCCTTTTGGTTGAATGGCTTCTTACCTGTACCTGAAACTTCAGCACGAGTTTTTGTGCTTTGTGTTCCGGCGCGACGACCTGCAAGTTGTGCTGTAACAACTTGGTGCATCACTGGAACGTTTGGTTCTACTGCAAACAGTTCGTCTGCAACATCAACGTTGCCAGCTGCTTTGCCTGATGAATTCTTAACTGCGATTGATGCCATCGGAATTACTTCGCCTTCACTGCGTTACGCACGATGACAACGCCACCGTTCGGGCCGGGAATAGAACCTTTAATCAAAATGAGACCGCGTTCTGGATCGCTTTGCACTACTTCAAGATTGAGAGTGGTGACTTGCTCGTGACCCATGTGGCCAGCCATTCGGAGACCTTTGAATACACGACCGGGGAATGAGCATGAACCGATGGATCCAGGAGCACGATGGTGCTTATGGTTACCGTGGCTTGCACCCTGGCCGCTGAAGTTGTGACGCTTCATACCACCAGCAAAACCTTTACCTCGGCTGACCGCTGTGACGTCGACTATTTCGCCCGGTGCAAGAAGATCAGCTGCGATCTCTTGTCCGACAACGAAGCCATCGACAGAGTCGAGGCGTAGTTCGACGAGGCGGCGGCCCGCTTCGACGTTTGCTGACGCAAAGTGTCCTTGCTCAGGCTTGCTGAGCTTCGTGGCACTCTTGTGTCCGTATGTAACTTGTAACGCGGTGTATCCGTCGCGGTCATTTGTTTTGACCTGGACAACACGTACTGGCTCTACGCGCAGCACTGTGACTGGGATGACTCGTTGGTCATCTCCCCACACTTGTGTCATGCCGACTTTTTCGCCGACGATCGCTTTTTGTGCCATGGCGGCAACCCTTTTTCTCGTTTGGTTATTCACGCAAATGCTCCGAGAACATTTCTGTTAACGGAGCACGTGTCTGGGTGTTGCCGTGTGGTTCCACTCTGCTTTGCAGCGTTGTGGCCTTCACGGACGTCGATTATTTTTTGGTGTCTTCGACGGTCGATCTAGCTTTTCGGGTTAATACCCGAATCGCACGGACTAGGAACGCTATCGGGAGATTTGGCTAATCCACATGGGAACCACCGAGGGATTTACCGAGGAAAGCGCTTCTCAATCCAGTCGGCCACGATTTCAAGGGCTTCAATGCGATGGCCCTCCAGATAGTGAGGGGCGCCCTTCATTTCCACATATGTGGAGTCGGCCGCACCCGAGGCGGCCACTATCTCTTTTGCTTCCCTGATACGGATTTCCGTGTCCGCCGTGGGGTGCAACAGCAGGGTCGGAACCTTGATATGGGGCATGGTGTCAGCCAGTTTGGCGGGGCTTGAGAGCCCTGACCAGGTGCTGAGCCAACCCCGAGATGTCATGGTTCGGGCTAGCCCGCCACGGCCATAATTGGCCTCAAATGGATCTGGAAAGGCGAAAAGTGACCCCATTGGGCGTTCATCTGGCTCTAAAGAGAGGTCGAGATAGACCGGATTGGCCAAAGTTCGGTAAATCGTGTGATATTTCGTGAAGACCCGCCGAGCCCGCTGCTCACGCCACGTCTCTACATTTGTGTCTTTGTGAATTTCCTTCAGGGCTGTTCCGGCCGCCTCGGCATCAGCAATTGCCTGTTTGGCAGCAGCATCGATTCTGGCCACTCGGGCACGCTGGGCGGCTCGATATTTTGCCAACCAGTCGAGATCGTAGGAACTTGGCTCTGGCCAGGGGCGCCATCCGTTGTCCGGGTTGTACATATCTAGTTCGGGCACCCGGCTGAACGGATCATTTTCATCTGCCACTGATGGGTCGATGACCTGCAACATAAACACGCCTTCGCCTGGATGAGCAGCCATGCCCACCCAACCGTCACCGATTCCTAATTCAGCATGTGCCATGGCCATGAGTGATCCACCGCCAGAGTTGCCAAGCAAGACGACCGACTCTGCGCCACGACGTTTCATCTCATCATGAGCAACCTTGACATCGATGATGCAGTTCTCATGCAAACAGTCTGTGTCGTTATTGAGGTAACGCGTAGAGAAACCAAACACTGCATAACCAGCTGCCGCTAACAACGGGCATGCATAGTGCACACTGAAATCACCACGGGGATGCGACAGAATCACGGCTGTTTTCCATTTGCCGTTTGGCGGCGTCCATAACAATCCGCGCACCAACGCCCCATCTGGTGTCACCAAGCGAATTGACTCACGCGGAATATCAACTGCTGGAGCATCTTCTGGCAATGGCCAATAGTTCAAACCAAACGGACGTTGTCCTCCGAGATGTGCATCGAGATGATTCATAAGTGAGACATTAGACGGGAAATCAGACGTACGATTCACGAATGGCCCTGGTGAATGCGACAGACATCGAGTCGTTCAAGACAGATGGTTTTGTCGTACTGCACGATGTACTTCCACTAAGCACTTTGGAGACCCTGCAACAGGGAGTTGAGAAAAACCTTTCCTTCCCTAGTCATTGGGCAAACGACTACACACCTGAGAATTCTTCGGGGCGATTCTTTGATGACTATGTCAGCTGGCAGCGAATTTCAGAATTCAAAGAATCTGCACTTCATACTGTGCTGCCACGTATTGCGGGTGAACTCATGAGCACTTCATCGCCGCGCTTCTTTCATGAACATGTTCTGGTAAAGGAACCAGGAACAGCTACTGCGACGCCGTGGCATCACGACGACCCGTATTACGGAATCGAAGGAATGAACAACGTGAGTTTGTGGGTGCCGCTTGATTCTGTTCCGAAACCAATCGCTTTGCGATTTATCCGTGGCAGCCACTTGGTACCGCGACGGTTCATACCTAATCGATTTGTTGATGATTCGCCATATACAACAGCCGCGCCCGGGTTTGAACTGTTCCCCACTTCCGAGGAATTAGAAGAATTGGGCGACACGGTTGTGTGCCCAGCAGAACCAGGAGACGTTGTTGCGTTCCACTTTCGTACGTTGCATAGTGCACCAGGAACAGCCAACCATTCATCACGACGTCGCGTCGTAAGTTTTCGATACGTCGGCGACGATGCGCGCTGGACAAGCCGACCATGGAAAACATCCCCACCATTCGAACCAAACGGTTTGAACAATGGGGATGAACTCGATGAATTTCGGTTTCCACTTATTGCGCTGTAAAGCGCATTTGCAATTATTCCTTCGGACGCGCAACCAACGTTGCTGTTAAATCCTTCACGGCGCCGTTGCGTTCAACCTTGATTTTGATTACATCTCCAGGGGCAGAGTCACGGACAATTGCAATGACTGCACCTTGGCCAGAAATCGCTTGTCCATTGATTTGCAACACGATGTCATTTACCTTTAGGCCGGCTTTGTCGGCAGGAGAATCAGCTTGTACTTCGCCAACCACTGCACCAGCGCCACCATCTTGGCGATCCGTGAGTGAAATACCTAGGTAGCCCTGCTCACGAACTGTGCCGCCAGCGTCTGCGCGCAATTGCGCAGCAACACGTTGTACTTCTGCCACTCCAATTGCAAAACCAATATTGTTGGCCGCCCTACTGCTATTGCCGTTTGCCACTGCAGTATTAATGCCAATCACTTGGCCGTTCAAGTTAATGAGTGGTCCACCAGAATTACCTGACGAGATTGCCGCGTCGGTTTGAATGAGGCCATCTAGTGCACCATTGCTATCAGTAAGAGTTCTGTTCAGAGCTGAGACAATTCCTGAAGTGACGCTGGGGCCACCGTCAAGTGCGAGCGCATAACCGACGGCAACAACAGGGTCGCCCACAGCGATGCTTTCTGAATCAGCAAATGTTGCAGCCGTAAGTCCTGAGGCGTTTGTCAGTTTGAGTAGTGCTAAGTCGTTTCCTGCGTCTCCTGCAATAACTTTGGCCATGATGGGTGCAGTCGTTCCGTTCAAACGAACACGAACACTTGTAGCGCCTTCCACAACATGATTGTTAGTGAGGATCTCACCATCGCTTGACACGATGATTCCGGTTCCCACTGATTCACCCGACCCAGAAAGACTGTCAATGGTGACGATGCTTGGCGCAATAGTTGCCGCAGCACGTGCGATGTCGGTCTTGCCGATATTTTCCGGCTTGATGGGAGCTGCCGTTACTAGCGGCCCGCCATTTGATGAACTGTTCGACGAACTGGCGCCGATGAGTCCGCCGATGACGCCACCGCCGAGCGACATTGCCAGAACTACTAGAAGTGCCACGACTCGATTACCGCGGGACCTAGCGGCAGGAGCGACGGGAGGTGTATTGGCCCAATGGGAATCAAAACTCATGTCTTAAGTATCTACCCAAATTGGTTCAGAACCTGCAGCAGGTATCGCAAGAATTTCGTAAGAATGCAAAAGGCACGACCCAGTGGGTCGTGCCTTTTGAAAGACAATGAGTTGTCCGGGAAACTTATCCCTGGATTTTGATCTCGATATCAACGCCAGCTGGCAATTCGATGCGCTGAAGCGAATCGATGGTCTTGCTGTTTGGCTCGACAATGTCGATAAGGCGCTTGTGGATACGCATCTCGAAGTGCTCGCGAGAGTCCTTGTCAATGTGGGGTCCACGGATAACAGTGAAACGATGCTTGTCTGTTGGCAATGGAATTGGCCCACGGATTTTTGCATTTGTGCGAAGCACTGTTTCAACGATCATTCGAGTCGACTTATCAATGATGTCGTGATCAAATGCCTTGAGGCGGATACGGATGCTGTTGCTTGCCATTTTGATCTACTTCAAAATCTTTGTGACTTGGCCAGCACCGACAGTACGGCCACCTTCACGAATAGCGAAACGAAGACCTTCGTCCATAGCAATTGGCTTACCCAACTCGACAGTCATATTGACATTGTCACCAGGCATCACCA
>JBIILS010000066.1:0-6739 GCA_044232585.1 Ilumatobacteraceae bacterium
CGAACGCAGGGCACTTGCGGACACAGAGTCTCCATCGCTGGAAGATTTGGTCAGCAAGATTGAGATGGGCGAACTCGACGCTGGCATTGTGTACCACAGCGATTGTGTGAACGCGCAAAAGAATAAGCGCACCCTATGCGTCTCAATTCCTGCAGATATGAATTCCACTAACAGTTACTACGTTGCGGCAATCAACGCTCGAAATGTGACTCAACAGTTTGTTGACTTCGTAAGCAGTCCTGCCTTCACAACATCTCTGCAATCAAAGTACGGATTTCTAGCGCCGTGACACCTCAACGCGTTTCTCCGACCCTAAAGGTCGTTGCACTCATTGCTGCGATTTTTGTAGCGCTTCCCCTGTTATCAATTTTTGTGCGTGTGCCATGGTCTGACTTGGGTGACATGTTGTCCCAGAAGTCAACAAGGGATGCCTTATTGATCTCACTACAAACATCAATAATTGCTGCCGTAATCTCATGCCTCTTTGGTATTCCACTCGCGTGGTTCCTTGCTCGCTCTGCCACCAGAGGGCTATCTGTTCTCAGGGTTATCTGCATCACACCAATGGTTTTGCCCCCTGTAGTTGGCGGTATTGCGCTGCTGACAGCATTCGGGCGTCAAGGAATTGTCGGACAATATTTGTATGACTGGTTCAATGTCTCTTTGCCATTCACTCGCACAGCAGTTGTTATGGCCCAGGTATTTGTCGCTATGCCGTTCTTGGTTCTTGCTGTCGAAGCTGCGTTTCGTCAGAGTGACCAAGGGTTAGAAGATGCAGCACGCACGATGGGCGCATCACCAAGTCGTGTGTTCTTCACCATTGCGCTACCAGCGGCACGTCCAGCCATCATCGCGGGCATTGCGCTCGCATGGGCACGGTCATTGGGCGAGTTCGGTGCATCAATAACTTTCGCTGGCAGTTTCCCTGGTCGTACTCAAACTCTTCCAATGGCGGTGTACGAATTGGTCTCTCTTGACTACCGCTTGTCGTTGGTGTTGTCATTAGTTCTGATTTTCATTTCAGTTGCAGTTCTAGCTGCAATGCGTGATCGATGGATGACAGGCCGATGAGTATTTCGCTACAAGGAACAATCGGTAGAGGCGAGTTCGAACGTGCTCTCAATTTCTCTGTTGCTGATGGTGAAGTATTGGCTATCACCGGACCAAACGGTTCGGGGAAATCAACAATCATTCACACAATCGCTGGCTTAATTCAACTTCGCAACGGACAACTGCAGTCAGACAACATCACGTGGGACGCACCAGATTCAAAACAATGGGTTGCACCTGAAAACAGAACGTGTGCAGTGGTGTTTCAAGATCTTCGTCTATTCCCACACATGAATGTGATTTCGAATGTTGCGTACGGACTTCGTGCACACGGTGTATCTAAAGATGAAGCCCACAGTCGGTCAACTGCGGTTCTTGCGCGGGTCGGTTTGTCATCATTTGAAACACGACGACCAAATGAACTCAGCGGGGGAGAACGTCAACGCGTCGCACTTGCTCGTGCTCTCGTTCTTGAGCCGCGAGTTCTACTTCTTGATGAACCATTGTCAGCAGTTGACAGCACCTCTCGTGCGGCTCTACGTGAACTGCTTCCCGACGTTCTCGCCACCTATGCCGGAGCCACAATTCTGGTAACCCATGACCTGGGTGATGTCGAGGCCCTGGCCTCGGCCAATCTGGGCCTCTAACGCCAGAAATAACCAGAAATAGCGGTCGGGTTCACCTTCCGTTCACCTGATTGACAGGTAGGCGTCAGATGGCCTTGAAAGACTTTCCACGTGCAAGTTTCCATCCCCGAACAGCGAGAGATATTCATCCGCCGGGGACGAGCCGACACTGTTTTTCGCTGCGTTGTTGCAGGTGGCGCAATGCTCTCGTTGGTGATTCTCGCTCTGATTGCTGGTTTTTTACTTTTTCGAGGCTTTGAGATCTTTAAGGACTTCGGTTTCTCATTCCTGACGGGCACGCAATGGGATGCAGGAAGCGGCGATGCAAGCGCACCCGCACGTTTCGGTATCGCGGCGATGTTGGTGGGCTCGGTAGTTACAGCAGTGATTGCTTTGGTTGTTGCTGTGCCATTTGCAATTGCAGTGTCTCTTTTTCTCGAGTACTACGCCCCGCAGTTCATTCGTAAACCTCTCACGGCAATTCTGGATCTTGTTGCTGCGATTCCTTCAGTCATCTATGGAATTTGGGGTTATGCAATTCTGATGCCGAAAGCATCAGGCTGGGCAAAGTCTTTGAACTCTTGGTTCGATTGGATTTGGATATTCAAAGTGCCTGCACCGATTTTTGATCGGTCTCCGTTTATTGCAGGCCTTCTTCTTGCTTTAATGGTGCTTCCCATCACTACCTCTGTTGCTCGAGAGGTGTACAGCCAAGCTCCACGTGACCAAATCGATGCGGCGTATGGACTCGGTGGAACGAAGTGGGGTGCAATTCGATCTGTTGTCATGCCATTTGGTCGAAGCGGTTTAGTCGGTGGTGCGATGTTGGGTCTTGGTCGAGCACTCGGTGAGACAGTTGCTGTCTATTTGGTTCTGAATCTTGTTTTCAAGGTCAATTTTCAAATACTTGCGTCCGCTGGCGGAAACGTTGCATCACTGATTGCCACTCGTTTCGGCGAAGCAACACCGTACGAGTTGAAAGCTCTAATGGCAGCAGGTCTTGTTCTGTTCTTGGTCACACTGGCTGTCAATGCCACTGCGACATACATTGTTAGTAGATCACGGACGTCAGCATGACCGAAGTTATGACGCCTGTTACTTCACCGACACCACAGAAGCCATGGCGTCATCGCGGACGCGATTGGCGTCAGGCCGCAATTATGACGTCGTTGTCGCTTTTGGGTGCATGGCTAATTGTTGCCACCACTGGTTTGGCAGGAATTCTTGGCGCCTACGTGGCATTTGCGATTGTCTTTCCAATCGTTGCGTTTCTCGCTTCCCTTCCGTACGGCCAAAAAGCCGGGCAAGACCGAATGGCGACAGCTGTTATTTGTCTTGCATTCTGTACGGCATTTATCCCTTGGATTTCAATTTTGTTCACTGTTCTGAACAATGGTCGCCATGCGTTTTACTCAGGATTTCTCACCACCGACATGTTGATTAGTTCAGCAGATGATCCACTGAATACCGGTGGACTGTCTCATGCAATTGTCGGAACGCTTATTTTGATATCTATTGCATCGCTCATCGCTATTCCACTTGGAATAATTGCCGCTATCTACATCGTTGAAGTCAAAGGTCGATTCGCAGGGTATGTGCGGTTCTTTACACAGGCAATGAGTGGAGTTCCCTCCATTGTCGCCGGACTCTTTATTTACACCACGATTGTTGTGGTCGTGTTCAACCGCTTCAATGCGTTAGCTGGCGGTTTGGCGTTGGCAATTCTTATGCTGCCAACGGTGGCGCGTACGTCTGAGGAAGTTCTCAAACTGGTACCAGATGATCTACGTGCCGCTTCGTATGCAATGGGGGCTAGCCAGTTCAGTACGGTCTTTCGGATAGTTCTTCCGACCATCCGCTCGGGCCTGATTACAGCTTCGATTCTTGGTGTAGCGCGTGTAGCCGGTGAGACCGCTCCGTTACTTCTGACGTCTCAGTATTTCGTGAAGTTCACCACGAACATCACCAGTGGACCCATCGCGGCGCTGCCGACCTATATTTTTGCCAATCTTGGCGTCGGATCTGCCAATTCAGTGACTCGAGCCTGGGGTGGCTCAGCAGTCCTGTTGTCAATCGTTTTCATTCTTTTCATACTTGCTCGCCTTTTGGGTGGGCGCAATACTGGGAGCAAGAGATAATGTCAGAGAACAATGGCCACGACATCAACACTGAGGTCATCACACCTTCGTTGGGAACAACTATGAATACTCCAACTGAAGATCGCACACATCGCAATGCAGATAATTTGGCCGTCAACGGCTTAGGTGGACTCGAGGCTCGCGATGTACACGCTTGGTTCAATAAGCACCATGCTTTGGCTGATGTTTCATTGCATTTTCCACAGAACACCGTCACCGGACTTATCGGGCCATCAGGTTGTGGTAAATCAACTTTCCTTCGCCTTCTGAACCGTATGCATGAATTTATCCCTCGAGCTGCAATGGCCGGGGAAGTACTTTTCAATGGCGAAGATATCTACGCGCCAGACGTAGACCCAACTGAAATTCGTAAGCGCATTGGCATGGTGTTTCAGAAGCCGAACCCATTTCCATCAATGACCATAGCGGAAAATGTTCTTGCCGGACCAAAACTTGCCAAGGTAAAAGTTGAAAATAAGGATGAACTTCTTGAAGATTGCCTCACTCGTGCAGGGCTTTGGAAAGAAGTTAAAGATCGCCTGAAAGCTTCGGGTTCTTCTTTGTCTGGTGGACAGCAGCAACGTTTGTGTATCGCCCGTGCGCTCGCTTTGAAGCCGGAAGCGTTGCTTCTCGATGAGCCATGCTCGGCACTTGACCCTGGTTCCACATTGCGGGTGGAAGAGACAATTGTGCAGCTATCACAAACAATGACCATTGTCATAGTTACGCATAACATGCAACAAGCCGCTCGTGTTTCTGACTATTGCGCCTTCTTTTTGTCAGATGGCGGCCCAGGTCAGCTAGTCGAAGCCGACTTGACAACCAACATCTTTTCGAACCCTCGTGATCAGCGCACCGCTGACTACGTGCAGGGCCGATTCGGCTGATTCCTCGTTAACCAAATGTTCACCAAAGGCTCGTAGTTCGTTCAGACAAACGCAGTTTTGACGTCATCAGCGTCTCGTACCTTTACTCCTGGGACAACACATAAACCCCGGAGGAAACTTAAACATGAAACTACGTCGTACGTTTGCAGTCACCATTGCAGTGACAGCAGCAGCAGTAACAGCTGGCGTTTTGCCAGCGAGCGCAGGAAGCACCTTGAACGGTGGTGGATCATCATTCATCTCAAACATGATGGAAGAATGCGGCAAGCAATACAACGCACCAGCTGCAGCCAACATGAACTCAGATGTGATTTCGTATTCTTCAACTGGTTCAGGAACTGGCAAGACAAACTTCGCCGCTGGAACATACAAATTCGGTGGATCTGAATCCGCATATTCGTCTGGCGCCCCAGCGAACTTCGTCTATGTTCCACTGATCGCTGGACCAATCGGAATTGCTTATCGTCTCGACGGAGTCACTCCTGCTGGTTCAACTGTGAGCCTCAGCGCAGAAACAGTTGCAAAGATCTTTGCAGGAACAATCACTATGTGGAACGACCCAGCAATCGTTGCTGAGAACACCTTGAACAAAATCGCAGCAATCAAAAAGACTTCCAAGAATGGTGCTGTAGCAACTGCTGCAAAAGTTGGTAACAAAGTAAATCTCAAATTGGTAACCAACGCAGCTGGACTGAAGAAGTTCAAGGGTAAGAAGGTAGTTATCACTCGCACTACGTTGGCTAACAAAGTTACTGATGTTTTGTCAGCCCCTCTGGGTGCAACATTGACAAAATCAGTTAACTATTCAAAAGATGCTCGTTACGACTTCAAGATCGGAACAACTTCACTTGGATCAGTAACAGTTGACGACACAATCATTGTTCCTAAGACATTGACTTTGCCAGCTACTCCGATTCGCGTGGCTTATCGCAGCGGTACATCCGGTACTACGAACATGTTCACCAACTATCTCAATAAGACCGTTCCAGCAATTTGGACAAAGACAGCTAATGATGCATTCACATCAGCCTTCCCAACATCGATTCCAACCAATGGAACTTTCCAAGCAGCTAGCGGTAACGACGGTGTAACAAACATCGTGAAGACAACGAATGGTGCAGTTACCTATGCTGAGCTTTCGTTCATTCAAGAACGTGCTTCAGCAGGTGTTATGGCGGCGAAAGTCAAGAACAATGGTGGACGCTTCGTAGCGCCGTCAACAACTGGAACGGCAGTTTTCTACTCCGAAGCAGTCGTAGAAGCTGATGGCTTGGTAACACCTGACTATTCAGTAGCTTCACTTGATTCATACCCAATCAACGCAATTGCGTATGGTCTTGCGTCAAAGAATGTAACTGCTGAAAACACAGGAGTGAAGAGCTTCTTCTCGTTTTTCTTGAACACATGTGCACCAGCCACTGCCGCAGCAAAGTCATATGCGGCTCTTAGCGGTCCAATTCTCACGAAGGCACTTGCACAAGTAGCAAAAATCAGCGCAGGCTGATCCGTTAACTTCAAACAATCAATTAGGGTCCGGTGCGAAAGCACCGGGCCCTTTTGGCATTCTGGGGCAGAATAGAGGTATGGCAACTATTCGTATCGTGAACCCAGCAACCGGCAAGCTCGAAGGGGAGGTGCCGAACCACACGGTGGCGCAGTGCCTAGAGGCTGCTCAGAAGGCGAGTGATGCCTTCGTTACCTGGCGCACCACGTTGCCCCGTCAACGCGCTGAGATCCTGCGTCGTGCCTTTGAGATCATGATTGCCGAGCAAGAGCAGCTGGCCACGCTGATCGTGCGTGAGAACGGCAAAGTTCTGACTGATGCCCGTGCCGAAGTTGCGTACGCAGCTGAGTTCTTTCGCTGGTTCAGCGAAGAGGCTGTACGCATCGATGGAGACCTACGTCAGGCGCCGAACGGCACCAATTGGTTAGCCGTTACTCGTGAACCTGTGGGTGTTGCTCTGTGCATCACCCCGTGGAATTTCCCTGCTGCCATGGCAACTCGCAAGATAGGGCCAGCACTGGCAGCGGGCTGCAC
>JBIILS010000067.1:0-6669 GCA_044232585.1 Ilumatobacteraceae bacterium
ATCATGTCGGCAGCGAAAATAATCAGAAGAGCAATAAACGCAACAAGATACGATTTTGTTGTCCCAAGCACGATTGTGGCCACACCAAAGACTCCCACAGCAACCAACAAGGTTCGACCGACATGTCTACGAATTGGTCGAAACGCCAGGAAGACAGCCATCGTGGCCGCACCTATTCCTCCGGCTGCACGCAACCATCCGTAGGCGATATCGCCAACATTCAACTGTTCTTCCGCAATAACAGGAAGCAGTGCCACAGCGCCTCCGAATAGCACGGCAAAGAGGTCTAGGGAGATAGCTGCTAACAGCACAGGAGTTTTGCGTATGAACACCAGCCCTTCCACGGCATCGCGGAGTGTTGGCCTCTCTGACGGAACAATGGGTTCGACAACTTTTGGTAATTGAACAAGAGACAGAAAGAACATGCCGCCTGAAATGAAGAAAGCAGCCGCCCCATATGCCAATGCAGGATGAACGGCATACAGAAAACCACTAATTGCAGGCCCAAAAATCGCAGCGCCTGTCCATGTAGCGCTGTAGAACGCGATGACGCGTGGCAGTCCTCCTTCTGGAGCGATCATCGCGGCAATTGGCCGCAATGCAGGCGACAAAAAAGCGCGCGACGCACCAAAGAGAACTGCGATTGCAAAAATAGGGCCAGCTGACGTGGGCTCAGTGAGCGCATACAGCATTAACAGGATTGAACTTATGAATTCGCCGAATTGGGCAACAAGCGAAACCTTCTTGCGATTAAGTCTGTCGGCAACTGTTCCGGTAACGAGCACCAGCAACACGGCAGGCATGAACTCCGCAAGTCCGAGCCAGCCAATGTCTAACTCTGAGTCAGTGATGTCGAAGATGTGTTTACCCAACGCTGCCGCTTGCAACATCACACCAGTCGTAAGAACAAAACTTGAAATGAGAAGTGGACGTATCCCCGGAGCTGACAATGCTTCACGTGCTGGCATTACACCAGGTTGATTTGTCATCGAGCAGTCCAGCCGCCATCAACAATGACTGATTGACCTGTCATAAACGATGAGGCATCACTAACCATAAACAACAATGCCCCGTCAAGTTCATGTTCTGCTCCCATGCGGGGAATCGGTGAGTTCTGCATCACATACTTTTGTGAACTGTCATCAGTGTCCATTCCTGCCGTCATTTCACTAACAAACCATCCAGGGCATAGAGAGTTAACACGTACGCCTTTTCGCGCCCACTGCACAGCGATCTCTCGCGACAGCGCGATGACGGCACCCTTGCTAGCGGCATAGTTCGCTTGTTTAATCGGAGTTCCCGCAATCATTCCCAAGATGGACGCCACATTTACGATGACACCACTTCTGTTGGCGACCATGTTTTCCCCAGCAAGTTTGCACAGATGCCAAATCGCAGTGGTGTTCACTTCCATTGTTTCCTCAAACATGTCAAGCGTTTCAGATTCAATTGCAATCTTGTGAGTGATGCCGGCGTTATTCACCAAGATGTCCACTCGGCCACACGTTGATATCACTTCGGCAATCAACGCCTCGCGGTCACTAGCGCTAGCGACGTCACACTTAATAGAAATCGAACCGGGAAGCTCCTTCGACAAGGACTCCAAACGGTCAAGGCGGCGAGCGGTTAACACCACTGTGGCCCCCGCGGCATGAAGTACACGGGCAAAGCGGGCACCAAGACCAGACGAGGCACCAGTGACGATGGCAATCTTTCCATCAACTCGAAATTGGGAGACGGGGTCAAAAGAAGAAGAATTCGCCATGCGCCGAGGCTATTGCCCCGCGGCTCATGTGTCAGCATGGAAAACATGAAGGTTCGCATTGGCTATGGATTAGGGGTTCGCACCGCCCTAAATGACACAGGTTTCCTTGAAGTGGTCGACACTCTGGAGAAGCTTCGTTTTGACAGCTTGTGGCTCAGCGAACGCATTGGCGGAGATGCTCCGGACCCGCTGGTCGCAATGGCCATGGCCGCAGCACGCACGACACGTCTGAAAGTGGGAATGAGCGTCATGGTTCTCCCTGGTCGCAACCCCATCGTGTTAGCGAAAGAACTCGCAACTCTTGACCGCATGTCGAATGGACGTCTTCTCCCCGCCTTCGGGCTTGGCGTTGCAGATGTTAAAGAACAACAAGCGTTCGGCGTTGAACGCACGAAGCGCGCAAAGATGTTTAACGAAGCACTTGCAGTTCTTCGTTCGTGCTGGACGGACGAAGAAGTCACGTTCCATGGCGAGTTTTTCAACTACGACAATTTGCGCGTGAGCCCAAAACCTAAGCAACAACCACCAGACGTGTGGCTTGGCGGTATTGCTGAGAGCGAATTAAAGCGTGTTGGACGACTTGCTGATGGTTGGTTGCCGTCATTTGTTACTCCACAGGATGCTGAAGCGGGCTGGAAGACAATTACTGCTGTTGCAACAGAGCATGACCGCGAAATTGAAGATGAGCACTTTGGCGTGCTTATCCCCTATGTCATTGGTGAACCACCAGCAGCGTTACTTGCCGGGCTGAAAGCTCGTAGACCAGACCTCGATGATGTTTCTGTTCTCGTTCCGACTGGATGGGATGAGTTAGCGCACACAATTCAGCAGTTTGTAGACGTTGGAGCATCAAAGTTTGTAGTCATTCCATTGGCAGAACCATCGTCGGTGCCTGATTGGAAATCACATTTGGAAGAAGCAGCAACTCACTTGTTGCCGCTGGAAAACTAACTACTTCTTTTTTGCTGGCTTTGTGAAGTTGGCACAGAAGTCAATGAGAAGTCGAGTGCCGTAGGCAGTTGCCCCACGGTTCAGCCAACCGCTGTCACTGTCGGCATCCATTGGGCCTGCAATGTCAAGGTGAGCCCATGGCGTAGAACCAACAAACTCACTGAGGAACAATGCTGCGGTTGTTGCGCCAGCAAGAGGGCCACCAATATTGCGCATATCAGCAACGTTCGAATCAAGCATTCTGCGGTAGTCAGCAAACAACGGCAATTCCCACAACAGCTCGTCAGTACGTGTACTTGATGCCTTCAATTGATCAATAACACCGGTGTTATTTCCCAACACTCCGGCCATTCTCTTTCCAAGCGCAGCAAGGCATGCACCCGTAAGAGTTGCAATGTCAATCATGGCGTCAGGCTTTGATTCTGCACCCAATGACAAGCCATCGGCAAGAATCAGACGGCCCTCGGCATCAGTGTTGTGAATTTCAACAGTCTTTCCATTACGCATGGTGAGAACGTCGCCTAATTTCAATGCGCTTCCGCTTGGCATGTTGTCTGTGCACATCAGGTACGCAGTTACTTGGGTCTTAACTTTCATTGCACGCAAGGCACCCATGGTGGAAAGCACTGCAGCAGCACCGCTCATATCCATCTTCATGGCCGCGTGGCTTTCGTTGCTTGGCTTCAGCGAGATACCACCGGAGTCGTACATGACGCCCTTGCCAACGAGCACTACCTTTCCTTTGGCTGATGTTGGCGTGTAGACCAACTTCACCATACGTGGGGGCTCTGTGCTGCCGGCGTTAACACCAACAAGTCCACCGCAGCCCATTGCGATGAGTTGATCGCGGTTGTACACGGTGACCTCTAGGCCAGATGCGTTGGCGATTGCTACAGCATGATCTGCAAACTGGCGAGCAGTGAGATGCGATGGCGGAGTGTTCGCAAAGTCACGCGCGGTGCAGACTGCAGATGAAGTCGCAATTCCCATCAACATTCCGGCTTGAACATCTGCAGTCTTTTCAGCTGACACCAATGTGACTGATGTGAGTTTTGCAAGACCTGACTTATCGTTCTTCAATGCAACCCAGCGATGAAGCGCGAGAGCGATTCCTTCAACTACTGCTTGTGTCGATGCTTTCGCGCTTCCACGAATAACGCCCGGCAATGTGGTTGCAATTGATTCGTATCGGGAACATGCACGAGCAGCAGACGCTGCAACATTGCGCAACACGCTCGTATTCAGATCGCGCACATCACCAATGCCCACAAGTACGCGCACTGCGGTTTTTCCGGCAGCTGGTGTCAACGTATGCGTTTGTGAAGTCTTTCCTTCAAACCCAAGAGCGGCTAATTGCGCGCGGTTGAGACCAACACCGCTGGGAATGGGACCAGAAGCAGCAATCGGAATAACGATGGCTGCCACTTTGGCAGGAACGGACTTTGAAACAGAAAAAGCAGTGCGCATGGCACCACTCTATGTGTCGGCGCTCACTGCGCTAATGCCGAAGTGACTACGTGTGATAATTCGGCGCTTCATGAGTAATGGTGACATCGTGAGGATGGCTCTCCTCGCGTCCAGCAGTCGTCACCTTCATAAATCGGGCCTTGGTTTGCAGTTGTTCGATATTGGATGCTCCGACATAGCCCATACCAGAGCGGAGCCCTCCGATGAGTTGGTACACAACGTCGCCGAGCGAGCCAGAGTATGCAACTCGCCCTTCAACCCCCTCTGGAACCAGTTTCTGCTGCGAGGAACCGCCTCCCTGAGCGCTGCCGTATCTGTCTGCGCCCAAGCCCTGCATTGCACCGATTGACCCCATACCGCGATACGTCTTATACCGACGGCCCTCAAACAGTTCATGTTCTCCAGGAGCCTCGTCAGTACCGGCCAACAAACTGCCGAGCATCACAATTTTGGCCCCAGCGGCAAGTGCCTTCACTACATCGCCTGAATACGTGATTCCACCGTCTGCGATGACAGTGACTCCCCTCGCGGCAGCACGTTGTGCTGAGTACCAGATAGCAGACAGTTGGGGCATTCCGGCTCCGGCAACCACCCGTGTCGTACAAATTGAGCCAGCGCCGACACCAACTTTTACGGCGTCAACACCAACATCAACAAGAGCATCCACGCCTTCTTCAGTCACAACGTTGCCTGCAATGACAGGAAGCATTGGCCACACCGTTTTGATTCGTCGCACTGCATCAAGAACACCTTGAGTATGACCATGCGCAGTATCGACAACCACCACATCTATTCCTGCACTTACGAGTGCCGCAACTCTTTCCTCTAGATCTGGGCCGACACCCACTGCAGCACCAACACGAAGCCGTCCTCCTTGGTCGCGAGTGGCACGAGGGTATTCCTTCGCTTTCATAATGTCTTTCACCGTGATCAGACCTTGCAAGTACCCCTGGTCATTGACAAGCGGCAATTTTTCAATTCGGTGCTTCTGCAGGATGGCCCGAGCTTCATCAAGAGTCGTTCCTACGGTGGCAGTGACAAGCGGAGAAGGCGTCATGAATCCAGTGACTGATTTTGGAAAGTCAGACGCATCACAAAAACGAATATCACGATTCGTAATAATGCCAAGCAATAATCCATCAGCATCTGTAATGGGAACTCCTGAGAAGTGGTACCGATGCATGAGTTCTTCTGCATCTGCGAGTGTGGCCGTAACCGGAAGAGTAACCGGGTCGGTAATCATTCCGGCCTGAGACCGCTTGACCTGCGACACGTTGTTTACTTGTTCTTCAATAGTCATATTGCGATGCAGTATTCCAATTCCACCGATGCGTGCTAGTGCAATCGCCATCGGAGCTTCAGTAACTTTGTCCATTGCTGCAGACATAACAGGAACAGCAAGAGTGATACCTGGTACCAGTTGTGCCGACACATCAACATCCCCAGGAAGGACATCACTGAACCCGGGAACAAGAACAACATCATCAAAGGTCAACCCTTCAATGGGGCTGAATACCTGATTATTTAAAGGATTCATAAAGCCAACTCCGAATCTTGTAGCGAGGAGACTTTTTGACACAAATCACTGAGGGTTTGCACAAGCAAAACATGCTCTCGTTCGTGCATACGTTCTGTAAATGTCTCAAGAGTGTCATCAACATGAATCGGCACTACTTCACTAGCCAGAACTGGTCCCGTGTCTACCCCTTCATCCGGAACGAAGTGCACAGTAATACCGCTATGTGTGCGCCAATTTTCGCGTGACTCAACAAACGCGCGCTCGATTGCGTGGGTTCCAGGTAATTCCCCGGGCAATGCCGGATGAAGGTTCACTACTCGTGAGGGGAATTGTTGCAAAAAAGCATTCGACAAAATTCTCATAAAACCAGCGAGAACAACAATGTCAGGGTCAAACCCCTGCACAACGGCACGAAGCCGCATGTCGTAATCGTGCCGCTTTTCATCTACTAGGGGTTCGAGAATGACTACTGGAACTGTGCTGCGCTCCGCCCGCGTTATTGCAGGTACCCCGGCCTTATTGCAGACAACACCGACAACGTCAGCAACTAACCAGCCATACTCACAAGCATCAAGAATGGCTTGAAGATTGCTGCCATTGCCTGACACCATGACGACGAGCCGAGTCCGTTGCGTGCTCATCGCAACACCACTTGAGGCGACCCGGGCGCTTGAGTATCTAACACGCCAATCACCCATGTCTCTTCAGCAATGAGAGTCTGAAT
Source organism: Ilumatobacteraceae bacterium (assembly GCA_044232585.1). GTDB lineage: Bacteria > Actinomycetota > Acidimicrobiia > Acidimicrobiales > Ilumatobacteraceae > UBA2093. Next base: position 6,427 of record JBIILS010000067.1, read on the forward strand.
TTGTTGGGCATTTTCTGGCGCCACTACGAGCACCATACCGATTCCCATATTTAACGTTCGGTACAACTCGTCAACCCCCAATGACACCAAACTTTCGACAAATTCGAACAACGGCGGTTTTGGCCAAGACGAAATATCGACTGTTGCTGAAATTCCCTCAGGGAAAACACGTGGAAGATTTTCTACTAACCCGCCTCCCGTTATGTGAACCAATGCCTTCAGGCGAGGATCTTTCAGAATGGG